>JANORP010000480.1:0-30736 GCA_031415375.1 Bacteroidota bacterium | reverse complement strand
CAAAAACTCACAGCATAGTTTTGCCCGACGGTCATTGGCGAGATGAGCCGTGTGCTCACCAATTCCCTAAAATTGGGACTCAGCCCCCCCGACCAAGTGAGGAATCCCATCACGGCATTGCCTGTGTGGGGGTTGCAGGTGAGAAAGCCATTGTAAGGCAAGTGGGAGAAGCCTGCGCCGCAAGTGGAGTAATAATCGGGTGTGCCATAGCTGCCACAGCCCAAAAGCATATTCACATTGTTCCAGCCTGTGGGGCGTTGCCATTCACAAGGTCCCCCAGGGCAACCTGAGTTGGTCTCAAAACTATAATTGGAGACGAGGTTTTGCGCAGGCAACAATCCTAGACCAAGTACAAATATGAGCAAATAGAAAAGGTGACGAGACATGAGACAGTGGGGTGAATAGTTGAAAAAAATAGGGTTTTTTGAACCCAAAACCAATTTTCCACGCAAAATTATCGCCTCATGCACGTGATGCAGGCGCACAAACTTCGGAATCCCTGCGGGGAAGCCTGTTGTTTTTGAGAATTTGGACGGAATGTGGATTGTGAAATGTAGGCTAGCGGCGTTGCAGACACTTAGCGTGTGTGCTGATAAACGTCGGTTGCGGTAGCAGACACTGTCTTGGCTTTCTGCATTCTATTGGGAAGGGTGATCGTAAAGGTGGTTCCCCTGCCTTCTTCAGAATCCATGGCAATGGAGCCCTCCATTTTCTCGATCGCATTGCGTGTGATGTAGAGACCTAATCCTGAACCAAAACTTTGGTTTGTAGCACGGAAAAACAGGTCAAAGATCTTGTCTTGGTGGATTTTGGGAATACCTAGGCCATTGTCGGTGACCGCAATGGTGCAAGCATTTTCTTGGCTATGGACGATGACGTGGACAAATGGAGTGGGCTTCTTGGGGTCGTAATATTTGATTGCATTGGAAAGCAAGTTGGCAATGACGATGCCAAGGTGAAAGTTGTCGCCAAAGAATGTCGCATCTTGGGTAATCTCAAGGCGCTGCGTGATGAGATTGGCGTTTTGCATATACCGCAGGCCCTCATTGGCCTCGCCGAGTAGCGCCTCAAAATCGACGGGTTGGCTTTGGAGTGCAAGACGGTTGATGCGGGTAAAATCGGTGAGGTTGCGCACAAAGGTGTCTAGTTTCAAGACACTGCGATCCATCAGCTTGAGGTAGGTGTCCAATTCTGGCGGATGCTCCTCGGTTTTCACGATGTCGATGAGGCCCATCAGTGAATTCAACGGTGCCTTAAGGTCATGGGAGGCCCGATAGACAAAGCTGTCTAGCTCATGGTTACGTTGGATCAACTCCTTCTCCGTCTTCTTGCGTTCGGTGACATCTCGCAACATGATCAAGACTTCACCGATTCCACTCGGGGAAAGTCGCGTTTCAATGTCGCGGATGGTTTCTGTCAGCTCAAGGGCAAGCTCCTGTGCCACGGCTTTTTTCTGATCGAGTACAGTCGATGTGAGCTCCATGATTTCATTTGCAAACCCCAAAGGAAACAGATGGACGAGTTTTGTCGCCCGTGCATCGATGATCAATGCGCTTGCTGCCCAAATCTCAGGAATCTTGATGTCTAGGATATCTCCTTGTGCCGAGAGACGCAGCATCAAGTCGGGGATGGCTTGGATGATCGATAGATTGCGGATTTCAGAAGCGCGTAAGTACCGATCAGCATTTGTGGCTTCAGTCACGTCACGGTAAAACCAGACACGGCCGATGATTTGAAGATCGACGCGCAACACCTCTGTATAGCGCTCGACGATGCGGCCATTTTTGAAGTACACCGTCCTGCTCTCATTTTCGCTGGGGTGATCCTTGAGGAATCGCATGGACTTATTGGCCTCGGCCTCGTCGATCATCAAGCTGCGGCAATAATCCACGACGGTGTCGGCATGCTCTTCCATGATGAAGGCACGCGTCATCCCAAACAGTGACAGATAGGTATTGTTGCAGTCGATCACGGTGCGGTCTGTGCGGGTTACCAGTATGCCGACTCCCGCCAACTCAAACACAGCTTTGAGCAAAGCGCCCGACTTGGCGAGCTGCACCTCTGCTTTGCGCCGCTCACCCGCCTCCAGCGAGATCACCAAGAGGTCGCCGATTGCTGACATAAACTGTTGGTCATCGACGGTCCATTTTTGGGCGGCGGTTTCACGGGCAACCGACAGCAATCCATACAGCTTGCCGCCCAGCTTCAGCGGGACCTGTAACAGTTGTAGTGGGTGGAGGAGTGTGGGTTCGTTGGCATAAAAAGATGCCGTAAGCGGGTTTTTGTAGGCATCGTCGATGACCAACACCCTTGTCGTGGCAATCAATTGAAAAAAGTCGGGATTGTCTTTGGCAGATAAATCATCAGTATTGTCCAAGATACCAGACTTGGCATGGTACTGTGCCTGGCAATGAAGCAACTCGGTCTTTGCATCCCACCGCCAAATCGATGCTCGGTCAGCAAGCAATGACAGCGCTGTTTCAGTGACTACGATCGGTGCGACCACCTCCAATTCGCCCGATTGCATCGCCACATCGATCGAGAGTGCTGTGAGCATGTCGTTTTGCCGTTGCAATCGATTTTGCTGCTGCAACATGGCTTCTCGTTGCAAATGCGCCTGCGTTACGTCCTTGAAAAACCAAATGCGGCCGTCATAATGATCATTGGTATGTATCGGCTTCGTAAGGAGGCGCACATGCTTGCCATTGATCAAATGGAATTGCTCCGTCATCTCAATTTCAGGTTCTTGGGTTACGGTTTTGGCCAGTCGCATCGCCAATGCTGGCTCTACCATCTGTCGCTGTACCGCTTGCAGCCAAACCTCCAAAGACAAAACCTTGTCGTGGGGGAGGTCAAACAGTACTCCAAACACGGGATTGCTTCGCTGGATTTGCCCAAATGGGTCGGTGACGATGATCCCTTCATTGGAATTTGCGAGGGCCGTTTGGTTGAGTGTGCGTAACCGGGCACCTTGCTTGATCGATTGCTGATACTCAACTACGCCAGTCCATTGACCTATCGACCCGATGAACATGATGGAAGCAACCATCGATACAAACGTCACCGGGTTGAAGACCGGGTTGGGGATGAAAAAGACGCTGAAGACGACAGCGAGGCAGTGAAATAGGATGAAGGCAATCAGCCACCGGCGATCTTTGAAGAGGATGATCGACGCAAAAAGCATGATGAAATAGCTTGCCGTATATTCCTGTACCAAGGCGTTCGATCCTGCCAGATAGAGCATCCAGCCAGTGATAAGGAATGCCACCGCATTGCTGATGAGGCGTGCATGACGATTGAATCCATCGTACCAGAAACTCGAGAGTACAAAAGCCATGACCAGGCCTGAAATCGACCATCGCATCCACATCGGGTCGTATGAATTCGGCAGCAATATGTACCGGAAGGGCGGCACAATCACAGCAGTGATGATCCCCAATATTCGTATGAGCCAAATCGATTGGCGATTCAAGGCTTGCCGTGAAGCGTCTGCATCCATACCCTTTGTTCCTAGACTGTGGTTCTTCAATAGATCGGGCAATTTTTCATTGCCATAGCTTACACCAGGTATTTAATAAAGCTAAGAAGGAAGATTTGAAACGCTTGTTCGATTCGTCGAAAATTTTAGTAATTAGCTGTAACCAATTGGTTTTATGAAATTTACATATCAATAATAATACATTTGAATATGCGAAGATTTGCGAAATGTATCCTTGGTGCAACCTTGCTTTTCATGGCTGCCTTGCAATTGCCCGCCCAAGGCATCCGTTTTGAGCAAGGAACTTTCGAACAAGCAAAGTCCAAAGCAGCACTCCAGAACAAGATGCTCATGCTGGTGGTCTGTGGAGATTTTTTGGAAGTCTGCGAAATCATGCAAAAGGATATCTTCACAGAAAAGGAGATCGGTGACGCCTTCAACTCGCAATTTGTGTGCTGGCAGCTTGACGCACAGCAAATCGAAGGCAATCCGTTTTTCGCTGGGGTACGCATCTTGAGCATTCCAGAGTTCATCTTTTTTGATGCCGATGGCAACCCGCAGTACCGCGAGCACAAACTCAAAGACCATGACCAAATGCTCGCCATGGCCACCGCCGCGCTCAATCCACAAAATCATTTGTCGAGCTTGACCCAACGCTACCACGCAGGTGATCGCGACCCTGCATTTGTGCGGCGCTACATCGTGGAGATGGATGCCGCTCGCCAAGACATGGTGCAAGCCAGCAGCGAATACCTGCACAGGATCAGCCGTGAAGCGTTGCTGGAGACTGAAAATTGGATCATTGCCACCATTGGCGTGCAAAGCATCAGCGACGACATATTTCAGTATGTCTTGGGGCATTTGGTAAGTTTCAAAAAACAATATGGCGAGGACGCAGTGACAGCGTTTATCATCTCGGCCTATCGCACTTCCTTGGAAGAGGCCATGCGCAAGCAAGATCTAGCCCAGCTGGGCGAATGCCAAAAAGTCGTGCAGCAATTGCTCGGTGCTCAGGCCGCCCAGCCCGTGATTTTGCAAGATGAGCTCATCTTTCATGCAGCCGGAGGCAATTGGGCAGCCTATGAAAAATCGGCCCGCAGCTTGTTTGCAATATACAAAGGCGACGATGCTGGTCTCTACAACGACGTCGCATGGAATATTTTCCTGCACGGCATAGGGGCCGATGTGCTCCTGCTCGCCGAGGGATGGGGACAGCGGTCGGTAGAAATCGCGCCAGCTTTTTGGAATTATCACACGCTAGCCACATTGCAATGGAAGAACAACAAGCCTGAGTCAGCGTTGTCCACTGCACGCAAAGCCATGGAGCTTGCCGAGCCAGGGACAGATGAGGCCAAGAAAGTTGAGGAATTGATCCAACAAATCCAGAAATAGCTTTGATTTGCACCATGAAAAGACACTTCATCGGCCTAGCGGCCTTGCTCATACTTTTGCTCATGGCATGCAACCAGCCGGCCACCACATCGGCCACGGGTGGCCCAGTGGCCGAGCCACCAAAAGCAATTTTGGAGCCCGGTGGCACGGCGGAGGGCGGAGAGCCTGTAAAAAAAGCGGTGGAACAACTGCTGGACCTTGCCAAGGTTGGAGATTGTGCCGCGATGGCTCCATTGCTCGCGCTCAGGCAGAGCAATACCGACCAGGATTGGAAACGCGGCATGCGCTATGACACGCCAACCGAAAGGGCCGCCGTGGACAAGCAGTGCGCACAATTGCAGGTGATGATGACTGGCATCAAGACGCATACCTACAAAGAATTTGCAAAGGAAAAAGAGTCTGAGGGCGAATGGAACATCTGGACGGTGGAAATGCTGTATGAAGATGGCAACCAAGAAAACCGCGCCTTCGCCTTCCTTCGAAACGGAAATGGCTTTATTTTGGGCGACATCGACTGATCGCCGCCAAAGTATTTTGGCCGTTTTTTCCCGATTGATCAGAATTGGCATTCTTTTTATATCTTCATTCCTTGAATTTCCTTTAGTGCGTATGAAAACGAGAAAATTGCTTTTTCTGATTCCACTTTTCATTCTGATGTTGATGGGCATGCCCATGATGGCACAAGTCGTCGGCGTCGGTGTGAACGAGCAAGCCCAGACCACCAAAGAGCGGGCCGAGGCAGCCTCCAAAGCTGCCATCGAAAAGATGATCAAATTTGGCCAAAACCGCAATTATGAATCGTTGGGACGTATGAGCGTTTATGCGGGACGCGAGCCCAACCGCGCGATGAAGACCAAAATCAACCTCTTGGACAGTTATGAAAAGCTCGAAAATGAGAACACTTGCAACCTGCTGCACAAGATTTTGGCGCAAACCGTCATCTGGAACGCCACTAATTTCAGGATGGTCAATTCCATGAATGAGAAGTTTTACTATTGGGACATCGAGTTTACCGACGACAAAATGAAAACCAAGGTTTACTCAGTGCTCTTTGTCGAGCTGTCGGGTGAGATGCTATTTGCCAGATTGGAGAAGAAGGGCACGATGAAACAATAGTGCCGTTGCACTAATTCCACAGAAATCTTTAACTTCGACCCAAAAGGAATACAAATGCAAAAGTTTCTCACATACAGCCTCGTGCTGCTCATGACGGCCACAGTGATGGTGGGCAGCGGCTGCGGTCGTGGCGTCATTCGGTCCAGGACACACAAGGCTGGTGACCGTAGCGTGACCATTGTGAAGCGACCTAAGTACAAAGGCGTGCCTGGTCGCACCAAACCATTCCTCTCAAGCCCAAAGGCAATTCCGAATAAGCGATAAGTTTGCTGGTCGGTTATTGGCCATTGCAAGACGAGAACGCATCGCAGGTTCATTGCGCTGATCGCCTTTGGCTTTCGTGCACATGAACTGAGTGCTGCTGTCGTAGGAGTAAAAACAGGGCTTCGCTGCGATTGGCTGCTGAGACTACCGCCAATCCAGTATTTGGCCCCCATTCATCTGCCAATCAAATAGGCCGATCAACAGTGTGACTGGGCCAAAAGGAGCCAAATAGAATGTGAAAAATCCCCTGTAAACGCGTCATTTGGACCACGTTTGCAGGGGATTCTCATGATGGAGAAGGCTAATCAGTTAGCCGCTGCGGCTTTCCACTTGATGCCGCAACCCACCGCCTTGGTCTGGCTAGGATCGGGTGCCTGGCCAGCGCTCAGCTTGGCGATGGCATCTTCCAAAAACTTGCTGCTCACAGCTTTAGCGTCTTGTGCATTGTCGTCGATCGCGCCGACATATCGCACGACAAATTTGCCGCCAGCATTTTCCAGCAGATAGACGTGGGGCGTGCGTGTCGCAGCATAAGCCTTGGCAATGCCTTGGGTTTCATCGACCAAGTAAGGGAATGTAAAACCTTTCTTCTTGGCGCGCTTCTTCATTTGGTCAAAACTGTCTTCGGCATAGGTCGCAGGATCATTGGGGTTGATTGCCACGACGGGATAACCTTGTGCTTTGAATTTACCGTCCAGAGCCACTATGCGGTCTTCATACATCTTGGAATAGGGGCAATGGTTGCAAGTAAAGATCACGATCGCGCCCTTGCTCGACTTATAGTTGTCGAGCGACACCATCTTGCCATCGATGTTTTTCAGGTTGAATGCTGGCGCTTCCTTGCCGATCAAGTCGGCATCTACACCTTGAGCAACAGCATAGTTGCCCGCAAAGAAGAGTGCCATCAGCACTGTCAGAAATACCGTACTTACTTTTTTCATAACCTATCGTTGAATGAGTGAATCGATTTGGGATTTCAAAGTTTCATAAGTGTACTCGCCTTCGTGAAAAGCGCGTATGCCCTTGCTATGCTGGACGATGAGCGTCGCTGGGATCGCCCCCGACCACGTGGTGCTCACTTTGTCGATCCAGTCATTGTATTTGGGCTCATCGAGCAAGACGATCTGGGAATGGAACTTCTTTTTGGCAACAAACGGCACCAGCCGCTTTTCATAATCGCTACGAAAGTCCATGCTGATGAAGATCACCTTGACCTTTTGGCCCTCCATTTCCTTTTGTACTTGGTCGAAATAGGGCATTTCAGCCACGCAAGGCTTGCACCATGTCGCCCAAAAATTGAGGACATACAAAGTGTCATTGTCGGCCAAATCCCATGCTGCGACGTCGCTCATGTGGATGAAGGCCGGTTTTTGCGCAGCTACGCGGCCGCAACACACGAGGGCGACAGCAAAAAAGAATCCAGACCAGCGTATAGATAACTGCATGTTCAAAAAGGCACTTCAACTCAATGAACTGCAAAAATACGGAAATGTTGGACATCGATGTTTTGAACGCGGCCGAGGCCAAAGGGGGCGTAATAACTTGCCGAAATGCAGCCCTCGAAATACAATCATTGCATTCTGCCGAGGAGCTTCTATCTTTGCGGTGCATAGGTAGCAGGTTGTGTCGCCACCATCTGCTTTAAAAGGGAATCCGGTGAGAATCCGGAGTAGTCCCCGCTGCTGTAACCCACCTGTCTGCTGGACAGGTCATTCGGCTACATGCCACTTCTCCTGACAGAGAGGGAAGGCGCCGGAAAAAAGGGAAGCCAGAAGACCTGCCTAGGCAATTATTTGGTTCATCGCTTTCGGGAGAAAAGCTGTGGAGCCGCCCTAGGGGTATGCCTCCGCAGCTCGTCATCCCATTTTTTGGATGTTTTAAAACGAGTACTTTGCTATGAAGGCAAGAATTACATCATTTCTATGTTTTGCGGTCATTTTGCTCAGCGCCATGCGTTTGGATGCACAGACCCCTACGCAAGTCATCATCGCCAATGGCGGTGTCTTTGGCGCAACCAACAAGGTGACTGTCGCAAGTTGGGACATCACGACCGGCAACTACACCGTCTTCGATTCATTTCCTGGTGGTTCCGTGCAGCATGTTTTCATTTGGGGCAATGACGCTTATGTGAGCGCCGACTCGACCTTGATGAAATATGACCTCAGCACCTTTACCCGCACTGCCGAGGCACGCATCTATGGCATTCGCCAAACGGCCGTTTATCTTGACAAGGTGATCGTGACCAAAGGATATGGCACCCTTCAAAATACCCCCTACACCGAAGTGCGCTTTGCAGCCAACCTCGGCGTTACATTTACCGTGCCTGGCATCGTGGACCAATGCGAAGGGGTCGTCGTGGTCGGTGACACCGCCTACATCGCCAACCCTGGCAGCTATGTGCGTCAATCGGGTGACTTTGCTGTCCTCGATATCCCCGGCCAATCGCTGGAGCGCGTCATGAACATGGACACGATGGGCAAGCTCATCCAAGATGTTTATCAGCACAACGACAAGATCTTCACCGTCAACATCAACCGTTTCAACAGCCCAGCTTGGGGCTATATCTCGGAGTACGACATTCCCACGGCCACATTCACACACCACCGCACAAATCTTCCAGTCGCCTACTCGGCTGGCATCGCCAATGGCTTGCTCTTTGCCGACTTTGGCGGCAATGTCGGCAGCTTTGACCTCAGCACGGGCACCATCGTGGACCCATCTATCATCCCTGGTACATTTGCAATGATGACCGTTGACTCTGTGAACGATGTCTTCTACGGCACCAGGACGGATTATTTTTCCTACGGCAAAATCTACAAATACAGCCTCACGGGCACCTTGCTGGACAGCGCCGACATCGGAATCTCTCCCGAGGCCATGGCCGTCGATTACAACGTGACCGTGAGCAACACGCCCAAAGTCGCGCTCGACAATTCGCTCAAAACCTTCCCTCAGCCGTTTGGCAATCGCTTGAATGTGGATTTGAGGCACCTCAATGCACCCGCTCAATCGCTCGCGATCTATGACTTGAGCGGCCGCAAATTGCTCACCGAGACCGTGAGCAACAATGGCGTGATGAGCGTAGCCACCGACGCCTTGCCCGCAGGCGCCTACATCTTGCAGGTACAGACCCGCAAGGGCTTTGCGACGACCAAGGTCATCAAGACGCAAGACTGATGATGTCCCGACGTCACATACTGTATTCGCTGCTGATCCTCTGCTGGACTGGCTGGGGATTCAATGTGCTGTTGGGAAACAATTTACGTTTGGGCCCGCTCAGCAGCGACGGGCATACACTCAGCATCACGGTTGCTTGGGACCATGCTTGGAATCTTGCCACGGGTCCCGGCAACCATGATGCAGTGTGGCTGTTTGCAAAAGTGATGCGCAACGGCCAATGGGAGCACCTACAATTGGCACCGCAGGCTGATGCCCATCATGTGAACGCCACTGGACGCTTTGCGATCGACCCCGATGCTCAGGGGCGTGGCGTCATGCTGCGCACCATGCTCACGGGTGATGGAGACATTGTCGAGACGCAATTGCAGTTACGGCTCGCCGAACCCATTGAGGCAGGTGATTTTGAGATTGCCATCTATGGCATCGAGATGGCATGGGTGTCTGAGGGGCCGTTTTGGATCGGCGATGGCGCGAGCAACTTTTGCATGCGTGACTCCGCGACAGGACAACCCTATTTTGTGGGCTCAGAGGCTGCCGTGGCTGCCGACGCGCTCACATCCATTGGTGTAAATCCGCCGGGTGGGTCGCTTCCTCCGGATTTTCCCAAGGGCTACGACGGTTTTTATTTGATGAAATACGAGATCAGTCAGCAGCAGTATGCCGACTTTTTGGGGAGCCTCACTTATGCGCAGCAATTTGCGCGCATGAGCATGGGCCCCGATGCACCGCAAGACGCGCATGCATTGGCCATGAACAGTCCCAATCGCAATGGACTGTTGATCTCCCAGCCGGGTATGGCACCTGCGACACCTGCGGTCATCGGCTGCAATGCCAATGCGACCTATCCTTTTTTCAATGAGGACGACGGGCAAAACCGGGCTTGCAATTGGATCAATTGGCCCGATGTGGCGGCTTACCTCGACTGGGCTGCGCTGCGGCCCATTACAGAATTGGAATTTGAGAAGGCATGTCGGGGGCCATTGGCGCCCGTCGCGCTGGAATTTGCTTGGGGCACCGACAGCATCGTCGATGCCAATACAATACTGAACGATGGCACTGCAGCTGAGGGTGTCGCCGAAACGGGTACATCTACCGCTGGCCTGGGTAGCCACGGCTACACTGGCGCGCAGGGTCCCCTGCGTTGTGGGTTTGGGGCACATGCGAGCAGCGACCGCCTGCAGGCGGGTGCGGGCTACTATGGGCACATGGAGCTCAGTGGCAATCTTTGGGAATTTTGCGTCACCACCAAGTCGGCTGGCCTTGGCTTTGGCGGGCAGCATGGCGATGGGCAGCTCTCTGCCGCAGGCGATGCCAATGAGTCGCATTGGCCCGATGCCGCTGGCGTCGGGTACAAGGGTGGCGGCTGGAACAGCGGCGTGATTCCTGGATTCAGGGATCTCGCGGTCTCCGACCGCTTTTACATCGGGCTGCGGTCCGACATTCGACGCAATACCGCCGGGGGGAGGGGAGCAAGATGAGATCTGTGACGAATCCTTATGCGCTCGTCCTACTCACGGGCTTCCTATTCCTCACCATTTTCGCATTCGGCCAAAGTCCCTATCTCGGTGGCCCAGCAGATGGTTATGCATCCCAAAAGGCGCGCATCGTGGCCATTTCCCCAGATTGGGCGCGGGTCTATCCAAGTCCTGTGCAGCGTGGGGAGCACATTCAGCTCTATGCCAGCGGTGACCTCAGCGGCTTGGTCGTGGAATTGTTTGATGCACAAGGCAGATTGCTGCTGCGCAGGCAATGGATCGCATGGAGTACAGATCGCTCGATGAAGATCGGCACAGCCGAGCTTGCATCAGGCTGTTATTTGCTCCGGGTGTATGACCCCGAGCGCACATTCTCCCAAAAAGTAATTGTATGGGACGAATAAGGACCGCGCATAGCATCCTGTTGCAGCTGGCATTTTTGCTTGGCGGCCATGGCTTGTCGGCGCAGATGTTGGACTCTGTCCTGGTGGAAGGCGTCTCGTCGATCAGAGTTCCCTTGGAACTGATTGTGGTAAGGACGCACGAACCTTCCAATTACATCCATGGCGGAAAAACCTGGTGGGCTGATTTGGGGCCGGCTGCAACTGGCAATATCACGCAGGCCCTGCAAGCCATGCCCTCGATGAGCTTGAAGCGCTATGCCCCCGGTGGATTGGCGACGCCGACCATGCGGGGCACAGGTGCTGGCCATACACAGGTTTTTTGGGATGGGCTGCCGCTCAATTCCGCGATGCTGGGTCAGCAAGATTTGGCACTCGGGGCTGGCAATGTTTTCAGGGGGCTACAGGCGTTGTATGGCGGAAATTCGCTGCTGCTGGGCAGCGGCGGCTTGGGTGGCGCGTTGAACCTGAACTCGGGGGCTGAATTGTTCCGAGGAACTGGGCAGCAGTTGCGCCTACGGCAGCAAGTGGGTTCTTGGGGCAGTCATGCTTCGAATGCGGAGTTTGATGTGCGCCAGGTGAATTGGATCTCCAGCACCAGGCTGTATTTCAATACCGCACAAAACAATTTCCCTTACCACAATTCGGCTTTGCCGGGCTCGCCAGTGCAGAAGCTCTCCCATGCAGCGATTTTGCAATTTGGGGGAATGCAGGATTTGTCCTTCACCTTGAAGAAAAATACATTTTTCGCCAAGCTGTGGGCGCTACAGTCCGACCGCTTATTGCCGGCAACCATGCTGAGCGCCACCACAGATGAAAGCCAAGCAGATGCGGCGCTGCGTGTGGTCGGCGGTTGGATAAGGGGTTTCAGGCGAACCGAACTCCGGCTCTCTGGAGCTTGTTTTCGGGAAGGAATGCTGTATGCATACCCCAGTGCAGGGATTCATTCGCAGTCAAGATCGACGCGGCTCATAGGCAACGTAGATCTGGTGAACCATAAGCAGCGCAAGTGGTGGCTGCGGCAGGTCGGTTTGCGGTATCTCTATGACCAAGCCAGCACCGACGGCTATGCCGATGGCGTGTACCAAAACCAAGTCACAGGCATGGTGCGGGGGGAATGGAATCCTAGCGATCACAAGCATGTGAGCATGCTCATTCGCCAAGAAATATACGATGACCAGCTGTCACCTCTCTTGGCGTTTTTGGGGAGCAATTTTGCATTGTGCAAGCAAAAGCTCAATGTGAGCGCCAATCTAGCGCGCAATTACCGCTACCCGACCCTCAACGATCGCTTCTGGATCCCTGGCGGCAATCCCAATTTGCGCCCAGAGTTGAGTCATTCTGCCGAATTGAACGTGCAATCCAACCCACGCATCAAAGGCATCTATTCTTCGGTTTCCTTGGGTGGCTACTACAACCATGTGAATGACTGGATTTTGTGGGTGCCGGGCACGGGTGCCATCTGGCATCCCGAAAATGCGCGACGGGTGAAGGCGATGGGCATGGAAGCGAATGCATCATTGGAACGCGTGCGTGAACAGAGTCGATTGCTGTTGAACCTCAGTTATTCCTACAATCAAACCCGCGACCAAGATGGCTATCAGCTCATCTATACGCCGCAACATACAGCATTTGCGAAGCTCATACTGAAATGGAGGCGGTTGGAGGTGCAGTATTTCCAAGATTGGAATAGCCGGCGGTACACGGTCGCCGACAATAGCGCCTTCATCAAGGGCTTCAGCACGGGTGACTTGAGCCTCGGCTATCGGTTGGGGCGTGAGGAGCGCCCTGCCTTCGCCGATTACAGCGTTCGAAAACCTATTTTTGCTGACTTCGAAAAAAGCACCGTGGACATTCGCTTGGGCTTGCGGAATATTTGGAATGCGCAATTTCAGACAGTGGCTTGGCGGCCTATGCCTGGCAGGTCATTTTTTCTGCGTTTGGATTTCACACTGGGCTGGGGTTGACAATGGAATTGAAGCACATACATCAGGTCTTGCGTTGGAGCATCCTTGGGATGCTGGTCTTGGCATTTGCGGCCTGCAAGCCCGATCCTGCTCCCGAACCGCTCGACATCGATTACCAAAACGGTATTTTGGTGGTGAATGAGGGCAATTTCCAAAGTGGCAATGCCAGTATGAGTTTCCTGAGCCGCCTGAGCGATACCATCGTTCACGATGTCTTTCAGGCCGAGGTCCATCGCCCACTGGGCGATGTGGCACAAAGCATCACGGTCATCGGCAACCGTGCCTATGTCGTCGTGAACAATTCCAGCAAAATCGAGGTCCTCGATTTGCCGAAACTCACGAGTGCCTGCGTACTCACGGGCATGCATTCGCCGCGCTACTTGCTGCCCGTGGGCAGCAACCGCGCGCTCGTGAGCGACCTGTACAGCAAGTCGATCCATATCGTGGATCTTGCGAATTGCACGGTGACGGGTAGCATCGCCACCGGCGGCTGGACCGAGGAGATGGCCCTCGTCGGCAACCGCGTCTTCGTGACGCAGACCGGCACCGACAAGCTGCTCGTGATCGATGGCAATGCGCTCACGCTGACCGATAGCCTTTTTGTCGGCCGCGAACCCAATAGCCTTGTCGCCGATCGAGATGGCAATTTGTGGGTCTTGTGCGGGAGCGCACTGGGGCAGGCGCACCCACGTCTCGTGCGCATCAGCGCGGATTCGCTCGTGATCGAGGCCGCATTTACATTCCCCAGCACCCAAGACGCGCCTAGCAGACTTTGCATCAACGCTGCGGGTGATCGCTTGTATTTCCTCAATGGTGGCATTTTCAGCATGGGAATCGCAGATGGCAGTTTGCCCGCATCGGCTTGGGTCACCAAAGGCGCTCACAATTGGTATGGCCTGGACATCGACCCGCAGACGGGTGCGATTTACGCCACCGATGCGCTCGATTTTCAGCACAAGGGATTTTTGTATCGGTTTTTGCCAAATTCTGCGACGCCTACCGCTTCTTTTCAGGTGGGCCTGATCCCCGGTGAGATGGCATTTTTGCCTTAGGAACTCTGCCGCGCGAGCATTTGTCCCACCCAGATTCCCACAAAGCACAGCGCCACCGATGCCAATACGTATGCACCAGCCAGCAAGAGCTTTCCATTCGAGAGCAGACCTACTGACTCCAACCCAAAGGTGGAGAAGGTGCTGAATCCACCGCAGAAACCCGTCGTGATGCCGAGTTTGAGGAGGGGAGAGAGTTGGGCTTTTTGCGCGACCAAGCCAGCTACAAATCCCAAAATGAGGCAAGCCAAAAGATTGCTCAACAAGGTCGCAACAGGAAATTCAGTGGCCCAGCTGGCAAACGTCTTGGTCATTCCAAAGCGCGCAAGCGATCCCATACCCCCACCGATGAAGATTGCGAGCCATTCCATCTTACAACAGTCGGGCTTTGATGCGCGTGTGTACATCGCCGCCCATGAGCACATCGGTCTTGGTCTCGACCGTATGGCTGAGATAGTGTCCCGCTGCATCAAATTGCACGGAGATATGCACTTCCAGATCGTACAAGGCGCTGCCTTTCACAATGCTGGCTTCAGCGAGCTGCAATTTCCCGGTCGATGGATCGACGAGGAAGTGTTGCATGCGAAGTTTGGATTTGCCTTCTTCGCCTGCTTTCAGCTTGGCATCGATGCTGCTGGCTGTGATCGCGATATCCAAATATGGCGAGACGTAAGGGTTGTCGTAGGCATATTCAAACAGGTGGCCAAACTCTGCGGGATTCAGGGGAATGGTCGTCGTGGCATCCTTGGCAAAACCAGCAACGCAATCAAGGTCAAAGGTCTTGGTCTCGGTGGTCGTCGTGCCGTCATCGGCGATCTCGGTCACCGATTTTTCCCAACGCAGATCGGGCGCGCAGGTGCTCGCCATTTGGCTCCAGAACATTTTTTTGTAGGCTGCGCAGCTCTGTGCAGCGATGGCATTGCCCATCAAGCATAGGAGAATGAAAAATGCGAGTTGTCTCATGCGGTCACCAAAATTTCACCGGTCATTTCAGGGGGGATCGGCAGGCCCATCAAATGCAAAATGGTCGGTGCAAGGTCGCCGAGTTTGCCGTCCTTCAACTTCCACGTCGTGTGGTCGCCAGCCGGTTGGTGCACGATCACGGGCACCAATGCTGTCGTATGGGCTGTGTTGGGGCTGCCGTCGGGATTGATCATGCAGTCAGCATTGCCGTGGTCGGCAGTCACGAGCACATGGTAGCCATTGCGGGTTGCGGCCTCGACGACGGCTTGGGTGCAAGCATCGACGGTTTCGCAGGCTTTGACGGCTGCTTCAAAGACGCCGGTATGGCCCACCATGTCGGGGTTGGCGAAGTTGAGACAGACAAAGTCGATCTCGCCTTTGTCGAGCTCGGCGATGATCTTGTCGCGGATCTCGAGGGCGCTCATCTGCGGTTGCAAGTCGTATGTGGCGACTTTGGGGGAGGGGCAGAGAATGCGTGATTCGCCGACAAAGGGTTCCTCGCGGCCACCATTGAAGAAAAAGGTGACGTGTGGGTATTTCTCGGTCTCTGCGATGCGAACCTGTCGCTTGCCATGTGCGGCGAGGGTCTCGCCAAGGCCCATCTGGATATTGTCTTTTTCGAAGATGACCTCGACACCTTTATATGTGTCATCGTAGCGGGTCATTGTGACGTAGTGCAGGGCCATTTTGGTCATGCCTTGCTCGGGGAAATCGCGCTGTGTGAGCGCTGTGGTGAGCTGCCGCCCACGGTCGGTGCGAAAGTTGTAAAACAAGACGGCATCACCTTCTTGCAATAGCCCGATGGGCTGGCCATCGGCCACAATGACACTTGGCGCGATAAATTCGTCGGTCACGCCAGCGGCATAGCTGGCCTCGAGCACTTCGCGTGCCGAAGCAAAGGCTTCGCCCTTGCCGTAACGTAACAGGTCATAAGCTTTTTGGATGCGGTCCCAAGCATGGTTGCGGTCCATGGCATCGTAGCGGCCGATCACGCTCGCGATCTTACCGACGCCAGTCTCGGCGATGGCTGCCTCCAAGGTGGCCACATACCCGAGACCACCTCTGGGGTCGGTGTCGCGGCCATCCATGAAAAGGTGTAGATAGACAGGCGGGATGTCGGCTTCACGCGCCAAAATACGCAAGAGGCCCGTCACGTGGTCGATGTGAGAATGCACGCCACCGTCGCTCAGCAAGCCGAGCAGGTGCAAGGGCTTTTGATGCGCCTTGCAATAGGCGACCAAATTTTTGTATTCCTCGATCTCGGCAAATGCACCGCTGGAAATCGAAAGGCTTACGCGCACGAGTTCTTGATAGACGACGCGACCCGCGCCGATGTTCATGTGACCGACTTCGCTGTTACCCATCTGCCCGGCTGGCAGGCCTACTTGCTCCTCGCTGGCATGCAGGCGTGCATGGGGGCGCGTGAGCAAGGAACGGTCATAAAAGGGAGTGTCGGCAGCATCGACGGCGCTCACCTTGGGGTCTCGGGCGATACCCCAACCATCCATGATCACGAGAACTACTTTTGGAGCCATGTTGCAAATTTAGAATAATCCCTGTCTTCGGGGACGGGCTTTGAAATAACTCGATTCAAGGCAATGTGTTTTTGGTGTTTGGGGCGGCCTTGCAAAGGCTTCAGCAGTATGCGTGCACGCCAATATGTAGATCCAACTTGTGGCCAAGGGTGACAGGGCAATCGCCTGAAAACAATTTGCTGCTCACTGTCTCTACCCAATGGATTATCTCACACGCACCTTGGGTGAGGATGTCCTTTGTTTTCTCCCAAAATATTTCGTTGATTGGCTATTGAATTGGCACAGAATGTGTAATGGTATCAGCATTATGAAACACTTGAATAAATTCTCCGCGTTGTTGCTTTTGATGGTGTTGGTGGCTTTTACAAGTCCTCAGGCCCAAGCACAAAGCACACCTGACGAAGCTTTTGGCAAGATTGCTGCGGCTATCCAAGGTGGCAATGCTGATGCATTGACGGCCTTTTTACAGTCGCCTGTGGAGATTACCCTTCCTGGCGCCGATCAGGCCTATTCTGCCCAGCAAGCTACTTTTGTCCTGAAAGACTTCTTCGCCAAAAATACCCCCAAATCCTTCCAAGTGATCCACAAGGGTAATTCTGGCGCAACCAATTATGCAACGGGCACATTTGTGAGCGGCGGCGGCACCTATGACACCAACATCTTTCTCAAGAATGTAGGTGGTGTCTATAAGGTGACCCAGCTGCGCTTTGAAGCCGAATAAGCCGGTGCAAAAAAATAACTGTGGAGCCGTCCAAGATTTGGGCGGCTTCTTGTGTTATATCCATTTTGATTCGGAGAAAACGATGCTTCCCAACTTGCTATCGTAAAAAATATTCAGAACTTGTTGGGCGATGTCTCGTTGGTGAGCATCGGTCCAAAAGCGTGAAGGA
The DNA here is from genome assembly GCA_031415375.1 of Bacteroidota bacterium. GTDB lineage: Bacteria > Bacteroidota > Bacteroidia > J057 > JADKCL01 > JADKCL01. The sequence goes on along the minus strand of JANORP010000480.1, from coordinate 13,026 downwards.
ATCAAAATGACAACGGATTACAAAGCCTATTTCGGAGAGTTGCTGGGCACATTCATCCTATTGATGTGTGGCTGCGGAGCGATCATTGTACACCAAGAAATGCAAGGCGTGGTCACACACGTGGGCATTTGCATCGTCTGGGGCCTATTGGTAATGTCGCTAATCTATGCCTTGGGCGGCGTATCGGGTTGCCATATCAATCCTGCGGTCACGGTGGCTTTGGGTTTGGTCGGCTTGTTTCCTTGGAAACAGGTGCTGCCCTACATCTTGGCGCAAGCCGCGGGCGCATTCCTGGCCATTTTTTGCCTCCAACTCATGTTCCCCGGCAATGAAGGGCTTGGCGGAACCTATCCCTCTGGCTCAGCGATGCAATCTTGGATGCTAGAGCTGTTTCTCACATTCTTCTTGATGCTCACGGTCTTGCTCACGACGCAAGGCAAGTCGGAGTCGGCTGCGAATTTTGCTGCGGTGGCGATCGGGTCGGTCGTCTTGTTGGCGGCGCTCATGGGAGGGCCGGTTTCGGGGGCCTCGATGAATCCTATACGCAGCCTCGCGCCTGCCATGTTGGCGGGCAAAATGGGGGATGTCTGGATTTACCTTACGGCTTCGCCGATCGGGGCTGCCTTGGCTGCTGGGGTTTGGCGGGTTTTGAAGGCTTGAAGGGCCGCTTCCGATTTTGTGGGATTAGACCTATCCTTCATCTATGTGCAACACTTTGTTTCTGATGAAAAATAAGACCTCCTCTGTTTTGCTCTTCGCCATGATGGCCTTGGTCTTTGGCTGTAACAAGGAGGTTCCGGCATACGAAGACGGCTTGCCGCTGTCTGCCGAGCAGCGCAAGATCGCCGACCAATGCATCAGCGTATTTGAAAATGGGGAACCCACCATCCAATATGCCTATATTGAAAATATCCACGATGGGCGTGGCTTCACGGCTGGCCGCGCAGGCTTCACGTCGCGTACCTGCGATCTGCTCGAAGTCGTAAAGCGCTACAATGTCTTGCGCCCCGGGCGACCGATCGCCGACCACCTCCCACTCTTGGAAACCTATTGTGCCAATGACGATTCCTCGGTCGTGGGACTGGATCGCTTGACCGCCGACTGGGCAGCGGCTGCGGCAGACAGTGTCTTTTTGCAGGTGCAGGATGCACTGGTGAATGAATTTTATTTCCAACCTGCGGTGGCGTATGCGGCCGAGTTGGGGCTGCATTTCCCGCTCACGATGCTCAATCTCTACGATGCCTGCATCCAACACGGCGATGGCGATGACCCCGATGGCCTCAGCGCCATGATCGACCGCACCAACAAGAAGACGGGCGGTAGCCCTGCCGATGGCAAGGACGAGAAAAAGTGGCTCGACAATTTTATGAAGGTGCGCAAGGCGACCCTGCGTGATCCCGATGATGCTAGCACGCGCGACGCGTGGCGTGAGTCGGTCTATCGCGTGGATGCATTGCGCTTGCTGTATGAGGATGAGGCCTTCTATTTGGTGGCTAAGGTGCATTTGTATGTGTTTGAGACGGATTTTTATTTGCCTGAGTAGGGGGGCGTGGGGGCGTTGCGGGTTTCTGACCAGCCGGAGGCTGGCTGTTGGTTGCCCTGGGAGCCGGTGGCTCCGGGCTCGTGGCATTCCTAATCTCTGGACGACCAGGATTGACTCCGTTTGACTCTCATCGCCGATTCATCTAACTTTGCTTCAAGCGAATTCAAATTGAGCGGATCGATGGAAGCAGTTGTAGAGGCTATGCGTTTGATGGTGGAATTGGAGGTGATGCGGCCCATCTGGCCTGAGCAAGAGGCGCGCATTCTTCAGAAGTTTCGGCTCGATTGGAACTATCACAGCAATCATCTGGAGGGCAATTCGTTGACGTTTGGGGAAACGAAGTCGCTTTTGTTGTTTGGTATCACGGCGCAGGGCAAGCCGCTCAAGGACCATTTGGAGATGACCGGCCACAACGAAGCGCTCAATTGGGTGCTGGATGTGGTGAAGGGCGAATATCCATTGACGGAAAGTTTCATCCGTGAATTGCACAAGCTGTTGTTGCGTGAACCCTACGAAGTGGATGCCGAGACCCCCGACGGCAAGCCGACCAAACGGATGATCCAGATCGGTCAGTACAAGTCTGTTCCGAATCATGTGCGCACGGCGACGGGTGAAATCCACTATTTTGCCTCGGTCGAAGAAACGCCATCCATGGTGCATGACCTGATGGATTGGTACCGCGCGCAGCGCGAAAAGGCCGATACCAATCCGATTTTTTTGGCTGCTTTGTTTCACCATCGCTTCATCAACATCCATCCTTTTGATGATGGCAATGGCCGCACGGGCAGGCTGTTGATGAATTTTATCTTGATGCAATACGGCTATCCACCTGTGATCATCAAGACCGAAGACAAAATCAATTATTACCGCGCCTTGCAGCAGGCCGATGGCGGGAATACGGATGCTTTTGTGGATTACATGGCTGTGAATTTGGTGCGGTCACTCAAGATCATGCTGTCGGGTGCGCGCGGCGAGTCGATCGAGGAGCCGGATGATTTGGACAAGGAATTGGCTTTGCTGGATCAGCGTTTGAAGGGGATGGGGAAGAAGGCGGAGGTGTTGAAGTCGAAGGAGGCGATTTTGGAGGTTTACGATGATAGTGTTAGAAGACTTTCCGAGGCGATTGAAATTGCGGGCACGAAGTTTTTTACATTTTATCACAAGTCAGAGTTCCATGTCCTCGTGGACAACATGTCAGGGTTTGATCCGCACTTGACCGCAACACAAGCAAGCCGAAGTAGAGTTGAGAACCATACATTAACGATCTCGCCTGTCTACTCGTTTTCAAAGTTCAAGTACTTTGACTTGGGAGTTATCGGCTATCTGAACCTAACGGCATTCAAATTTGAAATTGCGAAATACAACTTATTCTTTGCGGACGGCTCGGTGGCGTTTACAAAAAACTATGGAGAACAATTGACAGACGACGAAATCAGCCGAGTAGTCCAGTTCGAATCCAAAAAGCACAAGGAATTCATCGATCAGAAAACAAAAGAGTTTGAGGAAAGAAATCGATAATCGCCCTTTTCAATTTCTCTTTCCAGCCGGAGGCTGGCTGTCCTTTGCCCTGGGAGCCGGTGGCTCCGGGCTCATCGCTTGCTAGATTCGATTTGTTTCTCGCAACTCACGGATGCGCTGCCTTACTTCTACGATGAATAGGCTCCCGCTGTAGGCTTTTAGGAAATCGATGTAGAGGCGCATGGCCTTGTCTTTGTCTTTGAAGGTGTAGTCGTAAATCTTGGCTTTGGTGTAGAGGGCGTCGTCGCCGTAGATGTCTTTGGGGTGGTCGGTGATGATCTTGTCGAGGTAGGTGAGGGCTTTGTCGATGTTGTTTTGCTGGATGAAGATGTTGGCTTTTTCCCAGAGGATCTCGTCGGCGAGGGTGTTGCTGGGGAAGGCAAAAGCGATGCTGTCGAGCAAGACGAGCGCAGGGTCAAAGTCGCGCTGATAGACCATGAGCTGCGCTTGCGCGAATCGTTCCAATGGATAGGTGGTGGTGTCCAAGCCGAGATTGTCCTGAATGAGTAAAAACAACTGGATGGCATCGTTGCTGATGTCGTTGCTGGTGTTGTCCTTGATCGTCTGGAGGCGGGCCTTGCTGTATTCAAAGTCGCCTTTGAAGTAGCTCAGGCGGCCTTGCTTGAACTTGGCCTCGGCGCCGATTTGGCCTTCTTTCCACGCTTCGGCCACGGAATTGTACTTGGCCTTGGCTTGGTTGTAGTCCTTTTGCATCAACAGGACGTCGCCCGTGAGCAGGTTAATCTGCGCGAGCTCGTTGGGTTTGAGTTGCTGCTGTGTGGCGAGGTCTAGCTCGGTGAGGGCACGCGGCAGGTCGAAGAGGTAAAAGGCCAGCAGCTTGGACTTGCGGTACATGGCGTCGAAAAAGACGGGCCGCCTGCCAAACTTGGCGAAAAGCGCGTCGTAGGCATTGACCGCTTCGCGGATGCCTGTGGTGTCCACGGGCAGGGATTCAAAGGCTTGCAACTCGCCATTCACGGCTTTTTCCTGAAAGGTGCGCATGAAATAGGGCGATGCCTCATGGCTCTCGATCACGTAATCGAGTGCCTTGTTGCTGAGTTTGTATTCTTTGTTGTTGCGCAAGGTGATCGCGTACTGAAACACACGACCACCGTCTTCATTGTTCACCTTGTCGATGCTCTTGCACTGTACAAGTGCCTCGTAGAAGTTTTGCGTGAGTACGTAAAACTCAAAGACGATGCCGCGTAGGCCAATGTCCTTGGCGTTGCGGTTCACAGCATCCAGGAGCACCTTTTCGACGGCCTCTTTGGATTGGTCGCTCACGATGCTCAAGATGTTGTTCTTGACATTGCCGAGCGATGCGGGGTTCACTGCGTATTGCGAGAGGTATTCTTCGGTCGCAGCGGTGTATTCGCCTTGCTTTTTGTGCAGGTAGGCGATCTCCTCACCAAAAATATATTTGGATTTGAGGGTCTTGCGGCCTTGTTGATAGACGCGCAGGGCGAGCGGGTATTTCCCAAGATCTGCAAGCCAGGTTCCGATTTCCATGAAATCGGCCTCCGATTGCAGCTGCTTGTTGATGGTCTCGTTCTCTGTATTGTCAGCTTTTTTAAACTCACTGGCGAGGCGATAGGCGTCAGCCAATACAAAGGGATACAAATGCTCTGTGGGATTGCGCTTGGTTGTCTTTTCCATAAAGCTCACGGCCTCGACATATTGGCTGAGCTTTTGGTAACAATCGTTGATGCGCAGGTTGAAGACGCGGTTGTCGGGTTCTTTTTTCTGCAGCTTTTCGTAGAGCTGTAGCGCATTGTCATACTCGGCATCTTGATAATACTTCTCTGCCAACTCTGGCTCGCCAGTCTGTGCCAGCAACCAAAGTGGGAAGATCAAGCCCGCCAAAAACAACATGCTTCGTCTCATGCGCAAATTTTACTGTTCTACGAAAGAACCTCCCAAAAGGTGTATGAAAAAATCCGAGGTCTCCATGCGCATCGCGACGAAGACCTCGAAAATGCTAAATCGGTTGCAAAAACCGACTTAAGCGCCGATCATTTTCTTGTAGTCGGCTGCATTCATGAGACTGTCTCTCGATGATGCATCCGATACAGCCACCTTGATCATCCAGCCATCGCCATAAGGATCTGAATTGACGACTTCAGGGGTGTCGTTGAGGCCAGAATTCACTTCGATCACTTCACCAGCGATCGGCATAAACAGGTCAGAGACGGTTTTTACGGCCTCGATTGTACCAAAAAGGGCATGCTCTTCGAGGGATTCACCAAGGGTTTCGATCTCGACATACACGATATCACCCAATTCGCCGGCGGCAAACTCAGTGATGCCAATTGTGGCTGTGCTGCCTTCGAGCCTTACCCACTCGTGGTCTTTGGTATAGAGCAAATCTGCTGGATAACTCATATTCTCAGGTGTTAAATTCAGAGAGCGAATCTAAGTGATTCCCGCAACAAAAAGGAGCAGAATTCTCGGAATTTTCAGAATCCCACAGCAGGTTGAATTCTTGGTCGGCATCGCGGGCCTATCGCTGCTTTGGAACCGTGTCGGGTGTTGAATCCGCTAGGCTGAACTTGCGTTTCTGGATGGGAATCGCGGGCCTATCGTTGCCTCGGAATCGTGTCGGGTGTTGATTGCTGGGTTCCATCCAGCATTCAACACCCGACACGATTCTAAAAATTCTGTGAATTCTGCTCCTTAGAGGGTGAATCTGACTTGGAAGCCAAATGCTGTATAGCTACTCGGGAAGCTGGTCGAGATCGCGGGACGGTTGCGGGTGTGCTCTATGTAGAAGCGCACGTTGAGCTTCTGATTGATCACATAGTCGATGCTAGGCTTCACGATGAGCATGAAGTTACCTGCCGTGAAGTCACTGTTGCCTTGGAAGTCGAGCTTGCGGTTGCGGGTCTTGTTGTCGCGCAAGGAGACTTCGAGGCGTGAGTTCAATGCATTTTTCAGATTCACGGTGCGGCCAAAGAGCTGAAGCGTCTTTTCAAGCTTGTCTTTGCGGTAGCTTACCGAGAGGCTGAAGTCTTTGCTGCGGGTTTCGGTGAGCTGTTGGTTGCCCAAGCTCAGGGACACCATGCGGTTCATCTTGAGGTCCAAGCCAGCGGTGAGACCGTTCTTGAAGTTCAGGTTGATGCCAGCCAACGGTGCAAAGCTTTCATTGAACGATACCTGAGGCACGATGAATTGGCTCTGGATATTGAAGACTGAGTCGGTGGGGTTGGCGGTCGAGACACCGATGCCAAAGAAGTTGGAGGTGTAGCCGCTGAGGTCGTCTCCAGTGAAGCGCACGTTGCTGGTATAGCCGCCTACGGTGTAGGTGCCACGGTAAGCGTGCTTGATCGAGATCGACGTAAAGTGCTTCTTCAAAGCTGGAATTTTGCCCAGTCCATTGTAGTTCACGTTCCAGTTGGGAAGCGGGATGGCGGGGAAAGCTGTGAGGCCGATCGTCTTGGACTTGCCGACACCATAGGCTGCCAGGAAGCTCGGAATCAAAACCTCTTGCGAGTTGCGGTAATAGCCCTGCTGGTAGCCATCGACCACTGTCGTACCAGCAGCAGCACGTGACAGGAAGGTTGCATACTCAGGATTGGCACTTGCAAGGCGCTCGGAAATGACGCCTCGGGCATTGTTTTGCAGCTCAATATAGGTTTTGCTCAGATCGACATTCTTCTCAAACGAGGTGCCGAGGAAGATGTAAGACACTGAATATTGGCCCGTAAAGAGCTGGTTGTCGTGCAGGTGCATTCTTAATGTGTCGTCATAGTGGTACAATTCCGAATAGTTGACGGAGTTGTTTTTGGTGACGTTGATATCGACTTTGAAATCTCTGAACGGTGTGATCGATGTGCGACCTGTGAATTGCTGCCCCCATGTCTGGGTAAAGGGCGTGGAGAGCGTGGAATTGGTGGAGATCCATCCATTTTGTGCAAAGCCATCGAGCATCGCTGGGTTGCCGACCTGTGAGGCGCGCCAAGCCTCGGGTTGCCAGCCGATCACAAACGGCAGGCCAGGGGCCATGCGGTTGTTTTGGATCGTCTGCGTGCTGTCTTCATTCAGGTATTGGTAGCGGAAATCGTTGCCGAAATTGTCGGAATTGGGCATCCAGCCAGAGACCGAGGTCGCGGAGTTGGTGCTGTAGTTGAGATCGACGTTGCGCACGCTCAGCAAGGTCTTGACGACCTGCTTGCCGATGGCTTTGAGTACGACAAACCGCTCTTCCTTGGTCGTGTCGGCTTCCTCTTCACCAGGCTTGGGGGTCGGCTTGGGCAATGGCTTTCCACTCACCTGTGGCCCAACGGGCTTGGGTGGTGGCGTGGGGCCAGCTTTCTGCTCATCCAGCATCTTCTTGAGGAATCCCACTTTGTTATAGAGGTTTTCCAAGTTCAGACGCGTGTTGGCAGTGATGTTGTTGCTGTTGTTGATCTGGTTGCCTAGGCTCAAGTTGTTGTCGGGCGCCGTGAGCCAGTTGTAGCCACCTTGGTAGCCAAGGGTCGCATTGATCCAGCTCGTGGGTTTAAACTTGTCGAAAGGCACGATGTAGTTGAGGCCGACTTGCTGACTGAAGGTCATGTTGCGGCCAAGGTTCACGGCCTTGTCGCGCCCGAGGGAGTCACGGCCATAAGGGTCTTGGATGACGCCAAAGTTCAAGATGCGGTCATAGATCTCGCTGCGGTTGGCGCGCGTGGTGGCACCGATCGGCTCATCGACACGGCCAGCATTGGTGGCGGTATAGTTGAAGCTCAGGCTCTTGGTAAAGTCCCAGCGCAGCGTGTAGTTGCGGTTGAGCATGAAACGCTTCATATAGGTCGGCGCCAGTGGCACGAGACCTGTGGATTGCCTGATCTGATTCTCCTCATATTGCCGATCGAGGGTGAGGTTGAACCCTATTGTCTTGGGCAATGGATTGAAGTTGAACAGCGTGATCGGGTTCTTGTGTTTCGCGTTTTTGAAGGGCTCGATCGGCTTGGAATTGAAATTGTAGGCATAGCCGAGTGCAGCCTTGTGATTTTTCTGCCAGCGCGCTAGTGTTGTATAGTTGCTGGAGAACGTCTCGTTGTAGGAGAGGCTCAGCGTGAAGTTCTCAATGTCCCATGGATGGGTCTTGGGAGGCGTCTTGCTGTTGCCGGGCTGCTGTATGCGCACCTTGCGAATATTGTTGAGCGAGATACTCTTGTTGATCCTATGATCTTGCAAAGAGTTTTGGATCGAGTCTTGGTCGGCTTGGTTTTCAAACGCCTGCAGATAGTTTACCATCTGCACGTCTGCCTCCAAGGGGTTGAATTTGGGATCGACGACCCGCTCGCCGTAGCTCAAGTACAATGGCAACTGTATGCCCCAGTTTTTTGGGAAAAACTTGCCCATGTTGAAGTTGCCAGCCACGTCAAAACTGCGCGTGGTCTCGCGGCTACGGTTGTTGATCTTCTGTTCCAGTGCACCAAAGCCAGGTGTCCTGATGCTGCCTGAGACAGTGATGTTGGCAAAGTCGGCGAGCTTGATGGTGGCGCGGGCATTGGAAGCCCAGCCCGATGTCTCGTCAAAGTCCACCATGCGCAACTCATTCACCCAAACCTCGGCACAGAGTGGTCCTTGGGCATCATTTTCATTGCGGATACCGATCATCATTGCCTTGACCTCTGAGGTCTTGGGCGTGCCGACCACATAGATACGGTGGCCTACGCGATCCCCATCTGGTGGCACGTCAAACGCATAGCGATTGTTGGTCGGCCAGCCAGCCTCATTGCGCAGTGCTTTGGCCACTGCGAGTTGCGCAAGCTCTACGTCAAACTGATTGTTCCAAATGCCTGTAGAGTCCGTGGCCCCGGGCAGCGATTGTTTCAGTGGGATCTCATACTCGTAGTAGTTGTTTTTGATGTCTGACCCAAGGCGAATGAAGGCCCGTAATTCGCCATCTTGGAATTCTTGCGCCCCCGAGCCTGGTATATTCTCTGCGTGTACCCACATCTTGAGCCGTTTATAGGATCGCATGTCATAGTTCACGAGCTTGAATGCGCCCCTGCCGTCTCCATCTGCGAGGCCACACGTTTTGAAGATCAGTGCTTGCTCATTTTGCAAGAGGCCAGCCTGTGTGCTGGCGATCTGCTGCTGCCGGCGGATGCCAGGAGGCAATACATAGGGGAAGGGCTGACGGCTGCCATTTTCCTCGATGTTCAAGGTCCCAATGTTGAAGAATGAGCCTGGCTGTGGGTCAGGGATCAGTGTGTCGCTCTCGACGCCCATATAGTCACGTGATGTGCGCCAGGTCGTGCTCACCAATTGGAATTTGGCGAAGCGCAAGACGGTCTCTTTGTCCCAACCCTTCATGTACATCCTGATGAATTCGATGGCCTTGAAGTCTGAGATGTCGCCAATGGATTTGCCCGAAACCAAGGGGATCCTGAATTGGTACCAATTGACGGTTTCAGTTTTGTTGTTGACCAGATTCACCTCGGCGGGGATTACATCGACGATGTAGTTTTTGCCCACCCGCATGTCATTGCGGGAGAAATTCATCTTGTATTCCCAGTAGCGCTCGCTCGTGTTGAGCGTGGAGTTTTGGTTCAAGTCCTCGGTGTCGGGATTGGGAGATCCTTGGGTGCTGTAGCCATTTTGGTTGGAGTTGATCGGCGTGTTGCCCTCTGTCCCATTCATCGGCAGATAGCGCTGCAAAACACCTTGGCCATTGAGGTTGGTGCCTCTGAAATAGCTGTAGTTGTCACCCGTCGGGTCATTGTTGGCGTTGGTGACCACAGGGGCAGCTGATCCAAAGATTTGGTTCAACTGATCCAAATAGTCTTTGAAGAAAATCCTTTCTTGCGCATCGCTCAAGCCGTCGAGGCCCACGTCTTGGTTGGGTCGCTCATTGGGTTCATTGCTAAAGGAGGTCGTGGGGGGCGTGGTGAGCGGGTAGCGTGCCCAATCGGTCGTGCCCACGGTTGCCGAATCGGCAAGATCGCCAGGCAAGCCATTTTCAAACTCGCGCACGTTGTCTGGGAGCACGTCTTCGCTCACTGCGCCCAAGTTCAAGAAAAACTCGCCCTTGTTGGAGGTGGAGTCATAGATGAACGGATCCAACATCCAAAACTCGATGAATTCAAAGTTAGCGGCTTCAAAGTCGGTGTTGCCGCTGGTCTTGCGTTGTATGCCCGCCCACATGTCTTCGGGGTGCAGAAAGGTGCCGTCTGGTTTCACGCGGCTAGGATCGACCTCATAGTTGTGCAAACCCCTCACAGAGGGCTGGAAGTGCAGGTCAAATGTGCGCAGTAGGTTGTCACCCGTGATACGTGTCTGGTTAGGAAACACTTCTTTGGGGGTGATCTGCCTTGTATAGTGGTTGCTCAGATCGGCCTCTGGAAATTCCTCGTCGGTGCTACCATAGTAAAAGCTAGGATCTATGCCATACCAAGCGAGCTTGCCGCGAGAGAAACCTGGGCTCAAGGTGGCATTCCAGCCTGGTGCTGGGGTAAACATGCCGTTGTTGCCGTTGTCGCCAGGAAAGCTCGCGATAAACCATGATCTGAAGCCCATGAGGTCAAAGGTGGTCTTGGCGCTTTCGAAGTCGTCGAGGTAAGCAATGCCTTTTTCACCATTCACCTCGATAGCCCTCGGGTGACCCGGTAGGAGCTGTGCAAATTCACCCTGGGCCTGTACTGTACTGATCTCATTGGTTTGGAGGAAAGGAAGCTTGTCCACCAACCGCGTGAGAAACTTGCTGTCGCGCCTAAAAATACCGTCCAATCCCCAGATCGTATTGGCGGTAGGTTCATCGCCGATCACGATCTTATTGGTGAGCGGCTTTTCATTCATATGCAGCACCGTCGCTCCCAATTGGAAATCTTTGCTGATCGTGTAGTCAAGCCGTGAGCCGACCATCGTCTTGGTATCGATCCCAAAGAGCGAGTTGGTTTCAAATGTGACCTTGAGTTCCTGGCCCGAAGTGAGGATGCCTTGATTCAAAACCGTGACCTTGCCGATGGTGTAATCGACGTTGTAGTCGGTACCCTCTACGAGGGTGATCCCATTGGCGGTCACTTTGACGGAGCCGGGAGCAACGTTGATTGAGTTGAGGGAAATCTCTGCACCGCTCGTGCCTTGATAGCTGCCCTTGATGAAATAGCGGTTCTTGTCGGTGGCAAAGTTGATGGCGTCTTGCGGGGTACCTGCATAGAGCGTGTCAAAAACATATTTGTCCACGTCCTCGAGTACATTCTTGAGCTTGTTGCGCAAGTGGTCGCCAAATGGTTCCAGCACAGGAAAGATGATCATGCCCTTGTCGGGAAGGATCGTGATGCGGTCGATGTAGTCAAAGAAATTGTCTGGGCCTGCCTGGCTATTGTTTTGGAGGGTGTCGAGGCCAAAGACCTGAATCAAAGGCACATTTTTGACAGCGCCAGTCGGCAGGTAACCGATGTCGCCCGCCTGTGAGCGAGAGTCATAAATCACCTCAAGCCTGAAATTGTCGCGCGTGAGTCCATAGCCTCCAATGCTATAGATGTTTTTCATCATCAAGTCCCAGGTAGGGAACGGCTGGTTGTTGGCGCGCGGCTGGATCTTGTCTGGCTTGAGCATTTTCAAGAACAGTACGTTGCTGTTCAGACTATTGGCTTGTTTGCCTGGATCTTGGGTAAAGTCACCAACCTGATATACCTTGGCACCGAGGCGATATTCGTAGGACACAAAGAGCACTTGGTTTTGCTGCAAGGCCGAGTTGAGGGTCACGTAACCGAGTTGCGGGTGAAAAGTGAACTCGTTGGGGTTCAGCTTGCGCATGTTTTCGACCTTGGTGAAGTCGGTACCATTTTTGAAGAACAGATTGGTCTCCAAGGCGTCATCGACCGTGGTCTTTTCAGAATACACGGCGCTTGCGCTGATCTGGGAATAGATATTGTTGGCGTTGTTGTCTGGGAAACTATTGTTTTGAACAATGTTATCGTTCCAAACGACACCTTTTTGGGTAGGATAGACGCCATTCGGAGCTGTCTCAGTCTCGCCAAGATCCACAAATCCTACAGCATTTCGGTTGTCGATGGTCGAGGAACTGTTGTTGTTGGTGATCCAGACCTCGATGCGGGTGATTGTAACAGGCGAGTTGATATTGGGGCGGCCTTTGAGGGCAAACTCATAGCGGGAGCGAAAATAGTGGCTCAGGAAGAAGTGGCGGTTGTAATCGTAGTCATCGCCACGCTTGCGAAATTCGGTGACTTGGGCGCCACCGGTGGCAGTGACCGCTTGTGTCTTGCCTTTTTGCTGGGATGCGATGGTAGTGACCATCAATGGGCCAAACTTGAGCGCAGTCTTGATCCCGAAGAGGTTTTGGCCACCGCTGATAAGGGAGCCATTGAGGGGCAAACTCACGTTGCCAGCTTCGATTTTTTGCAGGATTTCGTTGGGCGTGCCTGTGTATTCCAGTTTTAGCTGATTCTCAAAGTCAAACGTTGCCTGGGTATCCCAGCTGGCATTGAGACGCAATTTTTCACCGATCTTGCCGACCACGTTGAGCTGGATTTGCTGGTCAAATTTGAGGTTGCCAGTGCGCTGTTGTCGTATCGGCAAGGAGGGGTTCTGGCTGCGGTTAAATTCGCCGCCGATGTCGAGCAGGGCAGTGCCATTGGGTCTGATCTCTACGCTACCCCCGCCAAAGATGTCTTTCAAGGCATCTGAATTCGTCGCAAACTTGAAGTCAAGTGGATTGTTGGCGCTGATGGTATTGTTGCCTGTGCTGCGCTCGCGCCAGTGATCGCGAATCGTGTTGTTTTTGCGCCAGTCTAGGTATTGGCGCATTGAGATGTGTGATGGTGGTCGCACATTGATGCCTCCAGTGCGCTCATAGACATAATAGCCAGTGCCCGCCTCGTCGATTTCAAACACCGTCTCGACGTTGCCTGGATTGCCCATGGAAAATGGGCCACCTCCTGGACGTGTCGTTGGGTCACCAGGGCCTAGCAAGGGACTCGGTGGTGGGGTATCGACCGGCATGTAGTGCC
>JANORP010000479.1:0-64664 GCA_031415375.1 Bacteroidota bacterium | reverse complement strand
TTTTCCCCTACAAATTTAGATTTTTTTGCATAAAATAATGTGCTGTAAATCAGTATTTTATATATAAATCGGGCTTATCTACGAAAATAATCGTAGATCCCCCTTGCACCTACGAATGTATTCGTATATCATTGCATTACGAAACTGTTCGTAGATCGAAAATTGCATCGTTGATATATAAAGATGGAAACGCTGAAACCTACTGATGCTGAGCTGGAGATTTTGCAAGTGCTCTGGGAACGAGGGCCTTGCTCTGTGCGTGAAGTCAATGATGTGCTGAGCGCGAAGCGCGACATTGGCTACACGACGACGCTCAAATTTTTGCAAATCATGCATGAGAAAGGGCTGCTCGAAAGGGAAAAGGATGGCAAAGGGCATATTTATGCTGCCATCGTGGATCGCGAGCTCACCCAACGTGCATTGCTAGACCGCTTTTTGGAAAGCGCTTTCAGTGGGTCTGCGATGCAACTCGTGCTACAAACCCTCGGCGGGCACAAGGCAAGCTCAGCCGAGATCGATCAGATTCGCGCCTATTTGGACACGATAGAAAATGATTCAAAGCAATGAAATCACTGGAATCCCTTATCCCAACTCATCTCGCCGAGGCGATCGGTGCTACTTTGATGCACTCACTGTGGCAGCTCGCCGCTGTGGCATTGGCCCTCATCGTGGCCCTGGCCCTGGTGCCACAACGTGCCGCCCGTCTGCGCTATTGGCTAGCCTTGAGCAGCATGGGCGTGATGCTTGTGCTCCCTATGGCCACATTTGGCCTGCTATATGAACCTGCAACGGCTACACCTTCACACGTGGCGACAGGGTTGAACCCTGCCGTATTCCAAATGCATAGCGCAATGGTGCGACCACCTGCGACGATCGTGAAAAGCCTAGGCTTTATTGATCAAGTGAATGCTTTTTTCCAAGAGAATGCCTATTTCCTCTTCGGTCTCTGGATGCTGGGGATGGTGGCACTGACGATGCGCTTTCTAGGGAGCTGCTGGCATATCCATCGGCTACGCAAGCAAGGCACGCAAGAGGTGCCTCAGGACCTGGTGACCCGTTTTGTCGATCTGCTGGACCAAGTCGGCATCCGTAGATATGTCGGCATCCGCTATAGTAGCCTCATCGACACCCCTATGGTCATCGGTGCGCTCAAGCCGATTGTATTGCTGCCCATGGGCCTTTTGTCGGGCCTCACGATGGAGCAGGTGGAGTGCATCTTGATCCATGAATTGGGGCACGTGAGGCGCTGGGACTACCTGCTCAATATGCTGCAAAGCATTGCAGAGATCGTACTTTTTTACCATCCGGCCACTTGGTGGGTCACCGGCATCATCCGTCAAGAGCGTGAAAACTGCTGCGACGAGCTGGTTGTACACCTCAAATCCAACAAGGTGCAGTATGCCCGGGCGCTGCTGAGTTTGGAGTTGCTGCGGCAGCAGCCGACCGCCTTGGCGATGGCCTCTCAAGGGGGCGATCTAGCAAGCCGCATCCGTCGCATCACGGGCGGCCCGATGCCCACCAAGCGCCGCTTCCATGCCCGTGGACTCCTCTTTGGACTCATCACGATGGGCTGCGTATTGCTGCTGGCCACACAAAGCCATACCGTCGTGAAGGCTGCATTGCCCTTTTTCATGGACCAAACCGTGACAGAGACTGCAACCAAGCCCGCTATTACCAAAGTAAATACATCGACCGTCGTGGAAACGAGTACTAGCCTTTCCAACAGCAGCACGTCTGCCGCCGGGTCGCTGCTGAATGCGATGCGCTTGGCTTCGCTGCTCGGCACACTGCATTTTACTTCAGTAGCCCAAGACTCGCCCATTACCAAAGTCACCATGACCGACAATGGTGAGGAAGTAGAGCTGCGGTTCAATGGCGCCGGCAAAGTCATGAGCGGCACCCGCAACGGCGTGGCGATCCCTGCCGAAGACCTCGTGGGTTATCAAGATATGGCCACGAGCTTCTTTCAGAGATCCGCAGCACCAGGACTTGCCCCGTTATCCCCGATGCCTCCAATCCCTAGCATGGGTGCATTGCCTCCCATGCCCGCCATGCCACCGATGGACATGCCTGGCACGCCCGGCTTCAATGAGAAGGCTTTTGAGCGCGACATGGAAAATTTTGGCAAGGAGATGGAGCGATGGGGTGAAGAATTTGCCAAACAATTTGATGGCAAAGATTGGGAGGAATATGGGGCGAAAATGGAGCAGTGGGGTGAGCAGTTTGGTGAGCAATTTGCCCATCTTGCAGAAAACATGCCTACAATCGATGATTCCCCCGAATTCAAGGAGTTGCAATCTGAGCTGGATCAACTGAATGAGCAGTTGGACAATGCCAAAGGAAAGCGTGAGCGGGATGACTTGAAGGAGCAAATTGCCTTGAAGCAGGATGAAATGGGCGAAATGCAAGGTGCAGCTATGGAGGGAAAGATGGCAGGATTCGAGGCGCAGATGGAAGCATGGGGTGAGCGTTTTGCTGCCTCGATGGAGCGTGCCGCAGAGCAACAGCAACGGGCTGCCGATGAGGAAGCCACCCGTGCCGACGAGGAGGCCACCCGCGCCGATGAGGAAGCCGCACGCGCCGATGAGGAAGCCGCGCGTGCCGATGAGGAGGCCACCCGCGCCGATGAAGAGGCCGCTCGCGCCGATGAGGAAGCCGCCCGCGCCGAAGAGGAAGCTGATCGCGCCGAAAATGCATCAGAGGTCATCGGTGATGCCCTAGCCTCAGACGGATTGGTGAAGAACCCAAACTCCTTCAAGCTGAAAATCAACAACGAAGAATTTTTTGTGGATGGCAAGAAACAATCCGCGTCCCTGCACAAGAAGTACAGTGCACTCGTGCGTGAGACGCTGGGCGTGAATGTGGGCAAGGATTGGGTATCGATCCACCACAACAGTCGATGAATCATCATGGCACCTTTTGGTTTTTGGCAATCGGCTACCCTTTGGGTAGCCGATTTGCATTGCGGCTTTTGTGATCGGCACAATTCACTAAATTGCGGCCTATGTCCACAGAAAACCTTCCTTTTGATGCATTGCCCGCCACACAGGCTTGGGTAGAGCGCTTTGTGATCGGCCTCAATCTCTGTCCTTTTGCGGGGGCCGTTGCCGCCCAAGGGCGCGTGCGCTACACTGTGAGTGCAGCACGCGACATCGATGTGCTTTACAACGATCTGCTCACTGAGTTGATGCTCATCATTGAAGCCGATCCTGCCGTCGTCGAGACTACCGTCTTGGTGCATCCGCTGGTCTTGCAGGATTTTGAGCAGTACCTCGATTTCTTGGAAATCGTCGAGGAGGCGCTGGAAGATGCCGATTTGGAAGGCGTCTTGCAGGTGGCGAGCTTCCATCCAGAATACCTGTTTGAGGGTGTCGATGCCGACGATGTGAGCCATTACACCAATCGGTCTCCCTATCCTATGTTGCACATCCTGCGCGAAGACAGCCTCACCGGTGCCATCGACAGCCACCCAGACCCCGATGGCATCCCTGCAAGAAACGTGGAAAAGCTGCGGGAGATGGGTCTCGAGCGCGTGCTTGCCTTGCGTGCGGGGGAATAGGTAGATGCTGCGGTTTCTGAGCGGCAGGATGGACATTCCCAAAAATTGATCGAGCGGAGAATAGGGTTGCGATCGGTGCCGATGCTTTTCCAATTCGCTACCCTCAATCGGCGATTGCTGTAGGCGCCACGCGCCACAAGGTCGTGTTGGAGATCGGGTAACTTTGGATGAGTGTACAGCCAGCGCATTCCCCGGTCGCCGATGGCGCAACGGGCAACTTGCACGTCCATTCGCCGCCTAGTAGGAAATAATAATCCATCCCTGCAGGACAGCTAGCTTGTGGAATCTCGGGCAGCCAATCCAAATGTTGATGGGTTCTGTAATAATTGGTGCCGGGCCTCAATTGCCAGCTCATCCCCAGGGTGCTCGGGCCTGAGATGCCGCGCCGCAGCCGGTCGGCCTTCAAATCCTGCAACATCGTGGCGGTGTCTGCATCGGTGGACCACTCAGCGCAATGCGTGAGATTGAGGGCGCAAAAATTATGGATACTGAGCATGGCGGTGATGAGCAGGGACACGGCGATCACGCCTTTGCGAAAGGCAGGAACCTTGGCAATCGTGCGCAGCAGCCAGACGAGGCCGAGCATATAGATCGGCAATAGAAACAATGCGGTGCGGTAAATGAGAAATGGACTGCCCACTGTGAAATGTTGCACGGTGCAGGTCACCGTAGGCACGAGCATGAGCATCAATGTGAGCATACCCGGGGATTCGCGCCACTTCCATTGCCGCTCAGACAGCTCGATCCCAAATGCAATAAACATGCAGAAGAGGCTGCCCAGCCCAAATTTCAATAGCAAATCCAGGTCTTGGTGCCAGTAGTCGATCTTGTAGAGCAATGCGTGGGCTAGGGTCGTGACGGTGTCGCTCCAGAAACCGCTGTGGCCGCCATAATAGAGTTCATTTGCAGCAACCAAGGCTTGCACCGGCTTGCGCAAGAAAAGGTAAAGTGCTAGCGAGACGATGAGCAGCGGCGCTAGCCGCTTCAGCATCGAGACAATCGCTTGCCGCAAATCGACATTCCAGGCATGAGAATGGCTGTAAATGAGGAGCACCATCACCAAGGCGTTGGCCACAAAAAAATGAAGGAAAGACAAGTTGAAGACCACCGATAGACCCGCAAAAATGATATTGGAAATGATATGGCGAGAAAAGGCATTCTCCCGAAAGGCAAACAGGTGGTACAAGGCAGCCATGACCATGGCCATGGCCAACCCATAGCCCCGTGCCAACGAAAAAAAATCCAGCAGGTAGGGATGGAAATTCAAAAGGAAAAAAGCGAGCAGAACCCATACGCCTTGGCGCAGTCGCCGGGCCATAGCGATGGCGTAGGCAAGGAAGATTCCATGGGCTAGCAAGTTGGGGAGCCGCAGGCTCAGTGCGGAGTCGCCAAAAGCTTGCAAACATAGCTTCATGAGCAGGCTATTCCCGATATGATTGTTGGCGCTCAGGGGTTTGAAAGCCAAGATGTTGGCCCAGCTAGCCTTGGCATAAGCATTCAAGCTCCAGATCTCATCAAATGTGAGGGTGACCACCGCTGCGCGATAGCAGGTGTAGGATAGGAGAACGAGGCTGCTGCACGCAAGCAGGCACCACACCCAAAGCGGGAGCTTGCGAGAAGGGGACAGGCTTGGAGACGCTACATTCATTTACGCAAATACGAACTGCCGCCAAGGTAATGAATATGTATCCATTCGTGGTGCCCATTTTGCGGCGCATTTTGGGCATCGCCGCGCAGGGCTTCAAAGGAACTCCCCGACATGGCGCTGAGTTGTTTCGCAATGGTCTCTGCCTTGGAAGCGGCGGTCTTGGAATAATAATACACGGCAGACTTTTTGCCCATCCAATCGGGCAGCTCTTGCAGGGTTTCCTGCTTCACGAGGATGAACTCTGGTGCAGCGAGGTAGGATTTGATGGTTGAGAGGATGCTGGATTGCGGCTGCCAAGCATAGAAGTTGATGAAGGTGAGTCCCGTGCTGTCCTTGCGAGCCAGCTGCGAGCTGATCGCCGTGGCTTGCACCAAGGCACTGTCGAACTGTCTCTGCTCGACGCTGTTGCTGAGATTTTCCAATTGCATCTCCATGCGTTGTTCGCGCATAGCCAGCGACCGCTGGGCCTCCTCCAGTTCACCTCTGATCCTGCGCAGGTGGGCCGTGCTGTCTGCCAGTTGTTGCGTCTTCACTTCCAATTCACGCTGCTGGGAAATCAGCTGCAGATACATAAAAAAAGCGGCGACGATGGCCATGATCAGCACCACCAGCGATGCAAAATTGAATCGTTTGGCAGACAGGATGTCGCGTTCAGTTTTTGGGTCTCCAAATTTTCCGTGTAGAGTCATTCTTATTCGATTTGATGGGCCCTCAATTCTATCCATCGCTGACGCGTAAAAGCAGCCCAGCCCCCAGCCATGCCACCTAGTCCAAGCAGTGACATCGTGATTTTTTCAGTGAATTGCCCCTCGCTTCCCAGCCAGGCCCATACGATGAGACCTATGCTAGCCAGCATGAACAGGAGCAATATGGCCTTGAAAGCATTGTCCCAGTATGAGCTGCCTGCAGGTGCCACCCTTCGTTTTTTGGAAGGAACCAAATCTTGGATGGCCCTGCACAACTGTGCTACGTCATATTCAAAACGTTGGTTGTCAATCTCGAGGGCTTGGCGTTTGCACAAGCCATGAAGATCATCTGGCAGCTCCTCGGTTTTGGGCATTTTGGTGCCGTTGGCGAGGATCGGGATCACCCGCAGGTTGCGGGCGAGTGCCCTGGCGATCTCTTGGCGCACCCAATCATGCTCCTCAAACAAGCGCGCCCCGCTCACCGTGAGCCAGGTCGGGCCGATCACCACGAGCACCACTGCGCAGTGGTCCAGCGCATTCTCGAGCACCTCAGCAAATTGCTGACCTGGCTGGATGGTATTGATGTCCTTGAAAATGAAGGATTCGTCATAGTATCCACGCAGCTCATTGTACAGCGCCACCGAGAAATCGGCAGAGTCTGAACGGCGGTAGCTGATGAATATTTTGCGTGACATCTCTGAGCCAATTTAAGAAGAAATCGAAATCAGCCAAATGGAAACCAATGGCCTTGCCACTGGGGCAACAATTTTTTCGGGGAGGACATTTGCGGTTAGCATCATATACGACAGCGCCAGCATTTTGTGAGATTGTTGCCTAAAAATATTTTTGGCAGGAAGATTGCTGCATCGATGTGCCTTGGATGATTCCTGTGAGCCTTGTGCATCCCTAAATGAACCAAAATTCGTTCAGCGCTTGCAAACCAGCCGCAGTGAAGTCATAGCCGGCAGCAGATGGCAAGACAGCGTCTGTGCCACAATATGGGCAGAGTGCAGTCTGCTGACCATCAGTGAATTCACTGATGAGACTCGCAGGAAAGACTGTCTGGCAATAATAGCAAGCTGCCATCACACTCTCCGTCAAAGCTGCACGGTGATCTGCTGCAAATTCGCAAGCCTCCTGAATGCTCGGTCCTTGGGTTGGTTGACCGAAGGCCATCAGCAAATCTTCACGACGATTGAATGCGAGTCGGCCGAGGCCGTCGAGACCACGGGTCGTGAGCGCTGTGGAGACGAGTGCGCGTTCGGTGGCATTGAGGGCCTGGCTGGCGATGAGTTTTTGGGCGGCATCGTCCATGCAAGCGACTGGGCCCTCGACTGTGAGTGCAAGCAAGAGCGCGAGCGCTGCGCGCCCATGCTTGCTCGGCGACAAAACATCGACGAGCTGCCCGCACCAAGCGACCGGGCGGCGCGGCCATTCAACAAGCAACAGTTCCCAGTCATCAGCGGTGCATTCCAGTAGGCGACGTTGCAATTCCGGACGCATCGCCTCTCTGAAATGGGCATCGGCAGGTGTTTCCAGCCCTAGGCAGACAATCTCAAAAGCCGTCATCTGTCGCTGGTCACGCTTTGAGCCGCTGTTGGGCCATCGCATATTCGGTATGGCTCATGATGCCGGCGCGCAGCAATTCCTCCAAATAGCCTGCAAGGCGGGCCTTGACCTGATCAGGATTTTCGCCGCTAGGATGGCTTGCAGCCGTCACCGCTGGCTGCCCTTCCTCCACACCGCGTTGGAAAAACAACTCGCCCTTGCGTGTTTCAAATTCCTCATCGTTCAAGATGCCTGATTTTTTGAGGTGTTCGAGCTCGCGCAACAGCGTCTCAGTCGGTCTCTCTTGTGGCGTGAAATGGGTGATGCTCAGGGCCATGCCCGGATTGCGCAACAACTCGTCGATGCGCTGGTCAAACTCTGTGCGCTTCATCAACCCACGGTTGTGTGTGGCTTGCAGCTCCTCAAACTTCAGGATGAAGACCTCCTCGCTGATGGAAGGAAATGTTTCCGGACTGCGCATCTTCCAGTTGTGGTAGGCCAGCGTGGCCTGGGCTTTCAATTCATGTGAAATCATGCTGCAATATAGCAGATTCAATGGATTGCCGCTCAATCTAGCTTTCGCTTGATCCTATTGGCAATTGCATGCAACCCTTCAATGCAGGTCTAGGCCCTGCCAGATGAATCCTTGAGATGGGCCGCAAGCTAGCTGAGGTGAATAGAAAAGTGACCACTGAGAATGACCATTACGTATATTAAATCAGACAGGTTGAAAGTTACGGTTCCATATCGATTGCACACAATTTTTAGCTAATTTGCGAGCCAATTACGATTGCAAGGCGTTTCTCAGGGTAGAATGTCTTTTTTGGAACGCTTATGGCGTTGCCTACGGAAATCATCGAGACCAATTAAGTTTATGAAGCGTTTTTTACCTCTCTTTTTATTGTTTCTTGGAATTTCGCGTGGGCTTTTTGCCCAGGCGCAGATCAAAGAAGAAACGCGAGCCGCAGTGCGGTTTGGGTTGAATGGTGGCGTCGAATGGCAAAGTTCAGATGTGCGCACCATAGGCGGCGGCGGATTTGGGGCTACTTTTGAAGTCCCAATCGTCGAAAACGACCATAGCCTGATCGGCGTTGGTCTGCGTGCACGCTACCTCTGGGGCGTTTCCTACGGGAAAAACCTCAAGCCGACCACCGACTTCAACTTCCCCGGTGGCCAAAACTATCTCAACCACCGCACGAGTGCCACCAATTGGGACCTTGAGCTCCTACTGAAAGCCAATCGCTTGCGCGCCAATACGGGCATTTTGCTCTATGTATGGGGTGGCGTCGGCGTGATGGGCTACAAACCCAAGCAAAACAATTTTGATGAGTTTTTTAGCTCAACGCCTTACAACTATGCGTCTCAAATCGGCAATGGTTCCATATTGTCGGTCGGGACCCAGCTCGATTTCTTGCGTGATGGTACTTCGGAGACCCGTGTGCCCGTCCCATCTTGGGCACATTGGCGGTTTGCACCATCGGTCGGCATCGGCTTTGGCTACGAATTCAGCCGCTACTTTGCGATGTCGGCCGAGTGGAAGATCACTTTCCCCCAGACCGATCTGCTCGACGGCTTTGCCGCGACCAATAATAACGCTTTCAATTACAACAAAGACATCCACCACTATGCAGGTCTGAGTCTCGACTTTGGGCTATTTGGCGGCGGTAGCTACCACAGCACCACGCCCACCGATCCACATGTCTATACCCCGAGCGGCGATGGTGCCGCAATCGTGATGGTCATGCCATCGGGGCCGACGTATGAGGTTCCGGGTGTATGTCGGTTTGAGGTCAAAGCCCGCATTTACAATGTACATTCCAAGGCTTTGGTCATTTTCACCCAAAATGGAACCACGGTTGATCCTGCTTCCTTTAGTTTCAACGAATCCACCGGCGAATTTAGTGCGATGGTGAATCTCGCTCCTGGCATCAATAATTTCACACTTACTGCTCGCAACCGCTATGCGAATGCGACGCAGAGTTTCTCTGCAACCTGTCAAGCGCCGATCATCATACCGATCGATCCGCAGCCGACCGGTGTGCCGCCGCAGATCTTTGTGACCTATCCTACCGCTTGCCCAGCAATCATGGCCGATTGCCGTGGTGTGATCAAGGTCACTGTCTATAATATTCGCAGCAAGCAAGACGTTGCTGTCTATCACAACGGCTTGCAGGTGCCGATCCAGTATTACGAGTATTATCCTAGCAGCAATGAGGTCGTCATGAATGTCGATCTCACGCCTGGCGACCATCGTTTTGAATTCATTGCACAGACGCCATTTGGCCGGGCTACCGCTACGGCGATGTTGCGCTGCCCAGAAGCGCAGCCCAACCTACCTGGTGTCGTGATCATCACGCCGAGCATCACGCCATTCGTGAGCCCCAACTGCTTGCAGACTGTCGTCGCTACGATCACGGGTGTGCAAAGCAAAAATGACATCAGCGTCTATGTCGATCGCGTGCTACTCTCCCCCAATGCTTGGTCCTACAATCCCAACACGCGCCAAGTGACCCTCACGGTGTCGCTCATGCAGGGCATCGAATCGATCGTGGAAATCATCGCCAGCAACCAGTTTGGCCGCGCATCAGACATCCAGATGCTGCGCTGCTACCAGCAATTGCCACCGCCTGATGTCGTGATCGTGCGCCCTACGGGTGGCGTCTATCAAGGCAGCGACTGCAATCAAATTGTGACGGCGCAGATCTTCAACATCAATGGGATCCAAGACATCCGCGTGCTTTTTGGCAACAGCGTGGTGTCGCCGCAAAACTACTCCTTCAACCCGATGAACCAGCTCTTTGTGATGGACGTGCCGCTCACGCCTGGCATCGTCGAGCAATTCACGATCATCGGTACCAACAGTGTCGGGACTGACCAAGCGAGTGTGTCGCTGAGCTGTACCCAGCCTGTCGAGCAGCAGATCACCATCTGCCACATCCCGCCCGCCAATCCCGCAAATGTGCAGACGCTTACGATCCCTGTGAGCCAGTGGCTGGGCCACCAAGGTCATGGTGACATCCAAGGCGCTTGTTCACAGACCATGGTCACGATTTGCTTCCAAGGTCAGCAGATATCGATCTCACAATCTGCGCTCGGGGCATTCCAAAATATGGGTGCCACCACGGGACCTTGCCAAGAACCCAATATCCAAATCTGCCACATCCCGCCGGGCAATCCTGCGGCTGCAGCGACGATGACGATCCCGCAGAGTGCGTGGTCCATGCACCAGGGGCATGGCGACGTGCAAGGAGCTTGCTCCGGAACCAAGCTCACGATCTGCTACAATGGCCAAAACATTACGGTTTCGCAGACGGTGTGGCCAGTCTATCAAAACCTCGGTGCTACCCAAGGGCCATGTCCGCCACGCACGGTGACCATTTGCCATATCCCGCCGGGCAATCCTGCGGCAGCGCAGACCCTTACCATTCCTGAGACCGCTTGGGCATCGCACCAAGCACATGGCGACGTGCAGGGCCCTTGCTCGACGACCATGGTGGTGATCTGCTACCAAGGCCAGACGATGACGGTTTCGCAAAGCGCTTGGCCCGTCTATCAAAATCTCGGAGCCACCCAAGGTGCGTGCCCCCCGCGGCAGATCACGATTTGCCACATCCCGCCCGGCAACCCGACGGCGCCAGTGACGATGACGATCAACGAAAACCAGTGGGCTGCCCACCAAGGCCATGGTGACGTGCAAGGCGCCTGTGCCACGCAACAGACTACGCTTTGCTACCAAGGGCAGACCGTGACCGTGAGCAATACTGCAGTGCAGGCATTGCTGAGCCTCGGCGCGACCCAGGGTGCATGCCCACCACAGGAAATCCAGATCTGCCATATCCCGCCAGGCAATCCTAGTGGTGCGATGACGATCACCATCCCGCAATCTGCATGGGCTGCCCACCAAGGCCACGGCGACGTGCAAGGTGCTTGCTCCAGCAACTTGATCTCGATCTGCTATCAAAATCAGACCTTGCTCATCTCAGAGAGCGTATGGCCCTATTACCAGAGCTTGGGTGCAACCCGTGGCGCTTGTCCTACCCGCACGATCCAGATTTGTCATATCCCACCGGGCAATCCCAGTGGTGCGCAGACGATTACCATTCCCGAGAATGCATGGTTGGGACACCAATCGCATGGCGATACCCAAGGTGCTTGCAACATGACGCCGATGACGATTTGCTACCGCGAAGGTGATTCGCGCACGGGCCAAACCCTGCAAATCCCGACGGCTGCATGGCCTGCCTACCAGGCATTGGGTGCAACGCAAGGGCCTTGCCCCGTGCAGAGCATCACCATTTGCCATATCCCACCAGGCAGCCCCAATAGCCCGCAGACGCTTACGATCCCGATGACCGAGTGGCCTAGCCACCAGGCACATGGGGATGTCCAAGGCACCTGCGACATGAGCACGGTGACCATTTGCCATGTAGGGACGACCCGTGGGCAATCGACGACCATGCAGATCCCTAGGGCTTCGCTGGCTTATCACCTGTCACATGGCGATACCGAGGGGCCATGTCCTGATCCAGAGATTACGATTTGTCACATCCCGCCCGGCAATCCCGGCAATCCGCAGACGCTCACGATTCCGCAAAGTGCCTGGGCAGCGCACCAAGCACATGGCGACACCCAAGGTGCTTGCAACTTGACTCCTGTGCAAATCTGTATCGACGGGCAGACGATGAGTGTGCCTCAAGCAGCGTGGCCTAGCTATCAATCCCAAGGTGCGACGCAGGGGCCATGTCCTGTGCAGGAGATCACCATTTGCCACATTCCACCGGGCGACCCCTCGCATCCGCAGACGATCGTGATTCCGCAAAGTGCTTGGGCTTCGCACCAAAGCCATGGTGACACCCAAGGCGCTTGCAACATGACCATGGTGGTCATCTGCCTCAATGGCCGCGAGGTCCAGGTGCCAAGGGCATCCTTGCAAGTCTATCTCACCCAAGGTGCGATAGAAGGCGATTGTCCGCAGGAAAATGAGATTACGATTTGTCACATCCCACCTGGCAATCCCGGCAATCCGCAGACGATCTCTATCCCGCAGAGTGCATGGCCAGCCCACCAGGGACATGGCGACACGCAAGGTGCTTGCAATATGACGCCGATTACGATCTGCTTCAATGACCAGACGATCACCGTGCCGACTGCGGCTTGGCCTTCTTACCAGTCTCAGGGGGCTACTCAAGGTGCGTGCCCAGAGCCTCAGATTGTCATTTGCCATATCCCGCCAGGCGATCCATCGCATCCGCAAACGATCACGATCCCGCAGAGTGCTTGGGCATCACACCAAGCGCATGGCGATACCCGTGGGGCTTGTAATATGACGATGATACGCATCTGCTTGAATGGTCAGGACTTGAATGTCCCAACGGCAAGTTGGGCAGTCTATCAATCCCAAGGCGCGGTGCAAGGCGAGTGCCCAGAAGCTGACATCACCATCTGCCACGTGCCGCCGGGCGACCCCTCGCATCCGCAGACGCTCACGATCGCCCCGAGCGCATGGCCTGCACACCAAGCCCACGGTGACCAGCAAGGCGCTTGCAACATGACGCCGATGCGCATCTGCTACAACAACCAGGAGATCAATATCCCGACCTCCAGCTGGGCAGCCTACCAGGCGCTTGGAGCGCAGCAAGGGGATTGCCCTGAGCAACAATTGACGATCTGCCATATCCCGCCTGGCAATCCCGGCAATCCGCAGACGATCACTGTGCCTGCGAGTGCATGGCCTGCCCACCAAGCGCATGGCGATACGCAAGGTGCTTGCAACACGACGCCCGTCACGATCTGCGTGGATGGGCAGACGATGACCGTGCCAACTGCGGCATGGCCAGCCTACCAGTCCCAAGGTGCGACGCAAGGGCCATGCCCAGAGCCGCAACTCACGATCTGCCACATTCCACCGGGCAACCCGCGCAATCCTCAGACGCTCACGATTCCGCAAAGTGCCTGGGCTGCTCACCAAGGTCATGGTGATACCCAAGGTGCCTGCAACATGGGGGGAATGACCATCTGCCTCAACGGTGAGACGATGAACATCACCAATGCGACCTTCAATTATTACCAACTGCAAGGTGCCACCCAAGGGCCTTGCCCTGAGGTCGATATTACGATTTGCCACATTCCACCGGGCAACCCCGACAATCCGCAGACGATCTCGGTACCACCGAGTGCATGGCCTGCTCACCAAGCGCATGGCGACACGCAAGGAGCTTGCAACATGACGATGATGAGCATTTGCGCCGACGGTAACACGCGCCAGATTCCTACGGCTGCTTGGCCTTACTACCAATCACAAGGTTGGATCCAGGGTCCATGTCCTTCGCAAGGCATCACCATCTGTCACATTCCGCCGGGCAATCCTGAAAATCCGCAGACGCTCACGATCCCGCAGAATGCCTGGCCTGCCCATCAGGCACATGGCGACACGCAAGGCGCTTGCAACATGACCTTGATGAGTATCTGTATCGATGGTCAAAACATGAACGTGCCTAGCTCGTCGTGGGCGGCTTACCAATCACAAGGTGCTACGCAGGGGCCATGCCCCGAGGCACGCATCACCATCTGCCATATCCCGCCCGGCGATCCCTTGCATCCACAGACGATCGAGATTGCTGAGTCGGCTTGGGCTGGTCACCAGTCACATCGCGATGTAGTCGGTGCATGCAACTTGCAGCAGATCACGATCTGCTATCAAAATCAGACGATTTTGATCCCGATCGTGTCGTGGCCGATTTACCAAGAGCAAGGTGCCACGCAGGGTGCCTGCCTCGAAGGTGACCAAGGTCGCAGCAATGGCGGCGGCAAGCCAGTCGATGGTGGCGTGAAGCCAATCGATGGTGGCGGCAAGCCTGCAGTAGTGCCGGTCGGTGGGAAAACGGGTGTGGTGGACGGAAAAGGCGCTGTGAAGCAGCCGGTGGTCGCCAAAATCGTCATCTGCCATATTCCGCCAGAGAATCCCAAAGCGCCAGTGACTTTGGAGATCCCAGCAACCGATTGGGCGGTGCATGCCAAGCATGGTGACAAGCAAGGAGCTTGCCCGCCGGTAAGTGGTAAGGTGGTACCTAAATAAGTTTTTCTTCAGCAATGAAGCATCGCGTCGGCCACTCCATCAATGGGGTGGCCGATGTGCGTTTCATGGCATGCGTGGGATTGCTGCCACAAGGCTGCATTTCGTCGTGAGGGGAGGGAGCCACAAGCAGCAGGTGGTGCTGCGATGCGACCGTGTAACAAATAAGGCTAGGGAATGAATCGATGAGCGGATGGCCTTACGACAAAAAACGCCACAACGTGATCGCCAACAATACGATGGCCAATACAACGACCCACCACTTCGTCTGCGACTTGGGTGCATGCCCGTGAACCTCACGTGCGACGACCTCGTCATAGTCAAAATCTTCCTGTTCCTCGATTAAATAACTATTGATCCCATCTTTCCAAGCGGTTTCGTCGTCGGCACCGCAATTGGGACAGGATTTGGCTTTCAGGTTGACTTCCTCGCCGCAGTTGTTGCAGTGGAAAAATTCGGTGGAGTGGGTACGCGCCATCTTGAAATCAGTAATTGTGCGAGAATTTAACAATTCTGGCTGAAATCGGGCTGAAATTTTGAATATAGGGTGCTTCGGATGTCATTTGATTGTAGGCACAGCCACTCGCCTAGTTTGGAACATGGGCAGCCATGAAGGCATTGTAGAACTGGAAAAAGTCATGCGGAGCCGCAGACTGCCCCGCACTCATGGCATTGAAAAGGAAGCAGATGCCGATGCCGGCCTTGCGGTCAAAGGCGATTTCGCTGCGGTAGAAATTCACATTTCCACCATGGCAGATAATCTCTTGGTCGCCAAGGTCTATGATACGCCATCCAGCGCCATAATAGGTAGCGAGCGAGCCTTCCCAGCGGTTGGCAAAGGCGCGCGATTGGGTTACTACCCGGCGGAAAAATGTCGAGTCAAGCACAGTTTGCGGCGCGACATCAGGGCGATGGCCCAACAACACCGTGAGCCATTTGCCCATGTCAGCAATAGAGGCTGTGATGCCGCCAGCGGAGGGTGATTTGAAGTATTTGGAATTCAGTGGCATCGGATGATAGTTCCCGGCTCGGTCGTTGCTATGCGGTAGGGCCTTGTTGGTCGCTGCCAACCAGCTGTCTTTTCTGATCGATGCATCCTCCATTCCGGTCTTTTCAAAAATCAAGGATTCGACCAGATCTGCATAGGTGCTGCCCGTGCGCAATTGAAGAATCTCCTCGATGAGTGAAAATGAGAAATTTTGGTAGGCAAACACCGTTCCTTCGGCACCAATCACAGGCACGTTTTCCAAGTCGCAAAGGATGGCCCTTCGGTCTTCATCTCCTTCGAACCGTGCGGTAAAAGTATGGCGCGGCAATCCCGTGCAATGTGAAAGCAGGTGCCAAACCCGGATGCGCTCGGTCTGTGCGGAGTCATTGAGCCTGAATTCGGGAAGGATGTCAATCACCCGTTCATCGAATCGGAGCTTGCCTTGCGCCGCGACCAAACTCGCGACCACACCGGCGAAGCCCTTGGACAAGCTGCCAATTCTGAAGCGTGTATGCACATCGACCATTGCAGTATCGTGCATCGACCGCAGGCCATAGCCGCGTTGGAAAATCACTTGGCTGTCTTGAACGATCACGACAGCGGTGCCAGGGCATTGCATGGTATCCAACTTGGCAGCGAATATCGAATCCCACTCGGCAGCAAACTCCTCCCAAAGTTCAGACGTCAATTTGCGAACGCTTGGCGGTGAAGCTACTTCTACCACCGGATCGGAATTTCCTGCGGCTGCGGCAGGCTCCTGACAGCCAGCCCCAAGCGCCAGCCATAGCCCAAGCAAGGGGATGAATGCGAATAGCAGGTTGTTTCGCCGAGGTACGATCGCGCTTGAAGTATGCATTTACAGCCGAAAATTAGGCACAATTGCATTGATCCGCAAAGGGAAAATCGATGCTTGCGTTCGCCTTCCCACACGATTTGCATTTGTGGAATCGCAACTCAATGGTCGTGTTTGAGGAGAAATTCGGGGTTGATGGCCTTGAACGAGACCCGCCCCATGAGGTCGCGTGCCTCGCTGAGCGGACGAATGACGACGCCTTCGCGCTCGACCTTGAACAAGGTCGATATGCCAGTGCCTAGGGTTACGAGTGCGGGAATGTCGCTCACAAGCATGTAGGCGCGGTCGAGGATGGGTACCGACTGCAATCCCATGGCGGTCATCGCAGCCTCAAATTCAGCAAAATCCAGAAAGCGGTAGGCATCGATGTCCAAGAGATTGAAGAAAAATACCGTTTGGCCGCGCAATTTGTAGAGGTTGCCTTGGATGCCCTCGCCCACAATCTCGCCTTGCAAGGCATGGTTGCCTCCACGGGCGCGTAGTTTTTCCTCGATTTGCAGCGTGCGTGCGACTTTCCAAAGGCTGTTTTCTGGAGATTCCAGCAATTCAAGGTTGCGTGAGCAGACCCCAAATTCACCGTCCTTCAAGTAGTAAGTGACTGAGCTGCCATCAAGCTTTTCGGTGACATAGCATCTAGTGCCAGCATATTTGTCGAGCATGTCTTGCAAGACTTGAACGCGGGTCTCGTCGGTCTTGGGAATGAAGCTTGGGAATCCACCCTTCATGACGCCCGAGAGCGATGCAGGAATCGGGGGTTCATATTTCTCGACGCCCATGACCTCGGTGACATCGATGCCTTCGACAGCCTCGACCTCAACAGGCAAAATGCTCAATGGAAAACAGATCCCCTGGGAAATCTCTCCGCGCAAGCGGATGGTGCGGATGCGCATGCCGCGCGCCTTGAGAAACTCAAACTCAGGTCGGTCGGGCATGAGGCAGTCGATCTCGCAATAGACCGCAAGATCACCGACTTGGAATTCGCCTTTTTTCACGACGAGTTGCCAGCCGAGCACGGTGGCTTTCTCGATGGCGTCTGCGCCCACAATAGGGGCAAGGGCTTTGATGCGTTGAATGGATGCTAATGTGCGCATGTATTGTATTTGTTTTTCGCTTGCTGCGCTTGGCCACAGCAGCTACCGATTGAAGGTTTGGATCCAAGTCGTGCAAAGGTAATTGGAGATCGTGGATTGTGATGGGAGATTGCGTGAGAGGTAGGATATTTTGAGTGAATGGATGTGAATTGGGACTCAGTAGTGGGCAATGCCATCCTTGAAAATTTGCCTACTTGGGAATGAAATTCCGATAGGTTCCAATTCCGAGGCGTCGGAATTGGAACCTATCGAAAGCCTTATTCCTTAGCGGAAATGATTTTCCTTATGGCACGAGGGCTCCAGTGAAGAAAAATGAGATCGATGCAGCGATCAGGATAGGTGAGCAGCCTGCGATGAAGGCATTGTCGATCGTTCCCGTGACACTGGTATAAGCAGGATTGAAGCCGCCATAGAGTCGGCCGAGGGACACCGCTCCGCAAGCGGTGCTGCCCACCTGTCCGCCGACGGCATTGCCCGCGCCTAGAAAGAGGTATTGACGGGTGCTGACTTGAAAGAGGCCGTCGATCACTTGATTGCCTTTGTCGAGCATCGTGATATGGATATTGCGCAAGTCAAAGCCAGTAAACAAAGGGAATGGGTTGTCGTCGATGCGCACGCGGATCGAGCGTGTCGCCGCCGCATTGAGCTGTGCAAACAACGCAGGAGAGATGGCTACGCTGCCTGCATTTGCGCCCGAAAGCCATTGGTCATTGGGGCGATCATAGGCTGCACCGCCGATGCTGATGAGGCTATGATTTGCATAGTCAAGGCTGAAAACCCTGTCGATTAGGGCACCTTGCAGGTGTGGCCCCTGCACTGCTGAGCCGTTTGTAGGGTGTTGCAACGCGTCCATCGCGATGAGGTAATCTGTTTCGCTCATGTCTTGCTTGAAGTCGATGACGGGTATCAAGGCTTCGTTGGAAGTAGGCTGGATTTCTTCACGGCTGCAAGCGGCCAAAAAGAGACCAAGCGCCAAGGCTAAGATAAAAGGGGTAGGAAACTTGTGACTTTTCATAGTTCTGTAATCTGATATTTTTGAATCTAGAAATTTAGATTGTGCCCCAAAGTTTACTATGCATCGGCTGGCACGTTCTTGTTGGATAGACTGGATGGATGGAAAAATTCCACAACGGATAAAAATAATTCTGAGCCGTAGGCACAACTGGTATTCTGAATTGCCTTACGTTTTGGTGATAGGAATCTCCAATTGTACTCTCCATAGGCGTGGAATAGGCTGGCGACAACTATCCCCATTGCTGTGCCAGTCCAAAAAAATCCTATATTCAGCCCGCATTAAAAAAAATAGATTGTTCAAATGGCTGATTCGAAAATGACTACCGATCCCGACCTCGCCATCGCGCAGGCGGCCACGCTGCGCCACATCAACGAGATTGCAACCAAGATGGGCATCCCTGTCGATGAGTTGGAGTTGTATGGCAAGTACAAGGCCAAGCTGCCGCTGCACCTCATCAACGAGGCCAAAGTCAAGAAAAACAATTTGATCCTCGTGACGGCGATCACGCCGACGCCGGCAGGTGAAGGAAAAACCACGACTTCGATCGGCCTTACAGAGGGACTCAACAAAATCGGGAAGCAGGCGACGGTCGTCTTGCGCGAGCCCTCGCTCGGCCCAGTTTTCGGGGTCAAGGGCGGTGCTGCTGGCGGTGGTTACTCGCAAGTCGTGCCCATGGAAGACATCAACCTGCACTTCACGGGTGATTTCTCCGCGATCGAAAAGGCCAACAATTTGTTGGCGGCACTCATCGACAACAACATTCAAGATGCCGAGCGTTCGCTGGGCATCGACCCACGCTCGGTCGCATGGAAGCGGGTCATGGACATGAACGATCGCGCCCTGCGCAATATCGTCGTAGGCCTGGGCGGCAAGGCAGGTGGCATGCCTCGCGAAGACGGCTTCAACATCACCGCTGCATCCGAGATCATGGCGATCCTATGCCTGAGCAAAGACCTTGATGACCTCAAGCAAAAGATGGGCAATATCTACGTCGGAGATACATTTGAACGCAAGGCGATCTATGCCCGTGAC
Source organism: Bacteroidota bacterium (assembly GCA_031415375.1). Taxonomy (GTDB): domain Bacteria; phylum Bacteroidota; class Bacteroidia; order J057; family JADKCL01; genus JADKCL01. The sequence continues at coordinate 45,172 of JANORP010000479.1, read as the reverse complement.
CTCAACGCCCAAGGTGCCATGGCCGTGCTGCTCAAAGACGCCATCAAGCCCAATCTCGTGCAGACGCTTGAGGGCAATGCTGCCATCATCCACGGCGGCCCATTTGCCAACATTGCCCAAGGCACCAACTCGGTGATCGCCACCAAGATGGGCCTCACGATGAGCAACTATGTCGTGACAGAGGCAGGGTTTGGGGCAGATCTGGGTGCCGAGAAGTTTCTCAATATCAAATGCGGCTACTCGGGCCTATCTCCCAAGGCCATCGTCTTGGTGGCCACGATACGTGCCCTCAAATACCATGGCGGCAAACCACTAGCCGATTTGAAGCAACCCGATACTGAGGCTTTGCGCAAAGGGTTGCCCAACCTCGAAAAACACATCGAGAACATCCGTATGTATGGCGTCCCCGGCGTGGTGAGCATCAATAGATTCTCGGCTGATACCGAAGAGGAAATCAAGATCGTGATGGATCGTTGTCGTGAGCTTGGCGTCGGCGTCGCGCTCAACGAGGGCTGGGCCAAAGGCGGCGAAGGCGTCAAGGACCTCGCCAACGAGGTCGTGAAAGCAGTTGCGAGTTGCACGGGACCCTATCGGCCAGTATATGATTGGAACGATCCTGTCGAATACAAGATCGAGGCCATTGCCAAGAAGGTCTATGGCGCAGGTTCGGTTGTGTTTGGTAACGAAGCTAAAGTGGCTTTGCGCCGCATCAAGCGCCTTGGGCTCGAGCACTTGCCGGTCTGCATGGCCAAAACCCAGAGCTCATTTACCGATGACCCCAAGATCTTGGGCCGGCCATCGGGCTTCGAAATGACAGTGCGTGAGATCGAGGTTGCGGCAGGTGCAGGCTTCCTGATTCCGATCTTGGGGAATATGCTGCGCATGCCGGGCTTGCCCTCGGTACCCAGTGCAGAAAAAATCGACATCGACAGCAACGGCAAGATATCTGGGCTCTTCTGAGGCGTCTAGTGCTATGATTCGCGGCCAAATCCCCATATTCGAGGTGCAATGCATGCATTGTCACGTGAATATGGGGATTTGGCATAAGATTCGTTGAGGGTGATACAGCTCCAAGATACCGTGAGCGACAGATGGCGGATATTTCGAAATGTGGATATTATTTGTGCTTGCAAGTGCTTGCAAATCAGATTTCTTTTCCGTAGCTTTAGTCTTAACTCCAATTCTATTTTTTACCCAATATTTCGAATGACGTATGAGTGCTGCGGAAAGAAAAGCGATTTCAGTTCCCAAAGAGGAGGTCAATCAGCTGCGCTTCCCATCTGGAGAGGTACTGAAGAATCAAGACGACATTCGCCAGCGCCGTGTAGATCTTGAGCGTGCCGTCATGCTAGGCAACGTCGAGAAGAGCAAGGTGCGCGTTGTATTTGAAGACGAAGTCGGCTTGAAGTATGTGGAAACCACGATATGGTCCATCACCGACGATCGTGTGATTTTGAAAGGCGATGGCAGTATCCCGCTCAAGCGTGTGTGGCAAGTAATTTCCTGAACCCTTCCTGTGGTTGATCAGGAGCCACACCTCTAGCGAATCTCAAATAGGATTTTCAAAGTGACTTTCTGGGCAAGATTGCAGTATTTGTATTGCAAGTTTCGTTGCAAGCTCCACGATTGTCACCTGCCCTGTAAATTCACCTGATCCACGGCTGCCTTTGCCGCGCCTATCTCCACGAAATCGACAGCGATAAAGTTGGGGATGCGGCCTTGCATGCGCGCGAGCTCTGCGCAGCGCATGAGAATGAAATCCTTGTCATTGGCGACGATGGCCGAGTCTTGAAGGCCTGTCCCAAATTTGCGATGGGTGATGAAATTGTTCATCAGGTAGAGTCCATTGGTACTATCGCCTCGGTTGTAGCGCATGCTAAAATCGGCGCGGCCATGGTTGGAATAGTGATTTTCTGTCGCGAAATCCCAGATATGGTGCAACCAAGGGTAGGGATTGCTTTGGTCTTTCTCTGAAAAGATGACAAGCCTTTGTCCTGAGACGACCATCTCCCCGAGTGTGGGCCAAGGGACACCGCGCGCCTGCATATGCAAGTGAGGGAGCAGGCCCGCTTGCGCGAGCGCAGATGCCATCTGCGTTGGGCTGATGTAGCTTTCAAAAATGATGCTCATCACCTCTGTGGGGTGTGCATCTAGGAAATCTTTGATGGCTTTCAAATCTTCCAGCAATGGTCGATGCCCCAAGATGCGCTTGCCATGGTACAGCATCACCTTTTCGTGGTGGGCATATACATCGAGCATCAAGCCACGCACGCCGAGCGCGAGTTGCTGGGCGACCGATAGGTTTTGATTGGGCAGCTTGTGCGCGCCGCGCACATTGTAGCTGTTGTGGGTGTAGAGAAAGCAGACTTGGTCGAATCGCCGGCCACAGAGGTTTGTGTCGCCGTTGCATTGGGCCAAGGCGGTCGGGGCCGACAGCAGCTGGAGCAAAGCCGCTGACAGCAGCAGAGAAATGGCCACAAGGAATTTGCAGGGTTGCATGGTAGCAAGTTATGCAAATTGCTGGATCAGCGCAGCACGATCACCTTGCCATGGTCGGCTCCATGAAGGCCGGTCACCTGCCAAAAATAGGTGCCATTCGCAAGGCTATGGGGCACATCGATCTTCAATGGGCCTTGGGTTGCAGGAATCGGGACCTGCATCTGCAGGCGACCTTGTAGATCGTAGAGCGAAAAGGCCGTGGTACCCGACGATTTTGCATTCCACTGCAGCAGAAAATGCTCGGTTACTGGATTGGGGCTGATTTGTACAGGTGTATTGTTGCGTACTCCCGCGACATCAGCGCCTACAAAACCCATATTGAGCGCATCTTTGGCCGCCATCACATCACCTTGCTCATAAAAATCTACCGTGAGGAAATTGGGCAGCTTGCCAGTGGCAGCCCAGCAGCCCATGGCACGGCTGGTGAGATAGGGATTTGCATTGACGGCGGCAGCGGAGTCGATGAGGCCGTAACCAAGGCTCGCTTGTGTGATCATGTGATTGAGGATGAATAGGCTGTTGCTGCTATCCCCTCGGTTGTAGGCGCAGCTGAAGTCGCTGCGGCCGTGGGCGGTGTAGTCGGTCTCTACCGCGTAGTTCCAGACGTAGTGGTACCACGGGTAGGCCTGGCCATCGTTGGCGTCGCTGAGCACGACGAGGCGATGGTTGGTTGCAATCATGTCTGCGAGGGTGGGCCATGCGCTGCCGATCGGCTGCGCATGCAGGTAGGGGAGGAGTCCAGCTTGGGTGAATACATCGCTCATCTGCGCCGCGCTGATGTAGCTTTCAAAGATGATGCTCATGACCTCGCTGGGATGGGCATCGAGAAAGACTTTGACATCATTCAAAAGGTCGATCAGCGGCTGATTGCCCAGAAAATTACTGCTATGATAGACCGTAGGCCGATTGTTGTACCAATACACATCGAGCATGAACCCGCGCACGCCATCTTGCAGTTGTCTTGCGATGTCGTAGCTCTGGTTGGGGAAGAGGAAGGCACCTTGGTAATTGAAGGCGTTGTGCGTCGTGACGTAGCAGACCTCGTCAAAGCGCTTGCTGCAGAGGGCGGGATCCCCATTGCACTGTGCAGATAGCTCGTGGGCAAGCTGCGTGGAGAGCAGCAGGCAAAGCAATGGCAATAGGCGCGTGATGGGTATTCTCATTGCCCATCAAGTTAAGAAAAAGAGAACGAATTCTATACTATCCTCTGCGCTGCACGACCAATTTACCCTCGATGGGGGCGCCCGAGGTGGGGATGCGGTACAGATACAGACCGTTGGCGAGGTGCTTGGGAATGGGGAGGATGATCTCCCCGTGCTGCGAGTAGGCATGCACGCGGGCACACGTGAGGCCGTGCAGGTCATGGAGCACGACCGTGACAGCGCCATCGGGGTAGCCCGTTGCGTGGATATGCACCCCCAAAAACGAGGGTGCGCTCTCGCTGCTAGGAGCGGCCGTGCGGCCCACCTGCCAGGGAAATTCGCCACGTTGCGCCATGCTCATCGTGGCAAGTGTACATACAAGGGAAAAGAGGAGGGTGATCTTGCGTAGCATCGGGGTGATCTTGTAAGGACAAAAAAGGGGAAGCTTCTATTTCCGAACACCCTTGTAGGCTGCCCAGAAATAGAAACTTTGCAATTTTCATGCCAATGAAACAAAAGCACGCCAGTCTCGTAGCGATTTTTTGAATCGGCCGAGGTGCCCAAGGGTAAGCGATCAGTGCTGCACGATGACCGTGCCCGATGCTTGACCTGCGGTGGTGGTCAAGCGGTAGGTGTAGCAGCCATTTGCCAGCTGCTCAGAAATTGGAAAGACGATGACCTCGCCCGCATGCGCGAGGCGCGTCTCTGCACGCAGCCTACCTTGCAGGTCATAGAGCTGCACTTGCACCGGGCCGGGCTTCACATCGCGCAGCCGAAATTGCAAGCGATCTGTGGCTGGATTGGGGAATGCTTGCACGTCGAGCGACTGCGTGGCCGGCGAGGCCGCACCTACAAAAAATGCATCATAGACATACTTGCGGTCATTGACATAGCCCAGTCCATCAAATGATTGGCGGATGCGCTCGACGGTCTGCCCATTGCCATTGTATGTGTAGGCGTTGAGCTCGCCGAGGGCGAGCTGCCAGCCAGATTGATAGACATAATATTCGCTCGTGCGCTCATGGCCTTGTGCATCATAAATGATATCTACCTTGAAAGTCGTATCCCAGTTGGGGGCAATGTAGGATTCGTAGATGGCAACCGGGCTGTTGAATGGCCAGTAGGTCGCACGAAAGCGCTCTTGATCCTCCCAAGCGGTCGTGAAGACTTGCTTGCGGGCTGCGCTGGGCAATACCAGGCTGTTGTTGTACCACACATAGTCCAGCCACCTAAAACTCGGGTCCCAACCGCTGCCATTCCAGCCATAGTGCGTATCGCTCGCCCATGCATTGTTGCCGTCAAAGGTGTACACGACAGAGTCGTTGCGCACAAAGACGCCTTGCGAAAAGGCCCATTGGGAGCCGACTTTGGTCTCGATTTGATCGACGTTGCGGTAGGTGAGGACTTTGTATTCGCCAGCGGTCGTTTCCCAAAATAGGCCATTCCAGTTGCGCTCATAAAAGAGGGTGTCGTTGCCGAAGGCATCGTAACGATAATGGCGCTCGATGGTCGAGTCCCATGCATTGCCATTGCGGTAAAACAGCCATGTATCGCTGAGTTTGCCATTGGCGGTATAGGTATTCACAGACCGCTGAGACAGTTCAAAAGCGCCCAAGATGTAATAGGAAATGATTTCCTCTTGTACATGGCCATTGATGGTGTAGGTAAATGTCGTCTGCTGGGTGCTGTCCCAAGCGCTGGTCGAGTCTGTCCACGCAAATTCCCAACAAGTCAATGGTGTATCCATATGACTTGCAGTTTTGGCGGATGCAAAGGGGGCGGATTTTGAGGCTGCGCCTGTCGGCAATTGCTGCGCCCATAATGGCCAGATGAGTGTGCAAAGCAGGGTGATCAGGAAAGCGTGACGCATGATTTCTTATTGCGAAATTGAAAACTGGCTGTCGTTTGCAATTGCAAGCTCAGCATTGAAGCCGCAAAATAGCACAATTGCCTGATTCGGGATCGAAAATGCGAGATTCCTCCATCCAAAAACAGCGATCTCCGTGTGCAAAAAAGCATGAAGTGCTGAGGCATAAGCGCTCCATCGCGCAAAAGCCTCAGCACTTCATGTTCAAAAGTGATTGCAGCCAGCTGCTATCGTTGCACAGCCACCTTGCCGGTCGCCTCGCCCAGCTTGCTGGTCACGCGATAGACATAAGTCCCATTCTCCAAAACCTCAGAAACGGGGATGGTGATGGCCTGGCCGACTTGTGCTGGTGTAAGCGTCTGTGCTCTCAAGCGACCTTGCAAGTCGTAGAGCGCGATTTGCACAGGACCGTTTTGCTGCAATTCCACCATGAAATTGAGGCGATCCGTGCAAGGATTGGGATAGGCTTGCACGCTTGTGGTGGCCATGTCTGGGTCAGGCGCATTGGTAAAGAAGGTCGAATAGACCTGCCGATAGTTGTTGATGAAGGGGCCGCCATTCGTTGAGCTTTGATAGATGGCCTCCTCTGTATGACCTTGTAGGTCATAGGTGTAGGCGGTGGCGTATGCATAACTTGGATCCCATTGGCCATTCCAAATGTAGTCTTCAAAGAGGGTATTGTGCTCCAAGGAATCATTTACGTTCACTTCTTTGTAGCTATTGACCCAGCTGCTGCCGGTCCATTCTTCCGAAATTTGGGTGTAGCTGTCATAAGTCCCAAAAGTCGCAGTAAATCGATCACCGTCTTCCCATTGCGGCCCTACGTAGCTCTGGTAACGTGCAGTAGTGGCTAGAAATTGGGGAAAGTCATGCCACGTGACATCGACATAGCGCTCAGTGTAATCCCATGCGCTGCCATTCCAATCGGAAAAGGTCGCGCTATCCCAACCTTGGGCGTTGGGCCAAGCATATTCTTCCCGATACCGCGTCTCCCAAAGGCCAGCATTCCAAACTTCAGAGACCGATTGACCGATTTTATTGACGAGTACGTAGGAGAGATTGAGTCGCTCTCCGCCTGATGTATCCCATTGGCTTACGTTCCAGAAATAATCGATGAATAAAATGGGGTTGCCATTGACATCACGCGTCTCGTCAGACCGATAAGAATTTTCCCAAACACTCCCATTCCAGTTATAATTAATTGATTTGTAAGTATTTGTCTGGTTGTTGAAGGAGTAGGTCGCTCTGTAGGAAGGAACGAACGTGAGGCCGACATATTGTTCAGAGATAACCTCTGCAAAATCGCCATTGGGGAAATAGGTGAAATGGGTGCGTGACGTAGAATCCCACTGATTCAGCGTATCATTCCAATCAAAATTGTTGCACATCGTGGGTAAGTCATCGTGGGAAGCGGCCTTACTCGCAGCCTGCGTCCCATGGTGGCTGTGGACTTTGTTCTTGAACGTATCAAGACGTCTTTGGGCAAAGCCTGTCGCCGTAAGTAAAATCAGGAAAGCAAATGTACAAGTCGAAATACGCATAATCATTGGTTTTTGAGGTGATGCATGAAAAAGTACAATATCTTGCGGTGAGCTCTGTTTGAACTACTGCAAATGCGTCAAAATTCGAGCCAAGATATTGGAAAAGAGAATGTTTTCAATGCTCATTTTCAGTGCTGGATGACAAGCTTGCCGCTGTACTTGCCTTGCGCCGTCGAGATGCGGTAGGTATAGTGCCCGGTCTCTAAACTTGCTGACAGTGGCATGGCGACAGCTGCTTCGCTGCCCACTTGGGAAATGGATTGCGCGCGCAGGCGGCCAGCCATGTCATACAGGGTGATCTCTACAAGCCCCAGCGTGCCAGCTTCCAATGCAAATTGTACGCGTTCATTGCACGGATTGGGGCATGCCTTTACGTATGCGGCGCGTGGGGCATCGTCGAGGCCAGTGAAAAAGGAGGAATACACCCTGCGTTGACTCAGCTCATAGACCGACCCGACATAGGTTTCATTGATGATCTCCATCGTATGGCCTTGTCCATCATAGGTGTAGTTGCTACGGTAGCCATCTATCTGCGACCAAGCACCGAGCCATTCAAAGCCTTCGTAGGAAATTTCATGTTCCTCAGCATCATTCAAGATCACTTCCTTGTAGTCGTTTTCCCATGCATTCCCATTCCACCATTCATAGAGGAAGTTGGGGCTGTCAAAGGGGCCGTAGGTGGCGGTGAACCGATCGGAGTCTTCCCAGCCGGGGTTGATAAACCGTTGAATGCGTGCATAATAAGGCAATTCTTTTGCAAAATCATACCAAGTGAGGTCGAGGTAGCGCTCTTGGAGTTCCCAAGCGATGCCATTCCAAGTGGAAAAGACAGCGCTGTCCCAGCCATTGGCAGCCGGGTAGTAGTATTCGCTCAGATAATTTTTGGTCCAGCCAGTACTTGAACTCCAGTCTTCCTGCTGTTGCTTGACGAGGCGATTTCCCAGCACATAGGTATTCGCATAGCGTTGACCATAGGCGGTGTCCCAAGTGCTCCCGCTCCAAAAATATTCTACTGAAACGGCCACATTGTCGTTGACATCATAGGTCCACTCACTGCGAGCGTCTTTTTGCCATGCAGTGCCATCCCAATACCAGGAAGTCAGTGTATCTCTGAGCATCTGCGCATTGTAGGCATTTGCACTGCGGGTAAAGTTTTCAAAGGTATTGCCGTTGTATTGCTCCCAGAGTTCCTCCTGCACTTTTCCATTGACGTTGTAGGTAAAGGTCGTGCGGTAGGTGCTGTCCCATAGTGTCATGGTACTGTCCCAGTCAAAACTCAGGCACAAGGTCGGGTAATCGTCGTGGGTCGCGATCTTGTTGCCTGTTTGCGGTTTCGCCTGTGTATTTGCAGTCACGCGTTTTTCAAAACCCTGCAAGCGGCGCTGTGCATGCACACTGGCAGATGCAAGGAATAGCAAAAAAAGACAAACAATTTTGTAGCGCATAAGGGGGGATTCTATGAATTCGAAAACGTATAACAAGCCGCAAATACTGAGAGCCTGCGGTCGATACGAATTTATAGCCTTGCACCTATGCGGAAATAGGCAATTATTGGTACACCATGACCTTGCCAGTGGCGCTGCCTTCGCGTGTTATGAGGCGATAGCTATAGCTACCACTCGGCAGTTGCACAGGAATCGGAAAGTCGATCACGCCGTCGGCATGTTGCACCAGTGTCTCTGCACGCAAGCGGCCTTGGAGGTCATACAGTTGTATGCTCACAGGGCCAGGCTTGCTTTGCTCCACGCTGAATTGCAGGTGATCGGCCACCGGGTTGGGGAATGCGCGCACCTTGATTGCTGGCAATGTGGGTATCGCGATGCCAACCAAGAAATTGGCATATACAAATCGGCGATCAAAGCGGTAGAGGTAACCATCAAACTGCTCCCTTACGAGTTCCAATGTCTGTCCAGTGCCATCATAAGTATAATGATTCAGTTGGCCATCGCTTTGCTCCCATGCGCCGATCCAATCGTAGTATTGGTAGTCGATGAGATGCTCCTGCGCATCATACACAAAGACTTCCTTGCCTGTCGAGTCCCAGTTGGGGGCATTGTAGGTATGGTACACAAAGGTTTGGCTGTCGTTGGCACCATAGATAGCGCGGTAGCGGGTATAGTCGGTCCAACCAGTGCCATAGGTTTGATACCTCCCTGTGTAAGGAAGGCGCTTGCTGAAATCGTACCAGGTATAACCCACAGTCCTGTTTGAAACAGTCCATCCGGGGCCAGCATAGCTATAGGTGGTGACCGTATCCCATTCGTTGGCGGCATCGTAGCTGTACCATGTCGAGTCTATGAGTGTCCAAGTCGATTGCAGCGTTTGCCAGCGTGACTTCACTCTGCTTTCCACTTGATCGACATTGCGATAGGTATAGACCGATCGTGTACCATTGATCGTATCCCAAGCGGTTCCATTCCACTGGATAATCAGAAACAGATTGGGCCGCCCCACGGCATCATAGGCAGAGACATACCGTATGGTCGAATCCCAACTTGCGCCGTTCCAATCAAAGTACCGTTCATCGATATATCTCCCGTTCACATCGTGTACATACAACGCACGAAACGAGGGGATCCAAGCATTGCCCAAATAGTTGGATGTGACTTCCTCCACAAGATATCCGTTGCCATCATAGCTCAGCGTCGTCTGCGAAATCGTGTCCCAGGCGCTCAAAGAGTCCATCCAGCTAAATGTCGTGTACAACTGTGGACGGTCATTGTGGCTGCTCACCTTGGAGGCTACAGTCAATTGCCTGCCTTCATCCTCATGCAGTGGACGGTGAATGCGGGTTTGCGCATGGGCAAGTTGAAGCAGTAGGCAAGCAAGGATTCCTGTCAATATCGTGTTACGCATACGGTAAAGATACTTGAAAAGGCGCAATTCCCTTCTCAAAACCCAGTAGAAAAAATTCCTCGATCCCAGCTCAAAAATGAAACCTTGGGGCTTGCTGGAGGGCTATCGTAGCAAAATGAATTTGCCTTGGGCCTGACCTGTCTTGCTCGACACTTGGTAGAAATAAGTCCCATTGGGGAGCAGGTCTGAGATGGGGATCGTGCATTCTCCCGCGAAGAGGCGTGTGGCTTGCATGCGCATGCGGCCTTGCATGTCGAGCACCTTGATGCATACTTGCTCGCGCGTGCGGCTCTGGATATGCAAGACATCAGTGACAGGGTTGGGGAATGCTGTCACAGCCCAATCGCTCACCTGTGGAGTCGTCGCACTGACAAAAAAACTATCATAGATCCGCTTTTGCGCATTGAGGTAACCGATGGTAGGATCCCAACTCTGGTCGATTACTTGCTCGGTCTGCCCAATCCCATTGTAGGTATAGAAATGTTTTCCACCATTGGAAATGAGCCAGTTGCCGTTGTTGAATTCTTGCCGCTCCCACTGGGTGAGGTGCTCCTCGACATCAAAATCTCGAGATTCGCGGTAAGTAGTATCCCATGCATTGTTGGTGTAGGACTCTGAGACGCAATTGCTGCCGAGCCCTTGATAGACGCAGCTGACCCGTTGGGCATCGATCCAGGAGCCTTGGTAATATTGCGTGCGGTAGCCGCTACGCTGGCCCAATGCGTAGTCGTGCCACTGGACTTGCACGAGTCGATTGCTGGGGACCCATGCATTGCCCGATGGGCTGGAGACAATGAGTGAATCCCATTGGCCAAGGCCATCAAAAAAATATTCGCTTCTAGAAAGCCTTTCCCAATGTCCCCTAGGGAACCCTGCCACCCAATACGAGGTTTCGCTATTGGTGATTTGCCCACTACCATCATACGCGATGATCGAATGGTCGCCCGAGGTGGTGTCCCATCCAAACTGACCTTGTATTTGGCGCCAAGAATAGGCTATCCGCAGCGTGTCATTGCCTTGTGCATCGGTCGCCCAGGTTTCGCGCACTGCGTTGGTCCACATACCTGTGACCCAGCGTTGCGTGACACGCTCGCTCAGGTAGCCGCTGTTGCTGTAGGCAATGGCCTGCCGTTCAAAGGGAATGAATACACCGCTCGCAAAGGCGTCATGCAGCACGGCGATCACTTGCCCCTGCGGGGAATAGGTATAGGTCTCCTGCCACAGGCTGTCCCATTCCAGCCGATTCCACCAGACAAATGCAAAGCAGTGACCAGGCGTCTCGTCATGCAATGCAATCCGATTTTGCGCGGCGGCAACTGGCCTTTCATGGGCTGATTGACCTTTTTGTGCAACGATCGGCACAAAAAGACAGACTAAGACGCAGGTCAGGAGGCACCTGACAGTGATCTTCTGATGACCTGGCGAATGTGATGATGCGCTGCTCATACTGCTTTTGTGACCGTAATGACGATGTATTTGGACACAGGCGTATTGCTCTTGTCGGCGACGCTGTCCAGCGGCACGAGTACATTGGCCTCTGGGAAATAGGTGGCCATGCAGCCCTTGGGGATCTTGTAGGGCACGACGATCCAGCCTGGGGCGTGGCGTTTTTCGCCTCTGAAGTGACTGGTGAGATCGACCTTGTCCCGCGAATGCAAGCCTAGGGTATGCATGTCGTCGGTATTCATCAGGATCACACGGCGCTCATTGAGGATGCCACGGTAGCGGTCGTCGAGGCCATAGATCGTGGTATTGTATTGGTCGTGGGTGCGGATGGTCATCATCACATATTGCCCAGGCTCCAGCTTGTTTGCTGGGAGGGCATTGACGGTGAAGTGCGCCTTGCCACTGTCGGTCGTAAATGTGCCTTCGCGGGGACCATTGGGCAGGTAGAATCCGTTCGGGTGCAGGAGACGGCGGTTGTAGTCCTCAAAACCAGGGATCACCGCCTCGATGTGGTCGCGCACGGTATCGTAATCGGCTACCATATCGTCCCAATTCATGTGGATGGAGTGGGGGAGGGTGGCATTGGCAATGCCAGCCACGATCGCCGGCTCGCTCAGCAAATAGCGAGAAGCAGGGTCGCCGCTCCCCACGCTTTTGCTCACGACGCCCATGCTGTTTTCCACGCTCACATGCTGCACCCCCGATTTTTGGCGGTCGGTTTCAGACCGCGCGATACAGGGAAGGATGAGCGCAGTGGCGCCTGTGATGACATGCGAGCGGTTGAGTTTGGTGCTGATCTGCACCGTAAGGTCACAGTTTTGCAATGCTTTGGCCGTGGCCTCACTATCGGGTGTCGCCGAAATGAAGTTGCCTCCCATGGCAATGAAGACCTTGCCTTTGCCGTCTTGCATGGCATGGATGGCCTCGACGGTGTCGTAGCCATGTGGCCGCGGCGTTTGGATGCCAAATCGCTTGTCAAGCGCGGCGAGGAAGCGTTCGGCGGGCTTCTCGTAAATGCCCATCGTGCGATCGCCTTGCACATTGCTATGCCCGCGTACCGGACAGGTGCCTGCGCCTGGCTTCCCGATCGCGCCGCGCAAGAGCAGGAGATTCACGATCTCTTGAATATTGCCGACGGCATTCTTGTGCTGTGTGAGGCCCATGGCCCAGCAAAAAATGATGCGTTTTTTGTTGGCGATCAGCTGGGCGACCTTGCGCATATCGGCCAGGGAGATGCCACTCTCGCGTTCGCAGACCGCGAGGTCGGTGGCCTTCATATCCTCACAAAATGCATCGTAGCCAAGCGTATGGGCCGCGATAAAGGGCATGTCAAAGACCTTGCCGGGTGCCTTTTGCTCCAAGTCCCAGAGCAATCGGGCGATGCCTTTGAGCAGGGGCACGTCGCCGTTGATGCGCACAGGCAGGTGCATATCTGCCAGCTTTGTTCCCCCCTTGAGCACCTCCATCGGGCTTTGAGGATTGATAAAGCGCTGCATGCCAGCTTCTTGTAGGGGGTTGATGTCGATGATCGTACCGCCATTGTCTTTGCACTGCTTGAGTGCGCTGAGCATGCGTGGATGGTTGGTGCCGGGGTTTTGGCCCATCACGACGATGAGCTCGGCGATATGGAGGTCCTCCAGTTTCACGCTGCCCTTGCCGATGCCGAGTGTCGCGCTCAGCGCGGTGCCGCTGCTCTCATGGCACATATTGCTGCAATCGGGAAGGTTGTTGGTGCCGAATGCACGCACCAAGAGTTGGTACATGAAAGCGGCCTCGTTGCTCGTGCGGCCCGAGGTATAGAAGATCGCCTCGTCGGGACTGTCCAATGCTTTGAGCTGCTCCCCGATGAGCGCAAATGCAGCCTCCCATTCGATCGGCTCATAATGCGACTTGCCTTTGCGCAAGAGCATGGGCTGTGTGATGCGCCCCGCCTTGCCCAGCTCAAAATCAGGCCAGAGGCTCAATTCCTCCACCGCATGTGCCCTGAAAAATGCAGGATCGACCTTGGCCTCGGTCGCCTCCTCTGCCAGTGCCTTGATGCCATTTTCGCAATATTCGCCGAGGCTACTGCGATGGTCCTCGGGATCGGGCCATGCGCAGCCCGAGCAATCAAAGCCATCTTGTTGGTTCATCTTGCCAGCGAGGCGTAGCCCTTTTCCAAGGCCCATCTCGCGCTGCAGGTGCGCGAGCGACTCCTTGACCGCCTTGAGGCCCGCAGCCTTGTTTTCTGGCTGTGTGAGCGTGATGTTACGAAACTTCTCAGGCGGCAGCAAGCGCACACCTGCGCGGACGTAACGTGGAATCTCGACTTCAATTTCAAATTCGGCCATGTGCAGATACCTTGGATTTGGGTTAAAGATAGCTGATTTTGGGATAGGGTGGAATGACGGCTCTGACCTACATTCCCAATGCCTTACCCATTGCTTCCGTTGCAGGATCGATGTAGATACAATGGCCTGAGAGTAAAGTGCTGCATCCCAACACTTGCGCAATATCTGGTGCCCAAAACATGTGCCTCTCCTGCTGATTAAACCTGATCGCTGTGGTACATCCTCCACAAAAAGTACGGCTTGATCTAAGTCATCTGCTGAAAAGAAAAGACAAACTGAGTGTTGGATTGATGGAAAGATCATTCCTCAGCGACGACCAATCAATTCCTACAAAGCACCAAACCCTCAAGCCTGCCGCCCATTCACTCTACAATCACCTTGCCCGATCCACGTAGCTGCTCGCCAGCAAGGAGTTGGAAAGAATACATGCCACTGGCAAGATCTCCGCGATCGAGGGTGAGCGCTTCATCGCGGATGCCATCGATCGTCAGTACCACCCGGCCTTGCATGTCGCATAGGCGCAGGCAATGGGCTGCGTGCGTGGGGTTGGCAAACCGCAAGGTTGTTTGTTCCGAAAAGGGATTCGGATATGCTTGCAGCAAAGTTGCCTGTTGCGCTAAGGGTGCGACGTTTACCAGATGGGTATCGATGATGTGTTTGAGCTGGTAAAACTCCCCTTGGTGGATCGGGTAATGGCGACAACGGCTTGCAAAATTCATGACACCAAAGCCATAATAGGCTTGGTTGTCAGTATAGAGGAATGTACTCCCGCTTTGCCCCTGCACACCAATTGCTGAATTTGCAGGGATCTCCAACCATTGGTTGCCGATAGCTCGGATGTAGCCGTAGTTGTAATACATCGTGTCGCCGTTGTACACGCGTGTGGTGTCGATGATGTGCCGCGCTGCTGGATAGCTGAATTTATGGAAGACCTTTCCTCGGAAATAGCTGGTATCTGAGCTGAAGGCAAAGCCGACATAGCCTGTTGTCTGCCCGATGGGAGTGCGCAACTGTAGCAGCGCGAGGTCATTGCCAGAGGTATTGTCATATTTTGTCTTGAAAATATAGCAATATTCCACGAGGCTGCTGGGCAGACTGGGCTGCGCCTGCCCGTTGTCATAGGCAGGCACAGCTAGGAGGCTATCACCAATCCAAGTGGGGTTGCCAGAGTGTGAAAAAACGCAATGTGCTGAGGTGAGCACAAATTGGTCACCTACCATGATGCCCGAGCAGTCGTCTCGCAAGGTGTCATTGTGCCAATAGGATAGCTTGATCGCTGTGCGGGCAGGATAGCTGGTGACGGGCATGAAGGGTTCGGTCCTGGCGATATCGCTGAACTGAGAATTGAGGAATAGGTTGGCGGTGGGCGGCACGAGATCCAAGAGCTGCTGGTCTCCCAAGGGGCCGATTTCATAGGCGGTATGGTCAAAGTGGATGCTCGTATCGACAGCCACAGAAGGCATGACAATGACGGCCCCAGTGGCGACCTCATATTGGATGATCGTGTCGAGCTGGGCGTGTGCACCGAGGCTCAGTACCAGCCCACCGAGCAGGTAGGACAACCTTCTTACAATTCCCATTTTCTTGCAGTGTTTTTCATCGAATTCCCCGAAGGTCGCACTATCTCGGTGAGAAAAAATGTAGGGGATGAATTTTTGCATTACCCGGGGCTTGCCAGCACATTGGCGACGACTTTGCCCGATGCGCTGGCATCGTGAACATGGGGCAAGCACTGCGGATGGAGCCGATCATAATCTCAATGGATCGAAAATGATCAATTATAGATAAATGTATTCAAAATGGATTTACATGCAGTATATAATGGAGGATATTGGTATCCATAATAGGCAGAAATTCCCCGTCACTTTTAGGGCCCTGCATACACTATATGCATGAAAGGAAGGTCGTAAAAAAAGGAGGATACCCCTAGAGAGAGTAGATCAAGATAGACGTAGCAATCGCCTTTGAATTGAACTATTGAGAATTCAATAGAGCGATGATTTAAAACTACTGAAAATATTGCGTTTGTGCAATATTCATTGGTTGATATGTGCTTTTTAGGGCTGTGGATTGCCCTAGATTGTTTGCAGATTTGGCCCTGCCAAAGTATTTCAAGTTCCACAGTTTGTTTGGGATAGACTAGACAATCCCATCAGTCTTTCATCGCTTCTATTTTATGACGCACCGTAGCACTATTTTTCTCAAGGAAAAACCCATTGCAGACCTCATTGGGTCGCCATCCGTCAATATTGCAGACTTGACCGATCTTGGCCTTGCTTTGGCTGAACTCCCCCAAGATGTCTGGATCGAAAAGGAATTGCTGGCATTTGAGGCGGGTATGCCTGAAAATATGGTGGAGGAATTGTTGCCTACATTTATTTTGGCCCACTTTGTAGAGGTTCACGCGAGCAAGCCCGATAAGGTGCGCATACGCTCCAAAGCGAAACGTGACAAAGCCATCAAAGCCTCCCAATCGCAGCCATTGGACAGCGAAAGCAAAGATGCTGTCATCAAGGTGATCGGGCGTCTATTTGAGCAATCGGGGATTTAGGTCTGTCACCTTGCTTGTTCCTCGTATTTTGACAAGAATCGATGCAGCATCATATTCATGGCGCTCGTCTTGTACAAGGAGATGCCATGCAAGTAGGACGAATGGCCCAAAGGCATTGATCGACCTGAAGTGTGAGAGATCGCTTTCCTGTATGCAAAAGGCTCAATAGTGAGCCAAAAATTATCCAAAATGGATTTGAAAATATTCCAAATCGAAAAAAAAAGTTGCGTTTGATGTCCTCCCGACCTATTTTAGCACATCAACTCATTTGAAACGCAATTATTTGACATCGGGTGATGATTTATTACTTACTAGTCGTATTCTGTTCTGCAGCCACGATTGCAATTTTGTCATGGACAACTGAGAATTATACGGATCATTTTTTTCTGAGCCTACGTTCTGGATGGGTTTATTTCTACGGTGGAATCATCGGCATTTTTGGGATCGCCATCTATAGTCTTATCACTGAGTTTGACCTGGATATTAAAATCCACGATCCATGGTTGCGTGCGGCTGTGATCGGAATGACGGCCAAAGCGATCATGTCCTTTGATGTTTTTTCGTGGAAGTATGCGGCACGCAAATTCCCCGTCGGACTCAAGATTTTCCTGGAAATGTTGGAGCTTTTTGTAAAACCGCGCGTGGCTTTGAGCACATTGCGGTTAAAGTTTAAATTTTCCAAAGTCGAGGCAAATGGGATTGAGGAGCATTATTGCAAGCAATTGATCGATTTTTTTGTCGAACTCATCGAGGAGGAATACGCCAACATCAACCCAGACGCTGAACTCAAAGTAATCACCAGAAGGCTAAAGCGGTCAAAAACAGTGAGAGATGTTGTAAATGTGGTTCACAAAAATTGTGGACCAAGGTTCTGCAAATTCATGCTGCAGGAATTCAAGGACAGGCACCAGGGTTAGGTCAGCTGAGTTTTGTTTGTCGCTTGAGATAGGTTGCAAATTCCCTGAAATTTTCGTCGCTTTTTAAGCGATTTTCAATGCTTAGGCGCTCCTTTTCATCTCTCAAGGTGCCTTTTAGAAGCAACATGAGGCTATAAACGTGTGCGCGATATTTTCTAAATTGTGGATAGGCTGTAGTCCCATCCAAATATTGCATCGCAGCGGCAAAGTAATATGGATCAGACAGGGCAATCTGAATGATTTTGGCCTTGCATCGCTTCGCTTTTTGAGCGACAGCGTTTGCGCTCGGGAGGCCCAATCTGGATGCCAATTCTGCACTGTCGTATTGCTTTTTTTTCATCATCGCCTCAAAAATGATCCGACAGGGCCCGTCAAGATCATTTTCAATCAGCTGCATCAATATACCCTTCGCAGCCTCCTCGTCGCTCTCTTGATCTTGCTCCAAGAGCAGCCACTCGTGCGTCGTTTCATGATCGAGGAGGTCGTCAATGTCCACGAGCGATTGCTTGTAATGCTGCAAGCGCGACCGATGATACCAAATGTTCTTGCACATTTGATAAAAGTAGGAGAAAAGGTTTCTGGGCATGGACTCAGGATCTGCCTTGGCCTTCTGAATGAGGATTAGGATGGCATCTTGAAAGACATCTTTGGCATCTTCCAATGTAGCTCCCTTGTACACAAGCCATGATGTAAAACGATCAAAAGTGTGGTCATAGAACTCTTTGATCACCACATCTAGGTCCGGCGATTCCTCGGCAATGCCTTTTATGATTTCCTCTTCGGTCATATTCTTCCTACGCAATGCACACAAATATACGTCAAAATCCTCGATGTCTCATGCCGAGGCGACCCTGATGCCGGGCGATTGCATGAAACCAATGAACCCAAAAAATCCATCACCCGGGATCCTCAGGTTCCTCCTCAGCCTCTATGAATTCGATGAGGAGGAGCAAGATTGGGATGATGGCGGCGTTTGAATCCATTTCCTGCATCAGGACATCCAGGAGCAGCTCGGCTTGCGCCTTGAGGGACTTCAATTTTTCGTTTCGCGGGTATTTTTCTGGTGGATGCATTTTTCCGCTCGCCCCCGAAATTGCCCTAGATTCGCCTCGATCAGCTATTGGCCAACATCTTTGGGGCGAATTTGGCAAGGCCTTCACCAGAAAAATGCTTGTGAAACGAAAAATGAACCGCCATGCTGAGCGATTTTGGTGAGCGGAGGTCGCGTTGTGTAGGCTTGCACATGATCGACGGCTATTGAAAGGAAATTTGAATGCCAACCCTCAAGCATTTTCATGCGACCGTGTGCGCCGAGGCGTATTGCTCTGGACCCTTGTACGATCCATTACAAGCAGGCGCTTGATCTTCGCAGTGGGCCTACAGACTGCATATCGAGAAGTGCGACGCCAAAATATCGGCTTTGAAGGAAGTAGTCTCTCAGCTACGGCGACATACCTGTCTCGGGCGGCTCACAGCCTCACCTTCTCCAGCAACTGTCGATGCAGCAAGGCATCACCCTGCCATATTTGCAAGAGATACATGCCGGCCGGGCAATCCACCATCGACACGTAGGTGGATTGCAAAGGGCCTGCTTGCAGCACGCGCCCGTGCAAGTCGATCAAGCGTATGGAGGAGGGCGCATCTGCCTGCCCTATGACGCCCGTGACGTTTATGCCGTCTGTGAAACGTGTGGGATAGACCTGCAAGGCATTGCTATTCGGTGCTTGTACATGGGTGAGCAAATCATAATAGGCCACATGATCGACCACTACATTGCCACCCGCGATCACGAAATCTCCACCAATCAAGAGTCCATCCTGATAGGGCATCAGGGCCTCGACGTCGCCAGTCACCCCGCCATCCATGAGATCGACGAGCGAGCCATTCCAGGCGAATACGCCGCGCCCCATGAGTTGGGTATTTCCTTGCCAGATGCGGTTGAATCCACCTGCGATGTACAAGCGACCTTGGAAAGAGAGCAAACTGTGGATGTAGGCATTGCCAAAAGGCAAGTTTACACCCTCCACACCGACGCCAGGATCCACAAACGTGGTGCCATCCCATTTTGCCAGGTGCCTCACGGCATGGCTGTCTGCAAGGGTAAATTCACCGCATACATACAACTCGTTGTTGTGGATGCCAGCCCCATAGGCGGCACGGTTGAAGCCATCCGCAAATCCATGCCATGTACTTCCATTCCAAGCAGCAATCCCGTTTACAATTTGTCCACCTGCCCTTTTGAAATTGCCGACCACGACAAGCTCATTGTTGTACACGATCATTTGGTGCGGGTATTTGAGGTCGCCATTGGGTTGCAGGCCTTGCACGAGGCCCTCGCCCAAAGGAAGCCAAGTGCTGTCTGCCCACTTGGCCACGCCATAGATGGTATCTGTGCCGTTGCGCGCAAATTCCCCGCAAATGTAGAGCGTGTCCTGAAAGATGATCGCATCGTAAATATTGGGCTCGCCACTGCTAGCCCAATTCCTGAAATTGAGGCCCATTTGTACCCAAGCTCCATTTTCATATTTGTAAAATTGGTTGAATGTGCCCGTCGAATAGCTTGCAGCATACAACACGCTGTCTGCGACGAGTAGCCGGTGGATGCCGTTTGAGTTAGGCACAGGCGGCATAGGGGTCGTCCAAGTACCTGACCCATCATAGACATAGATCAATGGGCTAGGAAAGGTATAGGCAAGCAAGTCGCCATTGTAGGGCGTGAATCCGACGACATAGTCATTGGCGGTGAAACCTGTGCCAAATGCATTCCATTGTGCATGCGCGACCATGGACAATAGGAGCAGGGTGGAGAGGAGCAGCGTTCTCATTGTTGCTGAAGTATTTTGATCGCAAGTTCGCTGGCTTTTGCTCCATTCAGCGTTTCATTTCCCCGTATTGGTTGCATACTTTGTGACGCAAGTTCTGTCTATGCAGGCCCGATACGCCCTTCTCCCGCATAAACATTGAATCGCTCGCCACGCAAAAATCCCACCAGGCAGAGCCCATGCTGCCGCGCCAAATCGACCGCGAGACTGGATGGTGCCCCGATGGCCACCATCACTGCTATGCCGCCAAAGATGGCCTTTTGAACCAATTCAAAACCTGCGCGGCCGCTTACGAGTAGCACATGGTCCTGCAAGGGCAGTTTGCCCTGGAGAAACATGGATCCGATTGCCTTATCGACGGCATTGTGACGTCCCACATCTTCACGTTGCACCAAGAGCGCCCCCGAGACCTCAAAAATGCTCGCCGCATGGATGCCTCCCGTGTGCTTGAAGACTGTCTGCTCCTGGTCGGCGATAGCAGGCAGGCTGCGGATGAAATCTGCACTGAAGCGCATGCCATCAGCAGGAAGCATAGGGCAGCGCTCGAGTTGCAAGGCTTCAATGCTCGCCTTGCCACAGACCCCGCAGCTGCTACTCATGTAAAAATTGCGGTCCAGCTTGTCCAAGTCTGGCATCACATCGGGCACCAAATCGACCTTCACGACATTGCCATATTCCTCGGGTTTGCGCACATTGCTACACCAATCGATCTTTTGGATGTCGGTCACCGCGCGCAATATGCCTTCGCCATACAAAAACCCCGCAGCCAATTCCAAATCATGCCCCGGCGTGCGCATCGTCACCGCAATATTGCGCTGCCGCCGATCTTGGGCAGGCCCAAATTCCAATCTGATTTCCAATGGTTCCTCCACAGCTAGCATGTCGCTGCTGCCGCGCGTCTGATCACCGTAGCGATGGACGTCGCTCGCTTGGACGGGGCTGCGCATCCTCATCTGCTAGTGGATGCTCAGCTTTTGCGTGACCGTAAGCTTGCCTGGCGACTCCAAGCGTAGCAGATAGATGCCAGCAGCAAGTGATGATGTGTTCAGATCGGATTCGTCGCCCGAGAAAACGGTCTGCATGTGCTTGCGCCCTTGCAGGTCAAATGCGGTGACAGTCCAATCGGCGGTTTCGCCGACTTGCACATGTACACGGTCAGTGGCAGGATTGGGCCACAGGAGCGCGAGCGGCTGCCGCGCAGGCATCTCCACGCCTGCGAGAATGGCACCGTTGAGGCCAAGTTTGGCAACATTGAGCACCTCGCGTTGCTCCTTGAGCGCATCATAGCGCTGCAAGACCAAGATGATATAGGCTTGGCTCGCGTCGATGTTGCTGTCGAGTGCCGTCGTGAAATCATAGCTGTAGAGATGGCCGGCTGGGATCGGATTGGGAAATGCTGGCGCGCCCTGCGGGCCGCCGAGCATGTCGCGCAGCACCCAATTGTGTACATAGCCCACGATCGGGTTGCCCAATCCTTGCAAAGGATGGCCCTGCGTAGTGTTGTTGCCGTTCAGTTGGTCATAGCCGAGGCCAGTGCCGGTCACGCCATTCTCGACGATGTAGGCATTGACCCGCAGGTCCCAGCTCAGATCCCAGAGGATTGCACCCTCTAGATGCACTTGTAGGCTGCGATCACCACTGGTATAGGTGGTCGAGCCGCCGACCGTGCCAATGAGAGGTTGCTGCTTGCGGTCATTGATCATCGCGCTCCAGCTTCCCGATGTACCCGCGACATATTGGATGCCGGGAAATTTGTAACGATCGACCATGAGCGTCGGGTGGGCCCAGAGGTAATCCGCCAAAATCGCGTCGCCATCGGCTGAAAACATGTGGTCCACGTGGGCAGCATTGTTCACGTGGATCGCGACAGGCACCAGGTTGCTGTCGGCCGCGAGGTAATTTTGCAAGATGAGATCACCGTTGGGGCAGCCCGGGCAGCCGGCACTCGTGATTTTCTCGAGGAGGAGCTTTTTGCCGACAGGCTGGGCAGAGGTGGATAGATGGCCCAAGAGGGTTGCAAGCAGGATAATCCAGAAGTGCGCTGATGTCTTTCTCATACTGTAAATGTATTCAAAACTCCAGAGAAGCAGCTGCTTATTTGGGGGGAATTGAGCATGCGCTCATGCCATCAATTTCCTTTTGGCAGTCTCTCCTTGGCAAGATTGGGGCGCAAGTATTGCTCATAGTGCGCTGTGGCACAAGGTGGGTAGAGCGCAATGTGTGCAATGAGGCTATGGTCTCGGTTGGTGAAGACGGTCATGCCGCGTGATGCGAATATGCATTCCGTGGCAGGCATGGGTTCCATGCCATCTTGCCATGTGAGACATTTCTCAGGCTCTCCCAAGGTCGCGAGCAATGCTGCATCCTCTGCTGGCGTGGAAACGAGGCTTGCATCAAAAAGGATGAGCCTACCCTCAGTATATGTGAAATATGGCAAATAATAACCATTGACTTTCAATTTGATCGATGCGTGGTGCGCATACTCAGTGATCATACTACGTCCAGGAACCAAGGTCCAATCTGCCGGGAGGGGGCCAGTGAGCGATGTCCAGTCGCAATCTGTTGGCAAGCCCTGCCATTGCGAAAAAGAGCGGTCTAGAATCATTTGCTTGGCGATGTCGCAAGTACTTGGTGTAGGTCTTGGATTCATGGGCGTGGGCTTGATTTCTTCAACAACAGTCGCTGGCGCAAGTGCAATCGATGCCGATGGCTGAGTTGGATTTCTGGATGAATGGACTTTGCAACCAGCAACAATTGCTAGGCAGCAAAACCAGAGGATGATCGGGCCATAGTATCCCTTGGTCATACCTTGCCCATGAGTTCTACCTCACCCTTGAAATAGCCGAGCTGTGCATTGTTGATTCCGATGAGGCCCACCATGCGCTCGGCTTCAGCATTGGAGGCATAGGGCAAATCGGAAAAATCTGGAATTACCCCAGGCTTCACTGGATCATGGAAACTGCCTTCGACCTTTGCTTGGAATGCTTTTAGCGCAGACTTATTGTATTTCGCACGGACATTCATCGTGAAAAAATCACAAAATCCTTCTATCAATGTATGATTTTTGGAGCCACCAAGTGCTTTTGCCCAATCAGAGTATCGTTTTTCGCGCAGCGTATGGATGTATTCATGGATGGAGACATGAAATAACCTCCACATTCTGAGGCGATTGGTTTCTGCATTGGGATCCTTGAATACTTGTAAATATTGATCTCCATCCAATTGCGCACCTTCCCAGCCAATCTCTGTTTCGAGCAATGCTTGGACTTTGGCCGTCGTGTCGGTAAAGAAGTCGATGATCGGGGTGAGGATCGCCAATTCGGCGGTGTCTCCAGTATCGGCATTGTGTGCATAGTTGATCGCGGTACATTCCGAATCGATCAAGTAAGCAACTTGTCTTTTTGCCTTTTCCTTTTTCTCGGGGTCCAGCTTCTTGGAGATTCTCAATTTTTCATCATCCCATTGATCGATCAGGTTGGTTCCCATGACAAAGGCCGGGCCACTGTTGAGTTTGCCATAAACACTGTCAGTGGCGTCCTTGCCAGCATTGGCGGCGCCTTCCAAATCGGCGTCTTTGTGGAAATTTTTTGCGGGATCGGCACGCAAGGGCTCCATATCCGTAAATTTTTCCTTTTGCATCCTTGGGATCATGGGCGTGAGCTCCGCAATGATCTCATCGCCGTATTTCTTGCCTGCAACCGTTTCTTGAAACTTGGCCCCTGGAGGCCCCATTTTTGGATTGAGTTCACCCACCGCAGCTATTTTCTGTTTCGCAGTGAGTGTACGCGTCCCTTTTTTGGGATCGACAGGATCATAGTCAGCTGCAGCTTGCAGATAATCCCGACGTGTATCAAATCGGGTGTCGAGCGTATTGATCGTCGTCTGGTCAAACTTGGAGGTTTCTGGGATGCCGCTGTCAAATTGAAACTTCAGAAGTGCTGTCACTGTTTCGTCTCCAAAGTCGCCATCGACGCCATATTTGGGGAGTGAATAGCCCATGTCGATGAGCGCTTGCTGAAGTTTGCAGACCTTGAGACCCTTGTCGCCTTTTTTGACCACATCTGATCCCTTGGCGATTCCGACGAGCACAGAGTCTCCCGCAAAACGTGCCGAGTGGTCTTTTTCGCCCTGAGAACTAGATTTCTCCGATCCTGGAGAATCCGTTTTGAGCTGGAAAGGAGGCGGAGCAAGGCTGCGCCCCGAACTAGAATCTGAACCAGGGGCAATCGCTTTTTTTGTGGGGGTGGCAAACTCAGACATTTGAAACACATGAATTGAAATCAAGGGTACGCAATTTCACTGCAAAATGCAATGTTTGTACCTACCTATTTGAATATCAGACAGCAAGGGGAATGTCGGTTGCCAGACAATTGCCAAGGTATTTTGGGGAATGGCTGGCGAGGTACATCGATTGAGCGTAAATTGAGTCTCATTCATCAATGTCCTATTGCCAATGAGGGAAACCAAAACCGTGAATGCTCGCGCTGCCCAAACCCAAAATTTGCCTACAAGTTCAGAGGACCAGGCACCGATGACGAGCCCTACGGTCGAGACAGCCAAGAAGCTTGGACCAACCGCCATCCCGAAGCTGATGCCAATGGCAAATTCCCTAGCGAAGTCCCAGAAGGGAAATGCAAGGCAGATCGCTCAAAATCAAAGTTGCCACCCCTTTGAGGAAAGCGTGACCTAGCCTTGAAATGGCGTTTCCCTTGAGGCAACGACCGAAATTCACTGCATTGTGAGTGCATTTTCTTATCTTTACACCATGTCGCAGCAGTCCATCAGCCCCATCTTGACCGACGCCTTTGGGCGCGGGCACGACTATCTGCGCATCTCGCTCGTGGACAGCTGCAACCTGCGCTGCACGTATTGCATGCCCGAAAACATTCGTTTCTTGCCACCGAGCAAGCTCATGACTGCAGATGAGATTTTTGGGATCGCCTCGGTGTTTGTGGAGGCGGGCGTGCGCAAAATCAGGCTCACAGGCGGGGAGCCGCTGCTGCGCCGCGACGCCGAGCTCATCTTGCGCAAGCTGGGCAGCCTGCCCGTCGAGCTCGCCATCACCACCAACGCCACCTTGCTGCATGAATTCCTCGATGTATTCGAGGAAATCGGCTTGCATTCCCTCAACATCAGCCTCGACACCCTCGATGCCGAGCGTTTCGCGGCCATCACGCGCCGCGACCAATTTGCATTGGTCAAGGCCAATATCGACATGGCCCTCAAGCGTGGCTTTAGGGTCAAGGTCAATATGGTCGTGATGCGCAACCTCAACGAGGACGAGCTGATCGACTTTGTCGCCCTCGGGGAGACCGCCGACCTCCACATGCGCTTCATCGAGTTCATGCCCTTTGACGGCAACGCCTGGAATTGGGACAAAGTCTTTTCCTACGCTGACATGCTGGCCAAAATCGGCACGCGCTATGCCATCGAGAAACTCAGCGACAAACCCCATAGCACCTCCAAGGCGCACCGCGTGCCTGGCTTCAAGGGCACATTTTCAGTGATCAGCACCGTCACGCAGCCATTTTGTGAAGGCTGCAACCGCCTACGGCTCACAGCAGAGGGCCGGCTGCGCAATTGCCTCTTTGCGAAAGCCGAGACCGATTTGCTTTCCGCCTTTCGTGCCGGGGAAGACATTCGCCCCCTCATTGCGGCCACAGTCGCCGCCAAGGCCGAGCGTCTGGGTGGCTTACCGGAGTTTCAGGATGCAGCACTTGCCGAGCAGCTCAGCAAGCGGGCGATGGTAAAGATCGGGGGCTAGGGGAACGATCAAGCGTATGCGTGAAAGGCAGATCTTGGGGACACGATCTGTGTATCATTGTTTGGCGACAATCCCTGCGCAACAAAGAAAATGACCGTAAGGAAAGCCCAATTGCGGCATACCTTACGGTCTAGAGACATTTCAATATGATTGAACGACCTATGGCTTAGGCTGCTGCAACTGTAGCAGTCGCTGATGCGTGACATACTTGCACACAGCGAGCGGACAGGCCTCCTGCACATAGTCCATGTTGATGATGTTCACCATTTTTCCGTTGGGGCGTGGGTTCCAGAGATCGGCCTTCATTTTGCCAAATTCCTGCCGCAGCCTAGGGTTGATCTCCTCAGAATAGGACCGCACCGTCGATCGGAAGACGATCATGATATTGTCGATCGGCGTGAGTGTCCAATTGTGCATGAAGAGCTCCTCGCGGTTGTCGTGGCGATCAAATTTCCCTTGCTGATCGTTGCGCATTTCGTCGTAGTCGCGCTTGTCGGAGTAACGGTCATAGAGTTTCAATTGGATCGTTAATTGATAAATGCCCTTGATTTTGCTACGCACGTGAAAATCAAAAAGATCATTGTGATCCGCGATGATCAGGATGACCTTGCCGCGCAATTCTTTGAGCGGAACATTGGAGAGGTTGGTGTTCAGGTCTTTGATGAGCAGGTATTTTCCCAATGTATCCTGGATCATTTTGCAAAACGTGAGGTTGCCGACCTGGGAAGTGTCGTTTTTGGATTCAAATTGTTTCCAATGCGAGAAATTGAGAATCGCAGTCTCGGTCGGATGCGATTCAAAG
Source organism: Bacteroidota bacterium (assembly GCA_031415375.1). Lineage (GTDB taxonomy): Bacteria > Bacteroidota > Bacteroidia > J057 > JADKCL01 > JADKCL01. The sequence goes on along the minus strand of JANORP010000479.1, from coordinate 18,635 downwards.
AAACGCGCCACCTCATCCAGCAGTACCTGTAGCAATGGACCCTCTGCAGGGCCATGATAGACATAGATGCCCTTGCCATCTATGTATGTGGGCCGCAAGTCAAAGTACCGCACGCCGCATCTGAGCTGGTCATACAGCCCTAGGGATTGTGTGAGCACTAAGCCGCGACGAGCGAGGTATTTGGTCTCGTACATGCCTGCATCATGGCTGCCAGGCACGCAGATATCCTTGAGCGTGAGGCTGTCGTCCAGCAGCCTCATCCAGTCATCACGATGATCCTCGGCGCTGCTCCAGACGATGCCACCATCGCCACGGTACAAGACCAGGTCACCCCAGTCTTCCATCACAATGTATTCCCCACCAGTTTCGTTGGTGTGGGTACTCCAGGGCGAGCCCTTCTGTTGGGGGTGGTACATTACAAAATTACCGTCTGCCTGCATGCGCACGGCGTCCACGTTTTTGCCTGTTGTCCCGGTGGCCCAGATCGGGTCTTCCTTGCCCGTCTGCTGATTGATCTTGTAGATGACCAAATTGCCGTCTGTCTGAAAAGCCAGCCGATAGGCTCTGTTGTTGGAGAACATCGACTGCCCGGGAGAGATGGCTTGCGCTCGATGGCCGCCATACAAAATGTTTCCTTGGATATCCATATTCGAATTTGTATTTAAAGAGATAAATGATTACAAATTGAGAAAGAATCAATGCGATTGCCCGTCGCATTGCGGCAAAAAATGTTTAAAAAATTACACGAAATCCCCGCAATAAATTACGACTTCAAGATGCGCTTGACACGAAAATATATTGCGCTAGGCGAACCGCTTACATGGCTTTTTTGCGGGTAAAATCAGTTGCAAATCCTGTTTCCACATGGGCGATAGTCTTATTAAAGGTTGCAAACCTTGGCTGTTTCAAACGCATGTTTTCCCACGTCAAAATAGGATTCTGCTTGCGTTGGAACCAGGAAACATTAACCCTAGGAGAGGTCAACCCGGCCGTGACCTGCTCGCAGGTCACGGCAACGGGCCGACGCATATTGATTAAGTTGGCGGTGGGAGAGGAGGGGCATCGAGCAGACTGTACACGATGCGTGACCAATGCGCTGGCGGCATCGCGCAATCGACCTCCTTGGATAGATCGATTTTGGATTTGAATACGTCGGCTGCGGTCTCGCATTTTTTCTCGATGATATGCTTTGATACCCCTAGGGAAACTGAATTCCGAGTCAAAAGTCGCTTGGCCTCGTCAGGATTGGGAAAGGAGCTTTCTATCCCTGAGCATTTCGAGGCGTCTGTGTCACTTGACGGTGCTAAGTTGCAGCCTTCATTTTTGCTGTGTTGGAATATGGGATCAACGACGAAAATTTGGGACGAACGACCTCAATCTTTCAAATAGACCGCCTCATGCCCTAGATTTGCTGCTGTGGTTGTCGGCAAGGCGACCAAACCTGCATGAATGCGTCCAATGCGGCAGTTGATTTTGTTTGCAAATGAGTGGCCGACCTTGGAACTTTACCGACACGCAATTTGGTGGATGCAACTGGCGGCTGGTGTGCAGGTCACATCACCAATTGTTAAATGTACTGCTCCACACGACGCGTAAAAGGGATGAAAGTATTGATATGTGAAGATGAGCTGATCATCGCAGAGGATCTCAAGGAAACTTGCGAAGAGGCAGGATACGCGGTCACGGGCATTGCCGAGACATTCGAAATGGCAATGGCGGCCGTGGAGCAAGATCGGCCCGATGTGATCCTGCTCGACATCAACCTCAATGGTCACTTTGAGGGCCTCACCATCGCCCAAGATTTGCGGGTGCGATTTCAGATCCCTTTTCTCTTCATCACGGCCTACACCGACGCCGAAACCATTTCGCGCGCCATTGCAACGCAGCCCTTGGCCTATCTCGTAAAGCCTGTGGATCCCGTCACCCTCGTCGCCAACCTCAAGTTGGCTGCCTATAAATTGCAGTCGCCCCGACCGGCAGCCTCTCCAGTTTTGCTGCAGATCGGCAAAGACGCCGAGTCGATCGCCGTCGATCAGGTGCACTACGTCCAGGCCTTTTCCAATTATATGGAAATGGTCTTTGCCGATGGTAAAAAGTCTGTTGTGCGGGCGACAATGACGCAACTGGAAGAGGCGATGCCCGAATTCTTCGTGCGCATTCACAAGAGTTATCTCGTGCAGCGCAAATTTCTCAACGGCATTTCGGCAAGCAAGGTCATCGTAGGTGCGCAAGTAATTCCCGTTGGGAGGGCCTACTTGAAAAATATTGGACTCTGATGCGTCGATCAAGCTGGATTCATCATCTGCCATTTGTGGAAGCGCCTATTTCCCTCGCCAAAACTTGGACACAGGGATGCCTGCTTGCCAGTGTTTTGCTGGTCGGCTTGCTGTTTCCCGCGCCCCTGTACGCCCAGCATCCGCCTATCCCCGCTAAGATCGCCATCGACTCCATCATGTTGATGCAGTATTATCACGACTTTGACGATGCCGAAATTGATCGAGAATTGCGCAGTGCGCAATCGCCAGCTCGCTTTTGGGCACTTTTGATGCTCAAGGGCGTGTTGCTAGCCGATGCCGATGACCTGGACGAAGCCGATCGCTATGCCTTGGAGGCGCTGCGCCTCGCGCCTGCACCCAACAAAGATTTTCACCGGGGTCTTGTCAGTAATTTTCAGGCCTACCTTGATTTTTTGCGCGGCGACCATGACCAAGCGATATACCACTATCTTGAAGCCGACTCCCTCTATGACCAGGCCGGTGAGCTGCGCATGCGTGCTCGAAATCTCATCGATATGGCTGAGGTCCAGCGACAAGGGGGGAATACTGCACTTAGTCACAAGCTTGTGGTCCAAGCCGAGGACATGGGAAAAAGCCATGCCGAAATCGTCTTGCTTGCGCGCATCACGCGCGTCTCGCTGATCCAGCAATTGCATGAATCTGATCGTGATACAAGTTATCTCCAGCACGTTCAGGGGTTGATGGATACCATTTTGGAGATGCCGATCATCCGCGATTACCCTTTGATGCAGGCCCTGGTCTGGTCAGAGTCTGGCGTCCTCCAAAAAAAGCGCGGCCATTTTGCACGTGCACGCAACAGCTTTGAGCATTCTGAAGCCTTGTTTCGTACAGCTGGCGATCTGCGCAATTCCTGTAGTGAGCGCGTCCACCTTTTTTGGATCGCAGTATTGGAGGGCAATATGGAATTGGCCATCCAGTATGGTCAGGCCCAGCTAGACACCAATGCTTTGTACCATTTCACAGCCCGTGATCCCGAGATCTACTCCCAATTGGTGGAGATCTTTGCCCGACGCGGCGACTATCACCAGGCATTTCAATACCAAAAGCGCTGGATGGAGTTTCAAAACAAAGCCGATGAACTGGCCAAGCGCGATGCCATTTACGAAATCGAACAGCGCTATGAAGCTGGCAAGAAGGAAACAGCCCTGCGGGTGGCAGCAAGCCAAAATAGATTCATTCAAAAGGAAAATCAGACTCAGAAGACGCAAATTGCGATCTGGCGCTGGGTCGTCGCAGCCTTTGCCCTGTTGCTGCTGGGCTTGCTCGCCCTCGCCTTGCGGCTGCGCAGCTCCAGTCGGCGCATACATGCTCAGGCTCAGCAGCTTCAGCACAAAAATGCACTGATCTCCAGTACTTTGAATGAAAGGGAATTTCTCCTCAAGGAGCTGCATCACCGCGTGAAAAACAACCTCCAACTCCTCATGAGTTTCATGAACTTACATCAGCGCTACAATCACGCAGAGCCTGTGCCGATATTTGTGGCCACGATCAATAAGAAGATTGCAGCCATGGCCTTGGTGCATGAGCAATTGCATCGTGGCACTGAAGTGGGGCACATCAAGTTGCAAGAATATCTGCGTGAGGTCACCGCAAACCTGCTCGGTAGTTTCAGCGGTGAGCAAGAGGAGATCGAATTGGAAATCGTCGGGCCAGAGTTTGAACTCGACTTGGAACAGGCCATTCCCCTTGGCTTGATCGTCAATGAAATCGTGACCAATTCGCTCAAGTATGCTTTTGCAGAAACCGACCCTGCGCCACGCATCCGCCTTGAATTTGGGATCAAAGCCGGGGATCGAAGTATCTCAGTGCGTGACAATGGCCGTGGCTTCCCGCCCGACTATGATCCCAAGACCAGCAAACGCATTGGCAGCAAGATCATTTTGCTGCTCGCGCGACAGATCGGCCTCACGGCCAATTGTTACAATGCCGATGGGGCGGTTTGGGAGTTTGCGATGCGAGAGGAATAGGAAAATGAAAGGGGAGGGCGTCGAGCGCGTTTTCAAAATCATCATGCCCTGATCTCCAATTGGCTACCGTTCATCAATCTTGATCTCTTCCCCGGTCTCGGGATCAAAGACCTTTACAGGGTGGCGCTCTTTTTGTTCGCCTGAGGAAAACATGATCGTGAGCTCAAAACGTAGCCCTCTGATCTTGCTGCCATCGTAGTCCCGCAGACCTGGCGTAGGGGCTTTGATCACGTTGTTGAGCCCAATATTGTAAAAAATGCCAAAGCCCACGCTTCCGTAGCCCGTGGGTCCCTCGATCGACAAGCCAAAGGGCAGCATGGCGTAGGTACGGTTCAGTTTGGAACTGTCGCCGGCCTCCAAAAAGCCGTCACGTTTCATGCAGTAGAAAAGCTGGTAACCGATGCGGGGATTGAAGACGCCAAATCTGGGACCGACACGCAAGTCGAGTTCCAAGGCAGTGAGGCCTACATTTTGACCGCTGCGCCAGTCACGCGCAATGATCGGAAAGTTGGGGAAGCCTTTGCCTGAGCTATTTTTATACAAGACATTGAGCCCAAACTGGGCGCCTCCATCTTGAAAGACGGCTTGGTAATAGGTTCCAAAGACCATTTGGCTCCAAGCACCATTGACCAGCGGATGGTCCTCGGCACGGAAAAAATGGTTTACATCGGTGCCAAAACGAAACCCGAGGCCGCGTTGCGCCATGAGCGCAATTGGCAATAGCATGAGCCCGCACAATACAAACTTGCGGAATGAAGCAGATGGGAGCAATGACATCTTGAAACAGCTTTTCATTGAGGTAAATATCCTACTTTCCGCTGGATTTTACAGCCCCCAATTTGATGGCTACCGTGCGTGCAAACTCGATGGCTGCAGCCTCTTCGTTGGGGATCACACTGTCCATGATGGCCTCGCGCACAGCATTTTTGATCTCACCTACAAAGCGGCCTGGCGGCAAGCGGAATAGCTCCATGATCATCTCGCCTGTAAGTGGCGGCTGCCAGTTGCGGATGCGGTCGCGCTCCTCGACCTCGATGATTTTTTGCTCGACCAGGGCAAAATTTTTGAGATGCTTCTCAAACTTGCGCTCATTGCGCGTCGTGATGTCGGCACGGCACAGCTTCATGAGGGCGTCGATGTCCTCACCTGCCTCAAACATGAGGCGGCGCACGGCGCTGTCGGTCACGATCTCCTGGGCTAGCACGATGGGGCGCAGATGCAGTTTCACCAGCTTCTGCACAAATTTCATCTTGGCGTCTTGCGGCAGCCGCAGGTCGCGAAATATGCGGGGTACCCATTTGGCACCCATGTCTTCATGGCCGTGAAAAGTCCAGCCTTGTTTTGGAAAATAACGTTTGGTTGCTGGCTTGGCGATGTCATGCAGCACCGCAGCCCATCGCAGCCAAAGGTCGTCGGTAAGTTGGCATACATTATCGACCACCTGCAACGTGTGGTAGAAATTGTCTTTGTGGCCACGTCCATCGACGATATCGACGCCGTGTAGCTTTACAAAGTCTGGAAAGATGAGGTGGAGCAAGCCCGTCTCAAAGAGCAGTCCAAAACCCTTGCTGGGCACGTCTGCGAGCAAGATCTTATTGAGCTCATCGGTGATGCGTTCTTGGGAGACGATGCCGATGCGGTCTTTGTTGGCAGCGATCGAGTTGTAGGTGCTGTCTTCAAGCACAAAGTCGAGCTGGGTCGCAAACCGAATGCCCCGCATCATGCGCAGGGGATCGTCGCTAAAGGTTACATCGGGATCGGTCGGTGTGCGGATGATGCCCGCCTTGAGATCGTTCACGCCTCCAAATGGGTCGCCCAGCATGCCATAGTCATCGGGATTGAGGGAGATGCTCATCGCATTGATCGTGAAGTCGCGACGCACCTGATCATCCTCCAATGTGCCTTCTTCTACAATCGGTTTGCGCGACTCGCGGCGATAACTTTCCTTGCGGGCACCCACAAACTCTACTTGGAAGTCGTCATACATCACCATCGCCGTCCCGAAATTCTCAAAAAAAGAGAATCCATCACTTCCGATGTCTGCGGCAAACGCCTTGGCGAGGTCTATTCCCTTGCCCTCGACGACGATGTCGATGTCTTTACAGTCCCTGCCGAGCAGGTGGTCACGTACAAATCCACCGATCACATAGCTGCGCATGCCCAAGCGGGCGCTTGTGTCGCGCAATTTCTCAAACAGTGGGTGCGATATTGCTCCTTTCAAATTCATGGCGCTTCAAATTTACGACCATTTTGTTTGCAAATAGGTCACACCCCTCATTTTCAGAGGGAATGTCTTTGACCGTCCACAAGATTTAAGATTTCAGAGATCAGTGTACCACACCGGCAAGGGGAGGCACAGCCATGGGCGTATTGCCGATGGTACCTGTGACATATCCTTGCACCAAGGATGGAAACACGCCAAACGCGATGACCAGAATGACCAAGACGATGATCCCAGCGACAGGTGCCATGTGGGTGCTCGTGATGACTTTGGGCTGGTCTTTCTCATCAAAGTACATCGTCTTCACGATGCTGATGTAGTAGTAGGCACCGATGGCAGATGTGAGGATGCCGATCACTGCAGGAATGACGAGGCCACTGTTGATGGCCGCTGCAAAGACAAAATATTTTCCCATGAAGCCCGCAAAGGGAGGAATGCCAGCCAACGAAAAGAGGAAGATCGACATGGCGGCACCCATCCATGGATTGCTGCGGCCAAATCCTTTCCAGGAGCTGATGCTATTGTCTTCACTCGTGGACTCTGCCATGCTCACCAAGCCAAAGGCTCCGATATTCATCAACGTGTAGATGAGCATATAAAAGATCACGGCCTCCATGCCACGTTCGCCGCCATTGACGGCAAGTAGCACGTACCCAGAGTGGGCGATGCTGGAGTAGGCGAGCATGCGTTTGAGATCGGTTTGTCGTGCTGCGACGATGTTGCCATAGATCATGGTCGCCACGGCGCAGATTACGAGCACCATTTCAAATTTAGGGTCTTCGGCGATGGCTGGGTGCAGGTTGATGAATGCTGCCAAAGAGATGAATGCTGCAGCCTTGCTGCCTGTTGCCATGAAGCCAGTGAGTGGGGTAGGGGTGCCAGAATAGACGTCTGGTGTCCAAGCATGAAAGGGGAATGCACTCACTTTGAAGAGGAAACCAATCACCAACATGCCTACGCCAGGGTAAAACATGGCATTGCTCGCGAGGCGAGGTATGTCCATGGCACTGAAATTGGTCGAGCCAGCGCCACCATAGATCAGGGCGATCCCGTAGAGGAAAAAGCCGGTGGAAAAAGCGCCCAGCAAAAAATATTTCAAACCAGCCTCGTTGCTACGTGCGTCACGCTTGTACATCGCGGCCATCACGTAGAGACAGATCGACATGGTTTCAAGACCGATGAAGGTCATGATGAGGTCATTGGCATTTGCGAGCATGACCATGCCCGTGAGGGCAAAAATGAGCAGGGAATAGATGTCATAGATGCGTGCAACCTGCCGCTTCATGAAATCACCGACAAAAAAGAGCGTGAGCAAGCCAGAAACGCAAAGAAAGATATGCACCAGCGCGGCTGTGGCGTCGGTGCGCATCATGTTGTGCATCGCAAGCGGCTGCAAAGTCACACCCATGCCTGCCATCACGGGCGGCAAAGCCACCACGCAAGACGCTACAATGCCGATACCAGCAACCCAAGAGAGTGGCTTGTATTGCTTGAAGGCATCCAACAGCATGATTACCACTCCTGTAAGTAGCAGTATCATGATGGGCATTACCAACATCAGATCATTCCCTGTGACTAAACTATTCATGCTTTCTCAGCTCGATTTTTCCGTCTTTCACGACCCAGACTCGGGCCGAAAATGTACATTCGGCGCTAAAATTAGCATATCCTCGATAAGATTCAAAAAAGCCTTGATAGTTTTTTGTCCGAGGCGATTTGGAAAGCCTTTTCAGTTCTGCTCGATGGCTCGGTATGCCGTTTCGCAATCACCTTGCTGATATTCATCAGCTTTGCTGAAAAAAATGCGCTGCCCACTTGACTTTGTCAAACCTATCTTGTTATTTAGCTAACAAATGTTAGGTAGGAGGTTTTTTGTATGGCGGTAAAATCGATCAGCGAAAGGAAATCGCAGATTTTGGCAGTTTCTGAGCGACTTTTTAACCAGAAAGGTTACTTGGCCACAAGTGTGCGTGACCTTGCCGAAGGCTTGGGCATGGAAGCTGCAAGCCTTTATTCCCACTATCGATCCAAGGAAGATATTCTTTGGACGATCGCAGATGGGTGCGCCGACGAATTTTTTGATTCCATCACCCCGATTGCCGAGTCGCAATTGCACACGCAAAAGAAACTTACAGACATGATCATTGCCCACGTGGGGGTGATCACGCGCAACATCGATGCGTCGGCTGTCTTTTTCAGGGAATGGCGGCATATTTCTGAGCCACGGCGCTCGGCCTATGCCGAACGTCGCAATGCATACGAAGGAATTTTCAGGGCCGTGGTACGCAAAGGCATCGAGGAAAATCTTTTCAAAAACTATGATGAGGGATTCAGTACCCGCACCATTATGAGCGCCCTTAACTGGACGCATACTTGGTACCGCGCAGATGGGGAGTTGAGTTCAGAGGAAATCGGGCAGCACTTGGCGGGGATACTCCTGAATGGCCTGGTGCGAACAGTCTGAAAAGTGGACACTAAAAAGACTAGGTTGGCAGCCCATCGGGGCGCGCATAGTGCAGAATGAAAAAATTATTAATCGTTAATTATTAACTATTAATTGTATGTACGGAGCGTTGACAGTGACGGAGTTTGATAACTTCGGCAAGGATTTAAAGGATGAAGATCCAGAGTGTTTGGCCGAGTTTGAGGCCAAAATCGATCGCGGTGAGAAGATCGAGCCCATGGATTGGATGCCTTATATGTACCGCAAGCAGCTCATCCGCATGATTGAGCAGCACGCGCACAGTGAGATCATTGGCGCATTGCCAGAGGGCACCTGGATCACGCGTGCGCCTGGGTTCAGGCGCAAACTGGCGCTGATGGCCAAGGTTCAAGATGAGTCTGGTCACTGCCAATTGCTATATTCTGCCGCCGAGACCCTTGGTAAGAGTCGTGAGGACATGATCAATGACCTCATCAGCGGCAAAAGCAAATACAGCAATGTCTTCAATTACCCCGCTAAGACTTGGGCCGACACAGCTGTGATTGCTTGGCTCATCGACGCTGGTGCGATCGTGAACCAGACCATCAACGCCAAGGGATCCTACGGGCCCTATTGCCGAGCACTTGAGCGCATCTGTTATGAGGAGTCCTTTCACCTCAAATATGGTCACGACTCCGTCGTGCATCTCGCCACTGGCACGCCCACGCAGCGCAAAATGGTTCAAGAGGCCTTCAATCGCTGGTGGAAACCCATCATGCACTTTCATGGACCGCCCGACAAAGCGAGCCAACACACCGAGGTGTTGATGCGCTGGAAGGTCAAAATGGGAACGAATGATGAGATGCGCAACATCTTCCTCGATACCTACGTCCCCAAGATCAAGGAACTGGGCCTCATCATCCCCGATCCCAATCTCCGCAAGAATGCCGATGGTATCTGGGAGTTTTCCGACCCCGATTGGAATGAATTCTATGAAGTCATCAACGGCAACGGCCCCTGCAATGCAGAGCGTCTTGCCGTGCGCCGCATGGCCGAGGAAAACGGCCGCTGGGTGCGCGAGGCACTCAAGGTTTATAGTGGAGAATATGTTGCACCATTGTCCTAAACATCCAGATATATGAAAGTTGATTCTCTCGATCCTCGCATCAGCCGTGCAGATTTGCCTTCTGAAAGCGAATATGTCCCCAAGGGTGGCCTAGACCAATGGGAAACTTTTGAGGTGATGCACCAAACCTCGCGTGGCGCACAGCATGTACACGTGGGCAGCGTCCACGCCGCAAATGCCGAGCTGGCACTCATCTTTGCGAAGGAGCAATATGCCCGCCGCATGAAATGCGTCAATCTCTGGGTGGTGCGCACATCGGCGATCACCGCTACGAGCTACGACGACAGTGATATGTTTGAGCCGGCGACCGACAAGAGTTACCGCGAGGCCTTTGGCTACAAAAACAAACATATCATCCAGAAATTCAACGCTGAGCAGAATTCTCAGAATCCTCAGAATTCTGCTCCAGTTGTGAATTCTGGTGGCTGAGGGAAGCTCTCCTATTTGGATGGGTGTTTGATCATTTTGGCAGTTGGCGGATTGGGAATAGAAAGCAGATATGACAGCTTGCATTTCGCGCACCAAGGCATCAGCAACCGACCCACTTCGGTGGAAGACCAAGAATTCAGCACCCAACATTGATTCTGCAAATTCTGTAAATTTTGCTCCATGAATATAGTTGCGATTAAAGATCTGCTCTACCGCCTCGCCGATGACGACTTGATCCTCGGCCACCGACAGAGCGAATGGACCGGCATCGGGCCGATTTTGGAAGAAGACATCGCCTTTTCCAGCATGGCCCAAGACGAGATCGGTCATGCACAGGCCTATTATGTGATCCTCAACGAGCTTTTTGGCGAGGGTAGCCCAGATGCCTTGGCTTTTGGGCGCAAGGCAGGCGACTTTCGTTGCTGCCAGTTGGTGGAGTTTCCCATTGGGGATTATGCCTTCAGCCTCGTGCGGCATGCCCTGTACGATTTGGCCGAGAGCATTCGCTTGGAGAGTTTGACCAAGAGCAGCTTTCGCCCTTTGGCCGAGCTGTCCAAGAAACTCTTGCGCGAGGAGCGCTACCACCACATGCACGCGACGATTTGGATCAAGCAGTTGGGCCTGTCCACGCAAGAGGCCAATCAGCGCTTGCAGTCGGCCATCGATTTTGCCTATCCTCACGCGCTGGCATTGTTTGAGCCTACCGCACAAGATGATACGATTGTCGCTGAGGGCTTGCAAGCGAGTGAAGGTGAATTGGAATCGAAGTGGATCGAAGCTGTGACGCAACTGCTGAGCGAGAGTGGGCTGCGTCTGCCAGCCGTGGTCGATAAAACCGTACACTATGGCGGTCGCCATGGCAAGCATACCGAGCACCTCGACAAGCTGTTGGCTGAGATGGACGAGGTCTTCGCCATCGACGAAACGGCTGTATGGTGACCGAGGCTGAGATCTATGCCGCCCTAGAGGAGGTCAAAGACCCTGAGATTCCGGTGATATCGGTCGTGGATCTCGGGGTGATCAGAGATGTGATCATTGAAGCAGATGGCTCTGTGGTCGTGCAATTGACGCCCACATTTGCAGGTTGCCCAGCGATCCATCACATGAAGGAAAATATCGTGCAGGTGCTCACGGCCCACGGCGTCACCCACAGTCGCGTGGATGTGATGTACAACGAGCCTTGGAGCACCAACCTCATCAGTCCACGTGGGCGCGTGCTGCTCAAGGACTTTGGCCTTTCGCCGCCGCCAGCGTTTGACGGCATGCTCACCTTGGAGGTGCTGCAAAATGCGATGTGCCCGAAGTGTAGCAGCAACAATACCTTTATGATGAATGCTTTCGGCCCGACAGCATGCCGCGCAGTGCACCACTGCCGCAACTGTAGGGAGACCTTTGAGCAGTTTAAGCCGCTGTAGGGGATAGGTCGCAGGCAGCCATTTGCAACGTGAAATTGGGCGAGCTTGGTCTTCGGCACTTTCTTGGTCGCATTGGCTTGTGCTTCCTGGAGTCTGCACCCAAGCTATATTCGCCTAGATTTGACAATGATAAATGCGTGCCTTTGGATCATGCGCATGGGCGAGTTCCTGTCTGGCAGCTTCCAATGGTGACATTCCAAACATAGAGCCCCGACTGAGAAGGTCGGGGCCCGTGAACGCCAATTAGCATTCCTCTCTAAAAGTCTTTAAGTCTTGTGATGTGGGCTGTCTCCAGCACCGATGTAACCTTTGAGATTGGGTGTTGAAAAACCGAATCCCGAAAGGTGATGGTCGTTGTTTCAAGTAGCCTGCCTGACCCTATACTTGGGAGATGCAGCGCAGCTATACTTGACAAGCCATAATGAGAACGTTGATACTCAAATCTACTGCTTTTATTGGGTCAAAATCAAGTGAAAAATGCAGGAATATGAGCTTTTTAGGCAATAAATTGTCCACGTCGTTCGCTGCACGACTTGGGGCTGCACCCAATCACCATTCTTGCGGGATAGGGAGTGGGAGGTGAGAAACTGGGCAGCGATCATTCGATCGGAGTGACTCAAAAACTGTAGCCATCCAACGTGTTCAATGTGGTTGATTCCACTCACAAATACTGAAGTCATCGTCGTTATCCTTGAAAACAAAAAGCCGCCTTCCGTTGTCGGGAGGCGGCTTTTCATATCGTCGGTCGATCTATTGGATTACCAACTTGTGGAAAATCTTGCGATCGCCAGCTTTCAAGGAGAGTATATAGACACCTTTGCTGATACCACTCAGATCAAGGTCACCTTGATATGTTTGGGCTCTGCGCACGAGGTCAGTATATACTGTCCGACCATGCATGTCCATCACGCCAATCTCGAGATCGCTACGCTTGTAGAGTTCCAGGTACATGTGAAACAATCCATTGGATGGGTTGGGGTAGAGGTCAAATGCGATTGCAAAGTCGCCGTCTTCCATGCCCACGTAAGTGTTCACGTTGATTTCCTGGGTGATCGTATCGCGGCAAAATCCGTCGGAGATGATCAAGGTCACGGTATAGAGGCCGAGCGCAGCATAGGTATGCGTCGGATTCTGCTGTGTGCTAGATAGCCCATCGCCAAATCTCCATTCCCAAGTATTGGGACCGCCTGTGCTCAAGTCGTTGAATTGGACAGGGAAGAATACGTTGGAGGTCGATGGCGCGCCCATTGCTGCATAGACGCCGGGCACTTGGGAGAGGATGATGACATCACCTGCGCTACAGCCTTGTCCATCGGTCACGGTCACGGAATAGTTGCCTGGTTGGGTCACGACGATGGTCTGTGTGGTAGCACCGTTGCTCCAGAGAAATACTTGCCCTGGATTGCCGGCATCGAGTGTGCGGGACCCGTTGTCGCAGATATTGGTATTGGGGCCAAGGTTGACGAGGAGTGCCGATGCACTTACGAGTATCGTATCGCGCCCTACGCAGCCATTAGGGCTTGTGACATTCACGACAAATGTGCCTGGGGTGGTCACGGTGATACTTTGTGTCTGGGCGCCGGTGCTCCAAAGGTAGGTAGAGCCAGTGTTGCCTGCACTGAGAACAGCTGTTTGGCCATTGCAGAGCAATCGGTCAGGACCGAGCGATACCGTGGGCACGACGCCCAATGTAATCGTAACGTTGTCGGTCGCGGTACAACCAAATTGGTTGGTGACCGTGACAGTAAAGGTACCGGGCGTCGGCGATGTAATCATTTGCGTCTGTGCGCCAGTACTCCAGAGATAAGATGTGCCGCCTGCACCTGCATCCAAGGTGAATGTGCCGCATTCCACGCGATTGGGACCTAGATTCACACCTGGTGTCGGGAAGTGGTTGATGATGATGCTGTCGATCGCAGCGCATCCGCCAGGTGTTGTCACGCTCGCAGTGTATTGACCTGCCGAGGTCACTACCAACACTTGTGTATTGGCGGCATTGCTCCATTGATAGGTCGTTCCTGTCGGTCCACCTCCTGCATTCAACACAATTGGCGTGTTGGCACAGACGGTGGTGTCGTTGCCAAGGCTCAGGGACGGTGGAATGAAGATGTTGAGCCTCATCGAGTCTGTCTTTTGGCAGCCCACTGAGTCGGTGATTTCTACATAATAGATGCCAGCCACGGTGGCTGGGAAATCTTGTGTGGTTGCGCCATTTTGCCAAACATAACTCGCACCATTGTGGAAGCCTGCATCGAGCAGCACAGTATCACCTGGGCAGACAGTTGAGTCTGGGCCAATGTTCAAGAATGGATTGGAAAGTGAAACCAACACGGTGTCAAAATCATAAAACCCAAAAATATCGGTCACGCGCACGACGTGCTGACCTGTATTGGTCTGGGTGATTGTTTTATACCGTGTTGTCTGGCCACCGGGTGTCCAGAGAAATGTCGCAAATGGTCCCGCATCAAGGACAAGGCTGTCCCCGCCGCAAATCAAAGTATTTGGACCGAGGTTGCAGACAGGGCCTTCGGCAATTTTGAAGTCGTCAAATGCGAAGCCCTCTGATTGTACTGAACCGTCTGAAGCAAAGGTGACCCTGAAGCGTACACTGGATACACCAGCCAAGTTGTCGAGACGGTGAGCAACGGTGATGTATCCATTGGAGCCGCTGGTATTACCAAAGGCACCACCTGTCCAGCCCTCGGGCGAACCGCCAGGATTGCCGACGATGGTGTTGTCATTGTACCAGTTTCCAGGATCGTTGTAATTGCCGACGTTGATCCAGGTGGTTCCAAAGTTGGTGGTATACTGGACATTGGTGCCATCCCAGCTAAATTCAGAAAACCACCATGCCTTCATAGACATCCATGGATTTTGAAGAGTGCTGAGATTAAAACATGGGCCTAGGACAAAAGACTGATCATTGTTGGAGTAGGACCCAGTGCCTAAGCCACCAGTGACATAAGCTTTGGTTCCGGAGGCTGCACCAATGATGGTCGGTTTAGCGGGTGTGCCATAGGCCCAAGTCCCGTTCACGCCACCTGGAAGCCATCCGCCGTTCCCGAGTTCGAAGTCCTCGATATAAGGAAAGGTGCTCACGCTAGGGATACCTGTCACGATTTTGGTTGTCGTGTCATTTGCTGGGTAGGCATCGCCTGTCAGCGATGTCCAGCACTTGATGGTGTAGTTACCTGGCACACTCAAGTTGGCAGTCGTGGCAAACGTGAAATTTTGCGATGCTGCAGTCGCCAAATTCCCAGTCATAGGCTCGGTGACCGTCGCGCCACCGTTGATGCGGTAGTTCACGTTCCAAGCTGTCTGCGTGAGCGTTCCAAAGTTGGTGACTTGTATTTGTATTTGTTCTGAGGCAGACAGGCTGCAGCCAGAATTAGGGGTTGGAATTGCTGTCACCCCCATGTCATTGGGCGAGGAGGGAAGTACCGTAACGGTGTAGTCTTCGGTTTCACCCCAGGTGAATGTACCGCAGGAATTTACCGCTGCGAGAGAGCCGGTTTCCTGCCCGACCACACGTAGGCGAGTGGCACCTGGAAGGGCGCCGCCAGGTACAGTGAAGGGGATGGTGAACGTATTGGTGTTAGCTGCAGGCCCAAAACCAGCAATATTTTCCAACGGATCCAAAAAATCAAAGTCATGATTCCAATCGATATAGGCCTTACCATGTTTGGTAAAGTTCCCGCCGCAGGTACCCAAGGTCACCGTGATACTGTAGGGTTGACCGATCGTGAGATTGGTGTTTTGCGCAGTGAAGTTGGAATAGGTGGCACAAACCCCCAAGGTGCTATTGTTGATGGTATTCAATTGAACCAATCCAACGTTGGAATCAAAGGTGCTCGTCGCCCCTGAGTTACAGTACTGTGCATAGGAGGTTCCTGCACCCAACAATAACAGTAGCAAGAGCAAGAATGACCCGGAAAAAATTCTCAGCAAGCTCAATGTTGAAGTAGTTGATTTTCTCGACATTTTCTTATTCTAGATGACCAAATACAAATATAGGCAATTGCGAGCGAAATTTACAAATGCTTGGAAGACTTGCAGATAAGACCTATTTTGTTGTCATTTCAAGCAATCAATACTTCTCATTGCCCGCGAGAATGAATAGATTCGCGGCATGAATACTCAGAGACTCATCTGTCTAGCCTTGTTCCATACTCTCCTAGGTGTTGCTATTTTTGCACAAGATGCAGATCTGCCTTTGCAGCACGAGGCCTATCAAATGGTCGATCGCTTGGATATCAAGGGACTCACTGGGGAGACAGTCCATACCGATGTCAAGCCCTATAGTCGGCAAGCTGTCTCGGCGATCTTTGCGGCGACCGATACCTCAGCGATGAATATGCGAGAGCGTGATTGGTTTCGCCTCACACGGCTGGCGGCCGACGACGATTTTGCAGCCTTGAATCAAAAAAAGGGCATTCTCAAGTACCTCTACACCAACCAACGGGATTTTTACCACTTTGAAAGCGGTAAGGTGCGCCTGTATGCGAATGTCGTGGGTCACATTGCTGGCGGCATCGATCAGCACAACTATACGGCCGATTTGAGCAAAATCAATCTCTTTAACTATCGCAACACCCGTGGTGTGCAATTGCGGGGATCGATTTCCAAACGAATCGGGTTTTTTACGGAAGTAACTGAAAATCAGGTGAAACACCCGCAATTTGTACGTGGTGCTTTTTCAGAGTTGGGTGTCCTCAATGGGCAAAACTTTGTGAAAATCTTTGATGGCGGCACCCCCAACACAGGATTTGACTTTTTCAATGCGCGCGGCTACATCACCTATAGCCCCGACAAGCATTTCAGGCTTAAATTTGGGAAGGATCGGGCGTTTTTGGGAAATGGTTACCAGAGCCTTTTCCTTTCAGACAATGCAACGGAGCATTTTTTTCTGAATCTGAATACACGCATTTGGAAGTTTGAGTATGTGAACCACTATGCCTTGATGACCGATTTCATCAAGGGCAAGCCCGATGGTTATGGCACATATCCCAAGAAATATGCGGTGATGCATCAGCTCAACTACAAACCATGGAAGCAGTTGTCGATTGGCGTGTTTGAGTCGGTCGTCTATTCGCCACGGTTGCCGGGCGGGCATCGTGGTTTTGAACTCGAGTACATGAACCCACTCATTTTTTACCGCTCGGTCGAGCAATCCTTGGGTTCGCCCGACAACTCGATGCTAGGATTTACTTGGAAACTCAATGCACTCAAGCATTTTCAGCAGTATGGCCAATTTTTACTGGATGACCTCAACTTTCGCAACCGCGCCAATGGCCCGGGTTATTATGGAAACAAATTTGGGTACCAGCTGGGAATCAAGTACATTGATGCATTCGCGGTAATGGGACTTGATCTACAGATGGAGTACAACTGGGTGCGCCCCTTTACCTATTCCCACTTCAATCCTGCGGCGAGTTATTCGCACTACGGCCAATACCTAGGCTATTCCTATGGCGCAAATGCACACGATGCTAATCTGATCATTCGCTACCAGCCATTTGCACGCTGGTCTGGACTGGCGATTTTCAGCTCTGTCCTGAAAGGGAGGGACTTGAATGGCAACAATTATGGAGGAGACATCTTCAGGCCATACACATCCAATTTCCAGAACTACAACAACTTTGTGGGGCAGGGGGACCCCTTCAAAATCACCCAATTGTATGGCCGATTGAGCTACCGTCTATTGCATCTAGATGCCTATGTCGATCTGGAAGGGCGCTACCGTAAGGAAAATGGCAATACTTCGATGAGTGTGCTAGGCTCGATGCGCATCAATCTCCCCAATCAGGTAATGAAGTTTTGATCGGCGATTTTGGCAATCGGCTATCAAAGCAAAGATCGGCGAGACTTGATGTCCCGCCGATCTTTGTATTGTGGCCCATCGGATTGCGGGCTTCCTTTTGAAAAAGAACACCAGTTTTAGAGTCCTGTCTCAATACGCTCCACGACACTTTGCAAGAAAAGAATCGCTTTGATGATGTCTTCCTTATCGGCGTAAGGGATGATGATGTTGAGAGTCTCGTCTAGGGTCTCATTGTGAGTACCGCTGCTAGTGTCCAGTTTCTTAATGAAACCGTTGTTGTCTTTGGTGTCTGGAATACCCATTCCGGACAATGAGACGGCATCGCCTTTTTGATTAAAAGGGACGTAAGGCAGCAGCATATTGATTTTGCTGCACTGGGTCACATAAATGCGAGTGAGTTCAAGCTTGCCCATTTGGTCCAAGACTCCGATCGTGAAATGGGTTGTCGGTCCGTCGCCTGGCTGCGCCATGGCCGTCGTTGCCAACCCGATCATCAGTGCGAAAACTCCGAGAAATAGTTTCATGGTATTTTAAAATTCCAATAGTGATTAATGACGCCCAAAGCTAAGGCTATGCCTTTTGAGATCAAAGCAAAGGTGAAGAAAAATGTTGATATGTCCTGCTTTTGTGTGGATAATATTTCTGTAGAGATACTTTTTCGCCCTCATTCTCTCTGAATTCAAAAGAAAAGCCCTCCAGATTGAACTGGAGGGCTTTTCTTGTAGGGCAAGATGAATAGTTATTTGCCCTTACACTCTTTTTCGATCGCTTTGTACTTGCTGTACTCGTCGTTCAATTGGAGGTTGATCGTGATTTGAAGGAGTGCGCGCAGGGTTTCCATATCGCATTTGTCTAGTTCATTTGCTTTTTGGAGTGAAGGCAATGCCTTTTTGAAGAGCTCGTCGCCCTCTCCTTGGAGCGCCTTGGCCTTGGTGGG
>JANORP010000478.1:0-30087 GCA_031415375.1 Bacteroidota bacterium | reverse complement strand
CACGCGATCGCGACGTTGGCCTTTGACAAGATCGCCTACAAAAACGTCGTGTCCAATGGTTTGGTGCTCGACAAAAACGGCGTCAAGATGTCCAAGCGACTCGGCAACGTCGTGGACCCATTTAAGATGTTGCCGCTCTATGGTGCAGATACAGTAAGATGGTACATGGTCGGCAACGCCGCCCCGTGGGACAACCTCAAATTCAATGAGGCCCACATGAAAGAATCCCAGCAAAGCTACTTCGGGACCCTTTTCAACACCTATTTCTTCTTTGCGCAGTATGCCAACGTGGACGGCTTTGACTTCAGCCAAGACCGGATACCTGTGAGCGAGCGCCGAGAAATGGATCGCTGGATCATGTCCAAGCTCAACAATCTCATCGCAGATGTAGAGGCCGCCCTCAGCGACTATGAGCCGCATCGTGGCATTAAGGCGATGGAGGCATTTCTCGATGAATTGAGCAATTGGTATGTGCGCCTCAGCCGCCGCATTTTCTGGAAAGGTGAGCTCACCGTGGAAAAAATCGCCGCCTATCAGACCTTGTACGAATGCTTGCTCACGCTTTCCAAATTGATGGCGTCCTATGCGCCATTCTACAGCGAGAAGCTCTATGGCGATCTCAACGGCATCACTGGCCTGGAGCCGTTTGAGTCCGTGCACCTGAGTCAGTTTCCCGTTGCCAATCCAGCAGAGATCGATGCCGATCTGGAGCAGCGCATGGTCTTTGCCCGCGAGATCACCTCGCTCGTACACAGCATCCGCAAAAATCCTCAAGTGAATGTGAAGGTGCGGCAGCCGCTCGCCCGCGTGCTCGTGCCCGTGCTCGACGAGGCCATGGCACAGCAAGTACTCGCCGTGCAAGACATCATCCTCTCAGAGGTCAATGTGAAAGCCCTCGAAATCGTGCGCGATGGCGACGGCAATACCGTCATCGTGAAAAAAGCCAAAGCCAATTTCAAGGCACTTGGCGCACGCTTGGGGCAAAAAATGAAAATTGCCGCCGAGGCGATCCAGAAATTTGGCAACCCCGAGTTTGCAGAGCTAGCCAAGCATGGCAAAATCACCATCGATGTCGAAGGACAGCCCTTTGAGCTGACCAGCGACGATGTCGAGATCCGCACAGACGACGTGCCCGGTTGGCGCGTGGCTGGCAATGAAAAGGTGACCGTCGCCCTGGACCTCACGCTCACAGATACCCTCAAGCGCGAGGGCCTCGCTCGCGAGGTCGTGAGCCGCCTGCAGGCACTGCGCAAAGAAAGTGGACTCGAAGTGACAGACCGCATCGCGGTACAGATGTCAGATGTTCTTGAATGGCATGAGGCGTTGACTGAGAATAAAGACTATATTTGTAATGAAACGCTGTCCAACTCATTGGAAATCACATCAACAATCACCGATGGACACTCCATTGAGATCGACGGCATACAAGGCTGGATCAAAATCTCCCGATAGTCATGGAAGACCCCAATAAAGAAAAGAATTTCTATAGCAAAGCCGAGTTAGAGGAGTTTAGGATCCTCATCAACGAGAAACTCGAGGTCGCAAAACAAGAGTACAAGGAACTCGTGGAGAGCCTCCAAGACTCCAACCTGACCTCGGCCGACGGCTACAATATGACCGACTTTGGCAGCGACACCTTGGAAAAGGAGCAGACAGAAATGTTCATGGCACGCCAAATGAAATTCATTGGTGCGCTGGACCGTGCATTGGTGCGCATCGAAAATGGCTCCTACGGTCGCTGCAAAGAGACAGGAAAGCTCATCGCCAAGGATCGACTGCGTGCTGTGCCCCATACAGAGCTCAGCATTGAGGCCAAACGTGTTCAGAAACCTTGATCCACGACCAAAGCGCAATCTGAGCCTTGAACGACCCGACACAGCAGTTGCAGGATACCGAAACAGGTGCGTTGAAGCGTCTGTTTTGGGATTATAAATATTTCTGGAGTGCCTTTGGGGTGGTCGTCATCGATCAGATGGTCAAACTCCTCGTCAAGTTTAGCATGCATCCTTACCAAGAGGTCAAGGTGCTGGGCGATTTTTGCCGCATCAATTTCATCGAAAACAAAGGAGCCGCCTTTGGGCTCACCATCGCCGACTTGCTCGCCAAGGTAGGCATCGGGTTGGGTGACGAAACCGCAAAGCTCATCCTCACTTTGTTTTCCATTTTGGCCGTCGTGGTGATCATCTATCTCTTGCAGCAGGTGCGCAATGCACAATCGTCATTGCCCTATTTTTTGGCGATGATCTTGGGCGGCGCGATCGGCAACATCATCGACCGCGTGTTTTACGGGGTCTGGTTTGCAGGCATCAACGACTATGAAGGCGGATTGCTCCATGGACGCGTCGTCGATATGTTTTATGTGGACATGGTCCATGGCAAATTCCTGGGCATGGATATCGATCTGCTGCCAGTGTTCAATGTTGCAGATGCAGCGATCACGGTCGGCATCGTCGCCATTATCTTCTTTCAACGACGCTTTTTCAATCTTGCCCAAGGGGCTGATGCGATTTCTGCGACGACTGACGCGGTGCAGACCCCTGCGGCTGAAGTTTCCCCAATACTGGGCAACGATGCCACAGGTTCCGAAAATCGGCTTTGAAGGCAAGCCTTCACCCAAAATGTCGCCGAATTCCCCAAAAAGTGCCTTCCTTCTGGCTAGATGTGAAAAATGTTCACTAACTTTCCAACCAATCTGTAAAGACCTTAAGATCGGAAATGGAAAACTGGCGCGAGTATAAAAAGGTAATCCTTCCTGACATCCCTAACCTGCACAGGATCGACGTGTACACACAGCACGGCGGCTACGAAATGTTGCGTAAGGTGGTGACTTCATCTGACTGGGATCCCAAAAAGGTGATCGACGAAGTGAAGGCTGCCAATATCAGGGGCCGCGGAGGCGCGGGCTTCAACGCAGGCCTCAAGTGGTCTTTCATGCCTCCCAAAAAGGAAGGTGTGCCACGCTACCTTGCATGCAATGGCGATGAGTCTGAGCCAGGCACTATCAAGGATCGTCGCATCTATGAATTCAATCCCCATCAATTTATTGAGGGAGCCATCATCGCCTGCTATGCGATGGAGATGGAGGCTGCCTACGTCTATATCAGGGGTGAATACATGGACTGGATCGACATCATGCAGCGTGCGGTCGATGAGGCATACATGAAGGGCTTTGCAGGCAAGAACCTGTTTGGCACCAATTTCTCCTGTGAGGTATTCATTCATACAGGGGCTGGTGCCTATATCTGCGGTGAGGAAACCTCGCTGATGGAGTCCATCGAGGGCAATCGCCCCTATCCACGCTCCAAGCCACCTTTTCCCGCACAAAAAGGTCTCTGGGGCAAACCCACGACCATCAACAATATCGAGACCCTCGCCAATGTGCCTCTGGTTTTGCGCCATGGCGCTCAGTGGTGGTCATCGATTGGTGCTCCCACACACCCAGGGCCGCTCCTTTATGGCCTATCGGGGCACGTCAATCGTCCCGGTGTCTATGAGTTCCCTTCAGGAATGAAACTCACCGACATGATCTATGAGGTCGGTGGAGGTGTGCGCAACGGCAAACAGATCAAAGCCGTCATCCCTGGAGGTTCATCCTGTCCATTTCTCACCCGTGACGAGGTCATGAGTGGACTCACCATGGACAGTGACTCACTGCGCAGTGTCGGCTCTGTGCTCGGCACGGCTGGCATGTGTGTGCTTGATGAGGATACCGATATCGTGAAATTTACCTACCGCGTGGCCAAGTTTTACGACCATGAGTCCTGCGGGCAATGTACCCCTTGCCGCGAAGGCACTGGTTGGTTTGTGAAAACCCTCCGCAAGTTTGTCGATCGCACAGCAAGTACCCGCGACATCGAGGTGTTGCTCAACCTCTGCGACACCATGGAAGGTCGCACAGTCTGCGCGCTCGCCGATGCAACCGCATGGCCTGTGCGCTCTGCCCTGAAAAAATTCCGTGCCGACTTTGAGGCACGTGTCACTGAAAAAGCTGTATTCGCGGTTTCCTGATCTGGTGCAATTGACAACCCCTGCAAGAAAGTAATGGCATCTAATTATTCCTATTTGAGCAACGCCGACCCAGGCTATATCGATCAGGTCTATCAGCAATATCTGAGCGATCCTGACAGTGTGGACTATGGGTGGCTCAAGTTCTTCGAGGGCTTTGACTTTGCGCGTACCCAATACGGGGACAGTCCCGTAGCCTCTGGCGACATCAAGGAAATATTTGTGCTCAATCTGATCAATGCCTACCGCTCGCGGGGGCATTTGTTCACTAAGAGCAACCCTGTGCGTGAGCGTCGTCAATACGAGCCCACTTTGGCCCTCGCCAATTTCAGCCTCAGCGATGCCGATCTCGACACGGTGTTTCAGGCAGGCATGGAGGTCAATCTTGGCCCTGCCAAGTTGCGCGACATTGTCGCTATGCTGGAGACGACCTACTGCCACCACATTGGTGCCGAGTACATGTTCATCCGCGAGCCAAATATTGTGGCTTGGCTGCGCAACAAGATGGAAGGCCCTCGCAACACACCTTCCTTTTCTAGCGATCAAAAAAAGCGCATCCTCTCCAAGCTGAATGAGGCCGTCGTCTTTGAAGACTTCCTCGCTAAAAAATATGTCGGTGAGAAACGCTTCTCGATCGAAGGTGCTGAGACGGTGATCCCTGCGATCGACGAGGTCATCGAGGCTGGCTCTGAACTGGGCGTGCAAGAGTATGTGGTCGGCATGGCACACCGTGGTCGTCTCAACATACTCGTGAACATCTTGCGCAAGCCACACTCCGAGATTTTTACGGAGTTTGAGGGCTATTACCAAGAGATCGACGACTTTGCGGGGGACGTGAAGTATCACCACGGTTACTCTTGCGACATCACTTCACGTGCAGGCACCAAGGTACACCTGAGCCTTTGTGCAAATCCCTCGCACTTGGAGGCCGTGGGTCCAGTGGCACAGGGCAAGGCCCGCGCCAAACTCGACCAGAAATATGGCGGCGATCGCAAATCTATCGTCCCCATATTGATTCATGGTGACGCTGCTGTGGCTGCACAAGGCATTGTCTATGAGCAGATACAGATGAGTGAACTCGAGGGCTATCAAGCTGGCGGGTCCATTCACATGGTCATCAACAACCAGGTCGGCTTCACTACGAATTATACCGATGCCCGCACGAGTACCTATTGTACTGACGTAGCCAAAGTCACCAATTCCCCTGTCTTCCATGTGAATGGCGACGACGTGGAGGCCGTGGTCTTTGCCTGCAAATTGGCGATGGAATTCCGTCAGGAATTTCACCGCGACGTTTTCATCGACCTGCTATGCTACCGCCGTCATGGGCACAACGAGGGTGATGAGCCACGTTTCACCCAGCCCACTTTGTACAAGGCGATCGCCGCGCACCGCAACCCACGCGACCTCTACTATGAGCAATTGCTTGGGCAAGGCGTGGTCGAGGCCGGCTATGACAAGGAGCTGGACAAAGCATTCCGCAGCTCGCTGCAAAGCCAGTTGGAAGAGGTCAAGCAAAACGGGCAGGCCGTGAAATATAGCTTTGGCGAATCTGTCTGGAAAGGCATTCGCCGCGAGCAGGAATCTGACTGGGCACAATCGCCCGACACAGGCTACGCGCCAGATGCGCTCAAAAAACTGGCTGAGAACATGATCGCTTTGCCCGAGGGCAAGGCCTTTTTTGACAAGGTGGTCAAGATTTTTGAAAACAGAGGAGATCAGATCAAGAAGGATCGTCTTGATTGGTCCATGGGCGAATTGCTCGCCTACGCGACCTTGATGCAAGAGGGCTACGCAGTGCGCGTCTCGGGACAAGACGTGGAGCGTGGCACATTTGCGCACCGCCATGCAGTGCTCAAGATCGACTCGACGGAGGAAGAATATGTGCCGCTCAACAACTTGGGCGCGACCCAAAAGTTCAGCATCTACAACTCGCTCTTGAGTGAGTATGCAGTGCTCGGCTTCGAATACGGATTTTCCCTCACTTCCCCCAATTCGCTCACGATTTGGGAAGCTCAATTCGGTGACTTCGGCAACGGTGCACAAATCATGATCGACCAGTTCATCTCCTGCTCTGAGCAGAAGTGGATGCGCCTGAGCGGGCTCACGATGCTGTTGCCCCATGGTTATGAAGGTCAGGGACCCGAGCACTCATCGGCCCGGATCGAGCGCTTTTTGGAAATGTGCAGCAGCAACAACTGGCAGATCGTGCAGCCGACCACGCCCGCACAGATCTTTCACCTGCTGCGCCGCCAATTGCACCGCGAGTTTCGCGTGCCCTTGATCGTCTTCACGCCCAAGGGCTTGTTGCGTCTTCCAGAGGCCACAAGTACTATGGACGAACTCGCCAAAGGTCGTTTCCAAGAGCTCATCGACGACCCCAAAGCCAAGGCTGCCAGCGTGCAGCGGGTGCTCATGGTCTCGGGTAAACTCTATTATGACCTGCTCAAAAAGCAGCAAGAAGACAATCGCACCGACATCGCCATCGTGCGTCTGGAGCAGATCTATCCCTTGCCCATTGCGCAGTTGGAGGGCCTCAAAGCCAAATACAAGAATGCCAAGGAGTGGGCTTGGGTACAAGACGAACCCGAAAACATGGGTCCTTGGTCGTTTCTGCTACGTAAGGTACGCTTCCTACCACTGGAAGTGATTGCGCGGCCAGAAAGCTCCAGCCCAGCTACGGGTTACAAGAAAGTGCACCAAAAGGAGCACGCACACAACATGGAGCGCGCCTTCGCGCCCACGGGCAGCAGCCCAAAATCGAAGGATAAAACCAAGAAAGAACTTTCGAAAGCATAAAATCGCATGATTCTTGAAGTCAAAGCGCCAGCCCCAGGCGAATCGGTCACCGAGGTCGAACTGGGCGCATGGCTGGTCAAAACAGGAGACAATGTCGCCATGGACCAGGAGTTGGTGGAAATCAATTCCGACAAAGCGACCCTCACCGTCAATGCTGAGGGCGAAGGCCGCGTCGAAATCCTCAAAAAGGAAGGTGATGTCGTACGCGTCGGTGATGTGATCGCCAAGATCGACACATCCGCCGCAGGTGCTGGCAAGGCCGCAGCGCCAGCCGCTGAGACCAAACCGGTCGAGGTCGCCGCCCAAGTCGTGGTGGCAACCCAAAGGACATACGCCGAAGGCGTAGCCTCGGTATCGGCTGAAAAAATGATGAAGGACCAAGGCGTCGCCAAGGAATCTGTCGTGGGCACGGGCCGTGATGGCCGCGTGACCAAGGCCGATGTCGTCGAGGCCGTCAATGGTGGCGGCAATGGTGGCGGCAATGGTGCCAACCAGACCCCCGCCCAGCCTGTGACCAAGGCTGCTCCTGTCGAGGTGCCCGTCCTGCTGTCGGGTGATCGTGCGAGTGCCCACAAAAAGATGACCGTCTTGCGTCGCAAGATCGCGGAGCGTCTCGTCGGTGCCAAAAACAACACCGCCATGCTCACCACATTCAATGAGGTGGACATGCAGGCGATCAAGGATCTGCGCACGCAATACAAAGACAAGTTCAAGGAAGTACACGGCGTAGGCCTCGGCTTCATGGGCTTCTTTGTGCGCGCTTGCTGCGAGGCCATGAAATTTGTGCCCAACATCAACAGTCAGATCGACGGCGACGACATGGTGAGCTACAACTATGTCGATATCGGCGTGGCAGTGAGCACCGACCGCGGCCTCGTCGTGCCCAATATCCGCAATGCCGAGAAGATGAGTATCTTGGAAGTGGAGAAAGCCATCGGGGCATTTGCTGCGAAGGCACGCGATGGCAAGATCACTTTGGAAGACATGACCGGCGGCACATTTACCATCACCAATGGTGGCGTGTTTGGTTCGATGCTTTCGACCCCAATCTTGAACCCGCCGCAAAGTGCAATCCTCGGCATGCACAACATCGTCGATCGCCCCGTCGTCGTGGCAGGGCAGATCGTCATCCGCCCGATCATGTACCTCGCCTTGAGCTATGACCACCGCCTCGTCGATGGCAAGGAAGCCGTGACCTTCCTCTACAAAGTCAAAGAGTTCCTAGAGGATCCATCGCGGCTTTTGCTGGGGATCTGAGGGATTAGAAATGAGGAAATAGAAATTGGGAATCCCGCATCGGGTTCGCCGAAGGCAATGGGCCGCTGTCGAGAGATGGTGGCCCTTTTTTGTTCAGACGCTTTCGCCTGCTTCCATTTTGCATCGCCGCCAGACTTGGCAAATCTCGGCATCAAAGATTTTCTTGCTTTCGTGACTAAAAAGATTTAAATCGTAACAATCACTTGTCTAAAATCCACACGCATTATGGAACATGTTCAAAAGAAGGACACTAGCCGCAGCAACAATGAAGCGTCGCCTCAAGGGAAATCCATCAAGCCACCCAGTTTTCAATTGAAGGTTAATGATGCGATTCAACGCATGGCCACCGATCCCCCAGGCAGGGGAGTTTGCACGGATTTTGGCGATTTTTGGGTTGTGGCTGATGACACAAAGGTCTGCTACCAAGTCAAGGGCGAGCAGATCACCGAGACTGAATATGCCGCACTCACGACGACGTGGGCTGCCATCAAGAGTGGAACTGGGAGCTTGCTGATCTCCGAGACCGATAGCGCGGGCACCGCTCACGCTGGATTCAAGACGATGATCATCGACCAGCTTGCAAAACTGATGTCCAAGCCTGTTGGTCGCACGCTCCTCGCTGGCATCGTAAACGGCTCCAACAAGGTCACGATACAGCCATCGGCGACCCAGATCTACGGGGGCGCCAACGCTACCAGAGGGGCTGGAACCTTGGAAAATGCAGACGGCACTGCAGGGGCTGGCGGCACGACAATGATTCAGGTTGACGCCAATCTCAAGGATGAAGATGTCATGGTTTACGACAAGGCCGGAAAAGAAATAGGTCTGCCCATATTCATCACCCTCGGCCATGAGTTGATTCATGCTAAGCACAACTCTGAGGGTCGTAACCGCCGTGAAAAAGTGGCCACCGATGCAGCCTACTCCAATATGGAGGAGGAGGAAACGATCGCCACGGGCACCTTGACTGAAAACAATCTTCGCACCGAGCATGGCCTTACCTTGAGGCACGGCCATGGTGGCATCGATAAACGTTGATTCAATGTTCCTCAATCGCCGATACGGTTTTCTTTTGGTTGTTTCGTTGATTCATTTTTTTTACAACGATATGAATGCTCAAACATCTAACTTTGCAACGTCGCCCCTTCATTCAAAGGATGGGGTGTTTTCCCACCATCACCAAGACATGAATAGCCCCCTCGAAATCAATTGTTTTGTCGCACCTACAACTGATGGAGATGTTGTATTCTGCTATCAGTTGACCAACGTTTCCAAGGAAAATATATTCGTATTCGATAGCCCACGCATGCCTTATGTCATCATGCAGGAAAATGGCGCGCTTCTCGTTTTGCATGGCGTGAATGCACCAGACCCCGAAGTGGATTACAATGTCGTAGAAATACCGATTACGCAGGCAGTCACACCCGGATCTACGATCTCGTTCAAAGTCAATCTGAATCCACTCTTCCTCAGGGATCACTTTGGCAAATCTCCCCAACCGACGCATGTGACAGGATCGATTACGGTAAGTTGCCGGGTGGCTTGGGGAAATAGCCCGATTGAGCCGCATGAACGCCACAAACTTTCCCTTCCTTCATTGTTGAGCTGGCAAAAGATGGCCGAAGGCAATTCTGTGGAAGTGATGTTTCCTTGAACCAAACGAAATAGGTAAAGGGTTTCAGTTGGCGAATTTCCCGATGAATTCCTTCGTCGAGGCTCCTTTTCCACATATTGGCTGACGATATGTGCGAGGTGGCCGTTAGAATAGTCAAGCACTTCCTAAGGAATTAAATTTCAATAACTTCCAACATTATGCTTATCTTTTGGGCCCCTGACTGCGTTGCAAAATTGGCCCCTAGCGCTGCTAGGAACCAATTTTGTGCCTTGTCAAGAACCAAAAATCCTGCGCATAAAAGTTGGAAGTTATTGAAAAATCATTCCTAAGGGATAAATCCGGGCTGTTGCTGGGGATTTGAGGGATTGGAAATTAGAAATGGGCCGCTGTCGAGAGATGGCGGCCTTTTTTTGTGGGGGAATCCGAACTTTTCGACTTCCTTTTTTCTTCGATTTTCGTTATTTTTGAAGATGGCTACTCCTGAAAGACGTCCAATCGGCATCAAAATTGACAAGATTACGAACTCGATTGAGAATGTGGTTACTGGGGAGAGTTTTGATACAGAAATTGTGCGGCTGACGGTTGACGATGTTGGTCAAATCAAGAAAACGAATTGGCTATTTGACTGGAAACGAGAAATTTTGAGTTTGGAAAGGGAGGTATATAAACTGGTAACAGTGAATAATCCCCAAGCGATTCATGGATTGATAAGTATCGAAGACAGGGACGATCATTTTTTTATGCACCTGATCGAAAGTTCAAAATTCAACAAAGGTTCGAGGAAGATCTATTTCGGTGTTCCGGCGAACTTAGTAGCGTTTACATGCAAGCGAGCCTTTGAGATGGGATATTCTGGCTTCGTCGCTTTTGAATCCAAAACGAAACTCGTCGGGCACTATCAAGAAACCCTCGGCGCAAGGATTTTTCGCAATAACCGAATGGTAATTCATTACGAAGAAGCTTTAATTCTTGTAAATCGATACTTCAAAAAATTTGAACTATGAAACCGAATATCAAAAAACTAGATAACGTGGATGTCGTTTTCGTGGACACACCTTGGACTGCCGAAGAAACCAAGGCTTTTAGCGAGTATATCAAGATACAAAAATCGTTGTTGGAAAAAAGGGCGGTCGTTGCACCAAGCTCACGGCCTCATTCACAAGCTTGAACACCCAGAATAAGATTTTTTCAATGAATGTGCCAGCCAAGAAGGATGTCTTGCTGTCCTATCTGCAAGTTGTGCAGCATACCAATGACCAGATTAGCAGCCAGTAAAATAGTGCCTTAGTGTAGAAATCCGACTATTTGTAAGGGTCCCGAATGCACCTGGGGCCTTGACCAATAGCCCGATTTTTTCAAATGTTTTGCCATTGTCGTATGATTACGTTTAGTATTATGAATCATCCGTTGTTTTTTGCTGGAACTGCCGTCGACCCTATTGCGGGCATGATGATTATTGTTGCAATTGCGTTACTACTTCATTCATTGATTGCTCTGATTCTAGCTGTTGCAGGTCGATTGTTTGTGCAGAAGCTAAAAAGGAATAAGGTTTCAAAAGTCATTTTTGGAACTCACCTAGTTGTTGGAACCATCTACCTTTTCCCGATAGTGATGGAACCGATTTTTCGGAACAAATTCATTAGAGATAATGAACTAATTCTTGTAATTGGTTATGGCCTGCTTTCAGTTCTACTTGTATTCATCACAATCTTTGTTTTCCGAACCAAAAACAAAGAATAGCCATGTTCATTGACACCACTCCAAGCGTTGGTCGCTTGTCTGTGATGGAGCTGTCAAACTCACATCCCGACCATTCTGGTTTGATGTTCGTGCAAGCCCTAGGCAAAACGGCTTGCAAAAGCCGAATTTTAGTTGCTTCGGCATCACAGTTTGCTTACCTTTAGTTGTATGCATCACCCATTGTTTTTTGCTGGAACTGCCATCGACCCGATTACGGGCATGGTGATGTTTTTGATGATCGTGTTACTACTTCATGCACTGATTGCGCTGATGCTAGCCGTTGCAGGTCGATTGTTCGTGCAGAAGCTGAAAAGGAATAAGGTTTCGAAAGTCATTTTTGGAACTCACCTCGTTATTGGAAGCATCTACCTTTGGCCGATAGTGATGCAACCGGTTTATCAGAACAAATTTATTGAGGATAATTTACTGATTCTTGTAATCGGTTATGGCCTGCTTTCAGTCCTAATTGCTTTCATCACAATCTTTGTTTTCCGAACCAAAAACAAAGAATAGCCATGGTCATTGACACCACTCCAAGCGTTGGTCGCTTGTCGGTGATGGAGCTGCTGGTTTCCCATACGCCCCCCAACCTGCCCTGAGCATCACGCAACCCGTCAACAGCAGCGCCGCTCGGAGGATGCCAAAATTCAAAATTTGCCACGGTCCAACGAATCACACATATATATAATGTGCCACCTTCAAATATCCCCCTGCAATCCGTAAATTCGCAGCGAATCTCAAGGAAAAGACTTCGCTATGAGCAACGCATTTTACCACGTCCCCGTTCCCAAAAATGAACCTGTACTGAGCTATGCTCCGGGTAGCGCTGAACGCAAAGCCCTGCAAGCCAAGTATGATGAGCTGATCGCCAAGCAACTGGACATCCCCATGTACATCGGTGGACAAGAGGTGCGCACGGCAGACCGCGTGGCCATGCACCCGCCACACGCGCATGCGCATGTGCTCGGGCACTATTCGCGCGGCGACGCCTCGCATGTGAATGCTGCGATCGCGGCAGCCCTCGGTGCGCGTGCACAATGGGCCGCAATGCCTTGGGAGCAGCGCGCCGCTATTTTCCTCAAGGCCGCCGACTTGCTCGCCGGTCCCTACCGTGCCCGCATGAATGCCGCCACGATGCTGGCACAGAGCAAAAACGCCTTTCAAGCGGAGATCGATGCCGTCTGTGAACTCGCCGACTTCTGGCGCTTCAACGTGGCCTACATGACACAGATCTACAAAGATCAACCCGAGTCATTGCCTGGCGTCTGGAACCGTCTCGACTACCGGGCGCTCGAGGGCTTCGTCTTTGCGCTCACACCCTTCAACTTCACATCCATTGCCGCCAATCTCCCAGGCGCACCAGCCATGATGGGCAATACCGTCGTTTGGAAACCAGCCGATTCGCAAATCTATTCTGCGCAGGTGATCATGGAGATTTACCAAGAGGCCGGCATGCCCGATGGTGTGATCAATTTGGTCTATGTGGATGGGCCGATGGCGGGCGACATCATTTTCAATCACCCAGAGTTTGCGGGCTTGCATTTCACGGGTAGCACGGGCGTGTTCCAGCACATCTGGAAGACCATCGGCAACAACATCGGCAAGTACAAATCCTATCCACGCGTGGTCGGGGAGACAGGTGGCAAGGACTTCATCTTTGCCCACCATAGCGCCGACCCCAAGGCGGTGGCGACAGCGATCAGCCGGGGAGCGTTTGAGTTTCAAGGGCAGAAATGCTCGGCGGCTTCCCGTGCCTACATTCCCCAATCGATGTATGCGCAAGTGATCGCGCAGGTGACGGCCGACTTGAAGAGCTTCAAGATGGGCGACCCACGCGACCCCACCAATTTCATCAATGCTGTGATCGACGAGCGCTCATTTGACAAGATCGCCAACTACATCGACCGCGCCAAGGCTAGCACAGATGCCCAGGTAATCTGTGGTGGCGGCTATGACAAAAGCAAGGGCTACTTTATCGAGCCGACGGTGATCGAGACGAGCAACCCGATGTTTCTCACGATGTGTGAGGAAATCTTTGGGCCGGTGATCACGGTCTATGCCTATGAAGACGACAAGTGGGAAGAAACCATTGCGATTTTGGACAAGACGGGGCCTTATGCTTTGACGGGAGCCTTGTTTGCGAAGGATCGTTACGTGGTCGAGCATGCGAGCCGCTTGCTTGAAAATGCTGCGGGTAACTTTTATATCAACGACAAGCCGACGGGTGCCGTCGTGGGTCAGCAACCCTTTGGCGGTGCACGTGCTTCTGGCACCAATGACAAGGCGGGCAGCTACTTGAACCTGCTACGCTGGGTATCGCCTCGCACGATCAAAGAGACCTTTGTTCCGGCGACCGACTATCGCTATCCGTTCCTGCTGCCAGACTGAGCGGGCAGGGATGCTGCGACTTGAACGATACAACAATGACGAATGCCACCCGAGGTGGCATTCGTCATTGATAGGCGCCGCTCCAAACATCGGGTTGGTGCGGCGTCGTCTGATCGGTGACTTATTGCTTGATCTTGAAACCACACTCCTCTAGGAGTAGTCTAGCCTCTGGATCGGCTGGGCCAAGGTCGCATACGAATTCGGCCATGCCGCCGCCGAGCTTGGTTTTGATGCGACCGTAGAGCTTGCGGTTGGCAGTGCGGTATTTAAAACGGTTCATGAACCTGTCTTTTTTGCCCTCTGCAATGGCTAGGTCACGCTTGTGCACGACCTCCATGGCAAGTTGGATGGCGCGACGGCCTTTTTCGGGCGTATTGACGAGACTGGGCAGCAGGTCATAGAGACTGCGTAGCCCAAGGGGATCCATGAGAATGACTTGGGGCATGACCTCGGTAAATGCAGCCGTCTCAAAATCATTGCCATCCCTGATCCACCAGAGCACGCGTTGGCTCACTGCTGCAAAGCTGTAGCTACGCCAGAGCAAGCGGTCGGGCGTGAGTGTGCTAAGCATGGATTTGGACGCCGTATCGATGAGCTGTTTCTGGGCGAGTTGGACAGATCCCATCCATTTTTCCATGGTAAGTGGGGTCGTCTTGCCGCTCGGCTCCACCAAGATCGCATAGAGGCTTTGTGGCTCAACAGCGGCCTTCATGGCTTTGATCTGTTGCACGTCTTCGCGCCAAGCGCTCTTGCCGAGCGTCACGACACGGTCATAGGTCACAACCTTGTCTGCATCCAAGCCATCGACTTCGTCTTCCCCTATGATTACCCCGAGTAAGCCGGCCTTCAAATCCTTGAATTCGTCATGGGTTTTGAAATCTTCAACCGCGTCGATGTAGAGCAGCTTGAAGTTATAGCGAAAGGCCATCTGCTCGATCTCTTCGGTCGAGAGGCCTGGAGGAAAGGTGACATTGACTACGCCGAGAAATTGCAGGGCGATATGGAGCACGTGGTAGCGCAAGCCAGGTTTCGCGAGGATGCCGATGTGGTCTCCCTTGACGAGGCCCCTTCGCATGAGGTAGCCAGCCACGCAATGCGCTTGGGCATGCACGTCCTTGAAGGAGCTCAGATGATAGCTGCTCGCCCGCCACAATTGGAGGCAGGGCAATTCGGGATTTTGAGTCGGCATGAGAGCCTCCCAAAAAAGTTTTATCGTGGGCGATTGCGCTTCCAAAACCATGCCTCGGATTCAGTGAGATATCACCGGCTTTAGGATTAATTTGTGCCGGAAACGTAAAATTAATGAAAGTCCATCCCCGTCAAGTCTCAATCGATGTTGATAACGTGGATAACGCATAATTCCTGCAACAATTTGTGACCAAGACCGTTTTTCAAGTGTGAAATGAAGCATAATTATCCCCTCCATATTTTTCTTTTTCTCTTGACGGTGTTCACGACCATGATGGCGGGCACTGAATTGGCGACTGCGCACACCTTTTTTGGTGGTGATGGACTTGGTCCGGCGGCGATTTTGCAAGGGATACCCTTTTCATTTGCCTTTCTTGCCTTTCTCACGGTGCATGAATTTGGGCATTACTTCACGGCGGTCTATCACAAGGTGCGTTGCTCGCTACCTTATTATATACCGATCTTCATTCCGATCGTTGCGATGAACATCGGCTCCTTTGGTGCGGTGATACGCATCAAGGAGGTGCCGCCCAGTCGCAGGAAATACTTTGACATTGGGGTCGCGGGGCCCTTGGCAGGTTTTGTGGTGGCCTTGGGGATGTTGTTGTATGGCTTCATATCCCTGCCGCCAGTGAATGAGACCGTTTTGCAGATCCATCCAGAGTATGTTGCGCGTTTTGGGGGTGTACCTACGGCGGCGCAAATGGTCGGCGAGCATGGGGTGCTCACCTTTGGGGGGAGCATCTTGTTTGAAGCGATCAAGTGGGCCTTCAGGGGAGATGTCGATTTCCCGCCGTCCTTCGAGATGATGCACTACCCCTTCATTTTTGCGGGCTTTTTGGGATTGTTTTTCACGGCGCTGAACCTATTGCCGATCGGGCAACTCGACGGCGGGCATGTGGTGTATGGGCTACTCGGCGCGCGTCGTGCGGGCATGATCGCGCGGGTGACGGTCGTCGCATTATTATTGGTGGGTGGCATGGGCGTTTTGTCGTTGGACACCTTTATTGTCCCGCCTGACCAAGCCTTTTGGGAGTTCATCAGTTGGACACTGATTACACGCTTACTATATCTTGGCTTTTTGTTTTGGGTCATGCAGCGGCTATTTACCAGTCGTGGATTGGCTTTTCAGCTTGCAATTGCGGGGTCGATCGTGGCATTGCAAGGTGTTGTAGGCTTGCTCATGGGGGGCTTTGAAAGCAATCCTCTCTGGCTCTTTTATGCCTTCATGGCTGTGCGTGTCATCGGGGTGGATCACCCTGTTGCGCTCGACGATACAGCTCTGAACACACGCCAGAAAATCTTGGGGTTTTTGGCAATTCTGATCTTTGTGCTTTGTTTTTCCCCGAATCCATTGTCGATCATGTGATCTTGATGTGAATCGCAACTCATTGAAAAAGAAATGATTTCCAACGAGTAGGGGTAAACCAGAAGGCGCAAATTGCCGAAACGCCCTTTTTGGACAACTGCCCTGTCTCGCATATATGCAAGGGCTAGAAGGCATGAACAAATCATTAAAATATTTTTACCACCACAATCGTCTGTTTTTTAGACGCTTAAATTTTACCAATGAACGGCTGTTGAAAAGTCCAAAGATTAAATTCTAGAGAAGGCGTTAAACTTGTAGTCCAGTCGCAACAATAAGGTTTTTCGTTCGGACTGATTTAAGTTTGAAGGCACCTACCTGCAACCCAGCGGGAACAGGTGTCGAGGGAAACTATCGGCTGTAGGTATTGAGTTTTGACCACTGTTCTATTCAAGTTTTAGTAAAAGAATTTTCGCCCAGATTCGACCCCATGGAGCTCTTATTAAAAGAAAACAAAGACCGTTTTGTGCTTTTCCCGATCCAGCACAGTGCTATCTGGAATATGTACAAGCAAGCAGAAGCTAGCTTCTGGACGGCCGAAGAAATCGACCTCGCCCCCGATATTGCAGATTGGGAAAAACTCGAGGACAATGAACGCCATTTTATCAAGCATGTCTTGGCATTCTTTGCAGCCAGTGATGGCATTGTCAATGAAAATTTGGCTGAGCGCTTCATGAGCGAAGTGCAGTTGCCCGAGGCGCGTTGCTTCTACGGGTTCCAGATTGCGATCGAAAACATCCACTCTGAAACCTACAGCCTCCTGATTGATACCTATATCAGAGATCCCAAGGAGAAGGACATGCTGTTTCATGCCCTGGACACTGTGCCATGTGTAGCCAAGAAGGCTCAATGGGCCATGAAGTGGATCGGCAGCGATGCTTCTTTTGCAGAGCGCCTCGTCGCCTTTGCTGCGGTAGAGGGGATTTTCTTCAGTGGTAGCTTCTGCTCTATTTTCTGGCTCAAAAAGCGTGGCCTCATGCCAGGCTTGACCTTTAGCAATGAGCTCATCAGCCGCGACGAAGGTCTGCACTGTGATTTTGCTTGTCTCCTCTATGGCATGCTCACCAACAAGATGGAAGAGTGGCGTGTGCGTGAGATCATCACGGAAGCCGTTGCCATCGAGAAAGAGTTTGTGATGGATTCATTGCCGGTTTCCTTGATCGGGATGAATGCCAGCCTCATGACGCAATACATCGAGTTTGTTGCCGACCGCTTGCTAGTCGCCCTGGGCTACAGCAAAGCCTATGGCACTGCCAATCCATTTGACTGGATGGACTTGATCTCGCTGCAAGGCAAGACCAATTTCTTCGAAAAGCGCGTGGCCGAATACCAAAAGGCAGGCGTGATGGGCAAAAAAGAAGACCATGTCTTCAAGCTCGACGAAGATTTCTAATCCCCGACATTTTGCCCTCCCGACTTTACAAGAATCCCCGTATTAAAAGCCACCACTATGTTTGTTAAGAAAAGAAACGGCAAGAAAGAGGCTGTGAAATTTGACAAGATCACTGCCCGAGTCAAGAAACTCGTTTATGGCTTGGACATGGATTTTATCGATGCGATCGACGTCACCAAAAAGGTGATCGAGGGTGTCTATGACGGTGTGGAAACCACCGACCTAGACAATCTCGCTGCTGAGACCGCCGCCTCGATGACGACCAAGCATCCAGACTATGCGATCCTCGCAGCCCGTATTGCGATCTCCAATTTGCACAAGGAGACCGACAAATCGTTTTCGGCGACGATTGAGAAATTGTACAATTACGTGGATCCTAAAACGGGAGAGGCTGCCGGCCTCATCGGCAAGGATACCTATGATATCGTGATGGAAAATGCCGACCTGCTCGACAGCACCATCATCTATGACCGCGATTACAACTTCGACTACTTTGGTTTCAAGACCTTGGAGCGCAGTTATCTATTGAAGATGGAAGGACAGGTGGTCGAGCGCCCACAGCACATGCTCATGCGTGTGGCAGTGGGCATCCATGGCCGTGACCTGGAGGCTGCATTTGAGACCTACCATTTGATGAGCGAGAAGTGGTTCATCCACGCAACGCCGACTTTGTTCAATGCTGGCACGCCCAAGCCACAATTGAGCAGCTGCTTTTTGCTCACGATGCAAGACGACAGCATCCCAGGCATCTTTAGCACACTCAAGCAGTGTGCTGAGATTTCCCAAAGTGCTGGCGGCATCGGTCTGAGCATCCACAACATTCGAGCTACAGGATCCTATATCAAAGGCACCAATGGCACGAGCAACGGCATCGTGCCGATGCTACGTGTCTTTAACGACACAGCACGCTATGTCGATCAAGGAGGCGGCAAACGCAAAGGTGCGTTTGCGATCTATATTGAGCCCTGGCATGCCGATGTGTTTGAGTTCTTGGACTTGAAAAAGAACCATGGTAAGGAAGAAAATCGCGCCCGCGACCTCTTCTTCGCACTTTGGATTCCAGATTTGTTCATGCAGCGTGTGAAAGAAGGCGGCGACTGGTCACTCTTTTGCCCCAATGAGGCTCCGGGCCTCTCTGATTGCTGGGGTCCAGAATTTGAGAAACTCTATCACAAGTATGAGGCTGAAGGCCGTGCACGCAAGGTCGTGAAGGCTCAAGAGCTATGGTTCAAAGTGATGGAGAGCCAAATCGAGACGGGTACTCCTTATATGCTGTACAAAGACGCTTGCAACAGCAAGAGCAATCAGCAAAACTTGGGGACCATTCGCAGCAGCAATCTCTGTACAGAAATTGTGGAATATACTGCGCCCGACGAAGTCGCTGTGTGCAACCTAGCCTCGATCGCCCTCAACCAGTTTGTAAAAAACGGCAAGTTTGACCACGACAAGTTGTACGAGATCACCAAGGTGGTGACCCGCAACTTGAACAAGGTGATCGATGTGAACTATTACCCTGTGCCTGAGGCCAAGAAAAGCAATATGCGCCATCGCCCGATCGGCATTGGTGTGCAAGGATTGGCCGATGCCTTCATCTTGATGCGTTACCCCTTCGACAGCGAAGAGGCACGCGTCTTGAACCGCGAAATCTTTGAGACGATTTACTTCGGCGCCGTGGAGGCTTCTGTGGAATTGGCAGAGCGTGATGGTGTTTATGAGACGTATGCTGGATCACCTGCGAGCAAGGGTCAATTGCAGTTTGACATGTGGGGCGTGGAGCCTAGCCTGCGCTGGGATTGGTACACGCTCAAAGCCAAGATGCAAAAGCACGGGTTGCGCAATAGCCTCTTGATCGCCCCGATGCCGACTGCGAGCACTTCGCAGATCTTGGGAAACAATGAGTGCTTTGAACCTTACACCTCCAACATCTATAGCCGCCGCGTGCTGTCGGGTGAGTTTGTGGTTGTGAACAAGCACTTGCTCAAGGATCTGATCGCCCTGGGCTTGTGGGACGACAATATGAAAAATATGATCTTGGCGTCCAATGGCTCGGTCCAAGGTTTTGAAGAGGTACCACAACACATTCGTGAGTTGTACAAGACCGCTTGGGAGATCAAGCAAAAGTCTGTGATCGAAATGGCTGCCGACCGTGGTGCATTCATCTGTCAAAGCCAAAGCATGAACATCTTCATGCAGGATGCCAACTTTGCTAAACTTACCTCCATGCATTTCTATTCATGGGAGAAGGGCTTGAAGACGGGCATGTATTACCTGCGCACCAAGGCTGCGGCTGATGCGATCAAATTCACGGTAGATGCGCACATGATCCGTGACCAAAAAGAAAAGGATCGCGATGTAGCCTATGCCGAGATCAGCTGCTCGCTGGACAATCCAGACGAGTGCCTCGCATGTGGTTCATAAGGAAACGGAATACCGAAACGTAAGGACATCCCAGATACTGTACAGTGTCTGGGATGTTTCTTTTAGGGGTGTTACTGGACATGGCCCCACCTTGAGAGTGATCCTGTCGGACATGAATCGTTCCATGCAATTATCATTTATACAAATGCGTAAAATGTGACTCGAAATCTTACATTTTACGAGAATGTTTGGTCGGTAAGTTAGCGAAAGCAACAGTTGATTCGTTGAATGCAGTCCTTTTGAAAAACATTCGGGATTCCGGGATGCAGGTAGTTGCTACACTATGAGCATCGTATGAAACATTCAGCAAGCCATATTTGATTTTGGAATGCTCGAGTTTTGCCCATTTTTTCGATCACCAATGGAGATATCAGGGCGAATGTGGAAGCATGTCGAACAAAATCCAACTTTTTCGGCAAGTGTTTAGCCGATTATACCTTTGATATTGCTAGGCGGCCCTCCACGGCAAGGCAATTACGGAGGTTTTTCGGACACATTTTTTGTAATTGAGGAGTGGTGGTGTTTTCAATGGCTTAAAAAAAGCGCCATTGAAGCCCTCTGGAGCGGGTTGTAAATTTTTTGCAACAAAAGACATGTTTTTCTTGCTTTGTAAAATGTTACACTTTATATTTGAATTATTATTTATTCGAGAGGTCAATTTCTTATTCTCAATCAACAATTAATACTTCGGTAAAAGCATGAAATTCTTTGCAAAATCAATGTTTGTCGCTTTGGGCCTGGGTGCCGTCCTATTTGGATGCAGTCCGGACAATGTGAATCCTACAGGGGATTCCAAAGAGAAGTCGGTCGCGGGTGCCTTTGACGATGTGCACCAAGTGTTGGACACGATCTGCAAATACTCGGACTCCGTATTTTTCCGTAGCCCGAATGGCAGCTTCCGCGTCGATAAGTGCGTGGGCGCTGGTGGTACTGCGATTGCTTGTACGATGGCGCAGCCCAAGTGGGGTAGCTTTGTGATGTACAATGGCTACACCACCAATACCAGCACTCCTGTGCATTGGCTCAACGTGGACTTCGGCCTTGCAGGTGGTTGGATGTGCGATTTCAACAACTGGTTGTTCACTACCAACAACAGCATTTCGATGGACCCCAATACCAACCTGCCTAGCGTTGGTACAGACTGGTCTTCGGTCGTTTACAACCCTTATCGCAATCAGTGGAAGGTGTCTATCCTCGTGGCAGACTTGCCATCTCCTTCCTTTGACATGTCTTGCCGCTTGAGCGTCTTGCGCTTGCGTCTCAATGGTACACCCAATGAAAACTTCCGCACCACAGTTTGGGCCATCAACCCAGACTTCGCAAATCCTGCAAAGCCAGCCTCCAACTCCAACAGCGAGTATGTGATCCGTTATGAGCCGTTTGGTTGCTTGGAGCAAGTCGCACCACCCCGCTTGGACAGCACCTGTGCCACACTCACTGTCGGTGCACCAGCGCTTGCTAGTTGCGCGACGATCTCTGCCGACACCACTGGTGCCGGTATCACCTACGCATGGTCCACTGGCGCTACCACGCAGACTATCTCTGTCTGCCCGACCGCCACAACCACTTACACTGTGACGATCTCTGCCGCCAACCACCCAGTGGTAATCAAAACCATCAAGGTATATTATCGCAACATCTCTTGCCAAGCTGGCAACAGCCCAAAGCACAAGGTGTGGGTCTGCCACTACCCTCCAGGCAACCCAAACAACCCACAGGACATCTGCATCGACTGGAGTGGCGTTCCTGCTCACGTGGCTAGGTTCCGCGCGCCGGGTGCAAACCCGAACCAAGGTCATGACTCTGGCTGTGAAATCGGCAAGTGTGGATCGAATCCCTGCCAATAAGGATTTAAGCTCAAGGAATCAAATTTTTGAATGGGGAGGACGCAAGTCCTCCCCATTTTTTTGGGGTGCTGAATCATGAGGATGCATACTCCTTGCCAATTGCGTCTAAAACGGGGCAACATCGCAGACATTGCTTTGCATTGGCATTTGATATGGAGATATGCGCAAAAGGTGTACGATTGTCGATGCGATACTTACATGGCGAGGACAAGATATATTGAAATCAAAGAATCCTAAGCACTAAATGTGATGTTGAATTGTAGATACTAATGCGAGCGGATGTAAGGTCTGGAGATGTCTTTGATACACAATGGACGAGTCGATAGGCAATTCACGCATGGATTTCGCGGCAACTAGCAAGTTTGTGAATATGCTGGCATCGCTAGCTGCAAGAATCTCTCAGGGCTATAATCCACTTATTTGCATTGATTCACAGCCTACACGGCTTCTCGGTTGGTGGCTAGTACTGGATTTGAACAAGGTTCCATCGCAGAACTGGCGTTTTGGTCAATTTTCGACATATTTCTTGGATGGATTAAAAGAAAAAGTTTACAAAAGGTACAATAATCTTGCAAGTAAATTTTTCACATGCCATCTTTGCGCTGTTTGTGGTTGTAACTATACCACTGACAGTCTTCTCGATCAGCAAAAACTAAAAGGTTCTAGAGCATGAAAATTTTTAAAAAGTCAATCTTAGCCGTACTAGCCCTCGGGCTTGTATTGTTTGGTTGTAAGCCAGACAGTGTGGGTCCCAAGGACACAGATGGTGACACAAAAATTGCAGGCGCATTTGATGACAATCACCCAACTCTCGACACGGTGTGCAAATATGCCGATTCGGTTTTGTTTCGGAGTGTAGCATCAGGAAACGGTCAGTTTCCTGCCAGCTATGTGGTCAACAAATGCGTAGGTTCTGGCGGTTCCGCCATTGTCTGTGCCAACCCAGCGATTCAACCTAATTGGGGTAGCTTTGTGATGTACAATGGATATGAGCGCCCACTCAACCAAGCACCGATACACTGGCTGGATGTCGATTTCAGCCTTGCAGGTGGATGGTTCTGCGACTTTTCCAACTGGCAGTTCACCACTGCCAACAACCTCTTGGTCGATCCCAACACAGGCTTCCCTAGTGTCGGCACTGACTGGAACGCATTGGTTTTGAACCCTATGCGTAACCAATGGAAGGTTTCTATCTTGATCAATGATCTTCCACTACCTTGCTTTGACATGGCTTGCCGCATGAGCATCTTGCGCGTGCGCATCAATGGCAGCCCGAATGAGAATTTCCGTACCCAAGTATGGGGCATCAACAGGAATTGGAACGTATCGACTAGCGAATACCAATCCAACAACGAGTTCACAATTCACTACTGTCCGTTTGCCTGCTTGCCTGAGCCTTGTAGCACACGCACCAATAC
This sequence comes from Bacteroidota bacterium, assembly GCA_031415375.1. Taxonomy (GTDB): domain Bacteria; phylum Bacteroidota; class Bacteroidia; order J057; family JADKCL01; genus JADKCL01. Next base: position 6,653 of record JANORP010000478.1, on the reverse strand, counting down.
CGTTTGTGAGCAGGTCTATACTGGCATCACATGCACCAATACCTTGAACTCTAAGACTCTCACCGCAGACGCAACTGGCGCTGGAACTGCACCTACTTATATCTGGAGCACTGGTGAAACTACTCCAAGCATCATGGTAACCCCCACTTCCAATACGACATACACCGTCACTATCAGCAATGGCACTTGCGCATATCGCGTGACGACCTACAATCTGAAGGTCACCAACGTGGCATGTTCTGTTCCTGATCCCCGTGCAGATTTTTGCCCAGGTTACCTTGATGTGCGTCCAGGAATGTCCTTCAACATCCGCAACTACGTCAGGATGAGGAATCTCACCGCAGTAGATTGGAACAATGTCATGTTTACCTATACTGCTGTCGGAGCAAATCTGCCGACCAACACCGCAGATTGGAACTTGGCAGCCTTCAATGCAGGCCAAGCAATCACGGTACTGAGTACCGACTGCAACACTGGTCGCGGCAACGTGGCGCGTGGGGAGTACAAAATCTTCGTCTATCGCAATGGGCAATCTACCTACGATGACTTCATGACCATACGTGTGCATCCAACTCGCACCTCCAACGTGGCCACTGCCACATGCGGCAACAGTACGCTCTGCGGCTATATCCCTGGCATCAAAGTCTGCGACGTGCCTCCAGGCAACCCTAGTGGTGCAACGAGTGTCTGTGTCGCTTATGACAACTTGAATGGCAACATCAACGGTGTCTGTGGTAGCACGGGTGCAAACACGGGCAATTACCTCGGCGTGTGCGGTGTCAATCCTTGCACGATCGCAAACTGATATTTGTCCGAGTCAATAGCTTAAGTCAACGAGGCTGTGCAGATGCACAGCCTCGTTGCGTTTATGGCGCACTGCTTGGGAAGTAGCAGCAGGGTATTTGTGCTGATCGCCGCTGAGGGTTTGGCATGAGAAAACATCAATACGTTTGTTCCGATCTTGGAGATCTACATTGCAGAACCCGCTAGATAGGCCCCCGTCCATGGTGGGAATTCAAGCGACTACGATTTCTGCCATCTAGACTTTGTGTGCTTGACTACCGACGCCTCAGAGAGCTTCCAGAAACTCACTTTCTGGAGGCGTTTTTCCAAGGAGCTAAGAGGCACGAGCATCGATCATAATTCTCAAATCCTTTTGAGGTCTGTTCATGCCAAGAATAATGCACAATTGGCATGAAAACATACATAAACTAGAGCCAATGTCTTGCCTATTTTTGTTCATGAGAACATGATTTGAAAGGTGTTTCTTGTAAGATTATTTTGTGATAGTAAAAATGTGGGGAAAAAGGGGGCATCTTCGGCGCGGTTTTGTGTGGTGGCAGCCCTTTTTCAGGAGAGATTTCGGAGTGTGAAAAAGGGTCACTGAAGAGGGGGTGCCGGGTGATTTCTCTTTGCTTTTGGCGAATTGGAACTCATTTGGAATCGAGTTTCTTCGCCCGTCTCATGGAAAGTGAATACGTCCAAAAAAAGCATAATCATCTATTTTTAACCATATTTGACACATATTTATAAATATTTTCCCAACAACGAGGCCAGCTTCAACCTCCGAACTCAGGGGTACTGTCCTGGTTTTTGCAATTTTCTCGCCAGCGAAATGGGGCCTCTGCAGGGAGTCGTTGTGGGTCCCCACTGGGAAATCGGCGACGATTATGGTCCAGCCTATGGGCCTTAAATACACCCAAAATTTCAGAAATGAATTGTTCGACAAATTGCATAAAATTCTTGCATGGGATGGCCCTGTCAATTATCTTTGAAGCATGATCGATCGAAGTGTAGATCGGTTGGGTTTTCAATCAACACGAGAAGAAGATTTTTGAAAATGAAGAACGTAAATAGATCACTTAGCCTTTTGTTTGCCTTTGGATTGGTGCTCTTTGGCTGCCAGCCAGACAATGTGGATCCTTCGGGAACATCGGCAGGCAATAAGAAAGTTGCCGGAGCATTTGACCACCAGCACATGATGTTGGATTCAATTTGCAACAGGACCGACTCGCTTTATTTCAAAAGCACGACCGGCGGCTTCTACATCGATAAGTGTATCGGTGCAGGCGGTACCGTGGTGGCCTGCAGCGGCCCACAACAAAAGTGGGGAAGCCTTGTGATGTACAATGGTCATGAAAGCTCTACTGGTTCGCCAATCGAGTGGTTGGAATTGGATTTCACGCTTTCTACGGGTTGGATGTGTGAATACACAGACTGGGGCTTTCTCCCGATCAATTCCGTTGTCGTCGCCCCAAACGCCGATGCACCCAGCCCAAACAATGACTGGAGTGCCGCAGCAGTCTCACCGGCCCGTAACCAATGGAAGATTTCAATTCCTGTCGATAGCCTCTCTGCACGCCAATTTGACATGGCCTGCCGAATGAACGTGTTGCGCCTGCGCATCAATGGTAGCCCCAACATCCCTACACGCACGGTGCTTTGGGCGATGAATAATCGGTGGAATGACCAAAATTGCCAATTTGCCAGCAATAGCGAGTTTGCCACGCGTTACAATGCAGGCTCATGCCTGCCGCAGCAATGCCCGCCAGCAATCATCAGCACTTCCTGCCAGACCGTTTACACTGGCATCACCTGCCCAGGCAACACGCTCAATACTGCGACCCTCGCCGCCGATTCCACTGGCGCAGGAGCAAATGCTACCTATACTTGGAGCAACGGCGCGACCTCCAAAAACGTGAACGTCACCCCAAGTGCAACGACAGCCTATAACGTGACTGTAAGCAATGGCACTTGCGGCGTGCGTGTGATCACGCATACCGTGAACGTGGTCGATGCATCTTGCATGGTCACAATCAACACTACTTCCCAGGTCAATCAGCCAGTATCTTTTGGCGCCTATGCAGCTGGACAGCGCATCACCAACCAACTGTCTTCCCAGGGCGTGAGCTCTGTGAACGCCAGCGGGGGCCTTGGCCAAGCTTGGATTTTTGACAGCGCCAACCCCACGGGCGGCGACACCGACCTCGGCTCACCCAACCAAGCTTTTGGTGGCCCAGGCATCGGCACCGGTGGCACCACCACCAACAACACGGCACTCGGCAAGCTCATCGTGATCCAAGAGAGTGCAAGTGCCCCCAATGACAATGCTACAGGTGGCACACTCAATTTCAACTTTGCATCTGCGCGCAAAGTGACCTCCATTAAATTGGTGGACATCGAAAACACGGGTGGCTTTATCCGCCTTGCCCGCTCAAGTGGTGCCGCAGTGACGATCCCCATCCCAGTCACTGGCAACAACGGCGTGGTGACCTTGACCATGAACACCGACAACGTGACCCAGCTGCGCGTGCGCTTGCTCGGCTCAGGTGCTGTTGCAGGGTTCACGACGGTAGCGACTGTCGTTACAGGAACCACTCAGGTGGCTGGTGTAAGGGTGTGCGATGTGCCACCTGGAAAGCCATCTGGTGCCGCGACCTATTGCGTCGAGTACGATGACCTTTATATGTACATCGATGGTGTCTGTGGAAACAGCAAGAGTGGCAAGCCTGGCAGCTACTTGGGAGCTTGTGGAAGCAACCCTTGCATCTCCAATTGAGTAAGCGCGCCAACGGGCGCACCAAAACAGGGAAGGGCCACACATGCGTGTGGCCCTTCCCTGTTTTGGTGCCTTTTGGTCGCCTCACATAGCAGGCAGGCTTGGGCATGTCGAGGCAAGCTTGTATCAGAACATTGATTGCAGCCTTTCAATCTGCTCGCCAAGTGGGGTGGGCTGCAGCAATCGGCTTCGCTCGGGACACTTCTTTGCATTACGATCCTTGGTGGAGGCTTCCATCAAGGATTGTATTGCAAGGGCAGAGCATCCTAGGGGCCTGTTGGGTGCAACCTGGGGATTGGCGGGCCACATATTTCTCTTGGAAAACTGTAAAATGCCCACTCTTGCTTGTGCAAGTGCGGCAGTGAACCCAGGCTTACTGAATTCGGATCATTGGATATTGGCCTGGGGTTGCGGGAGAATCACGAGGTCTGTGCTGCCTGCGCCCACAAGGGTCGAGATCTTTCGGGTTTGTGCACGGTTGCTTCTATTGAAATTGAGAACAAGTTTTGGAATTAATCATACATCGAACTTCCTCCTGAATTGATGTGAATTCCTTGCTGGATGCAAGTAGCGGCAAGGAAATCGACAATGAAAATGTTTGTTTTTTTTGGCATTCGTTATTTTTTTTTGGCATTGGGGAATTCTGGCCCCCCAAAGACTCATATTTTTGCGACGAACCTCGGCATACGGAATAGGCAAAGAGGTCTTGTAGAGGAGAAAATCGGACGATATTTCGGATCCTAAAAGCCCCGTTTGTGTGCACGATCTGCAATAATAAATGTACGATCGTTTCGATCGATTTGGGCCATTTATTCCTTTATGGGCATATATTGGGACATTTGTTGCGCCAATATTTCAATTTCTATGTAAAACATTGAATGCATAAACGGGTAATATTGTTACAAATTCCAGCCCCTTCCTAAGCCCGACCAATGAAAATTGCTGCTTTATCGTGACCACCGTGTATTGTGAGGAAAGGCGTTCTCGCGCCACTGATGTGCGGAGGATGGATTGGCTTGCAGAGAAAGAAAAAAACTACAAAACACACAAAAATCTTGCATAGTAAATTTCCACTTTCTATCTTTGGTACATGATCGGATGCACGAGGCACTGGTCGTGGTTTTTCAGTCAACAAAAATTAAGGTTCGAGAGCATGAAAAATTTTAAGAGATCAATGATTGCGGTACTGGCCATGGGCTTGGTGCTTTTTGGTTGTCAGCCTGAGAACGTGGACCCCTCCGGTTCAAAAGGCGGCAAAAGCGTCGCGGGAGCATTTGACGCCTCGCACACTGCGATGGATTCGATTTGCCTATCCACAAGTCCTGTCTTTTTCAGAAATACAGCAGGAAGCTTCGACGTGGACAAGTGTATCGGCGCAGGTGGCGTTTTGGTGACTTGCAACGGCCCACAACAAAAGTGGGGCAGCCTTGTCATGTACAGCGGCTATACAGGCTTGAACCTGCCGGTCCCTGCTCCCGAGCACTGGCTGGATGTGGATTTCTCCCTGACCACTGGCTGGATGTGCGATTTCACCAACTGGGCATTTGTGGTTAACAATGGTATTACCATCGATCAAAATACAGGCTTGCCAGACATGACTGGCACAGACTGGAAGGCGCAATCAGTCAACCCTGCGCGTAACCAGTGGAAAATCGCCATTCCCGTCGATAGCCTCGCACCAGGCTCCTTCGACATGGCTTGCCGCATGACGGTTTTGCGCTTGAAACTCAATGGCGCCCCCAATGAGCCCACGCGTACCACCCTTTGGATGATCAATGAAAACTATGCCAACACCAGCAGCCCATTTGCATCCAACAACGAATACGCACTGCGCTTCACGCCGGCAAATTGTATCGCTCCACCACCCCCGGTATGCCCCAATGTCATCACCAACACGGTGTGCGAGGCAGTGTACAAAGGGATCACTTGCTCCGGCAACACCATGGACACCAAAACACTGACAGCCGACTCAACTGGTGCAGGCGCAGCTGCTACTTACCTTTGGAGCAACGGCGCTACCACACGTAGCATCAGTGTATCCCCAGCAACCACCACGGCCTACACCGTCACCGTGAAAAAAGGCGCTTGCGACATCCGTACCACCAGCTACAACGTGAACGTGATCGACGTAGCCTGCTTGCTCACCGTCAACTCGTCTTCACAGGTCACGCAGGCGGTGTCCTTTGGCTCCTTCAACGGTGGCCAGCGCATCACCAACCAATTGTCTGCTCAGGGTGTAAGCTCCGTGACCGCCAACGGTGGCATCAATCAGGCTTGGATCTTCAACAGCGCCGCTCCTACCGGCGGCGACACCGACCTCGGCACTCCCAACCAAGCATTTGGTGGCCCAGGCATCGGTGCAGGTGGCTCCACCAGCAACAACACGGCCCTTGGCAAGCTCATCATCATCCAGGAAAACTCAGGCGCTCCCGATGACAATGGCAGTGGTGGCTCGCTCAATTTCAACTTCGCATCACCTCGCAAGGTGACCTCCATCAAGCTGGTGGACTTTGATGGGACAGGCAGCACGATTCGCCTCACCCGCTCAAACGGTAGCGTAGTGACGATCCCCATCCCTGCCACGGGCGACAACGGCGTGGTGACGATGACCCTCAACACCACCAACGTGACCCAGCTGCGCGTGCGCATGAACGGCTCAGGCGCTGTGGCCGGGTTCACGACTGAAACAACCGTATGTGGAGGATCCACGCAGGTGCCTGGCGTAAGGGTGTGCGACGTGCCACCAGGATGCCCTAACGGTGCATCGACCGTGTGCGTCGAGTCCGACGACCTTCACATGTACATCGACGGTGTTTGCGGAAGCAGCACCAGCGGCAAGCCCGGCAGCTACTTGGGTGCCTGCGGTAGCAAGCCTTGCCAATGATATTGATTGAATGCGCCGATCGGCGCTCCAAAATTGGGAAGGGCCGCACGCAAGTGTGGCCCTTTCTTGTTGTGCGCCCAGCATGGGCGGCTACTCTAGGGTGAAAGTCCCGAATGCGCCCTGATAGTGGGAAGCATTAGCCAATAGCAAGGGTGTCCGCCGCGAGGCGGAATCTGAAGGAAGCTGGCGGCAAACCCTTGGGCCTACGAA
>JANORP010000477.1:0-23630 GCA_031415375.1 Bacteroidota bacterium | reverse complement strand
CACAACTCCTGGATGGGGCCGACGAACGGACACAGGTCGCGCATTCCTAGGTTGGCCAGCATCGTCGAAAATCTATGCATGCCGTTCGTCGGGCCTGCCCGATAGTTGTGGGGAGGCCCAACGAACGGCTCACCGCCTCGGTGCAATTTTGGAGCTGCCTGGCTTGCTGTCGCCTTTGAGGACTGTGAAGCCTTTTACATATTCCTCATAGGTCTTGGAAATGCCGCCGCGTTGATGGAGGTTGGTGGCCAGGTTTTTCCAAGCTTTTTGCTGGGTCGGGTCTTTGGTCTCATGCGCGGCGATGCGGGCGATGTCGAGCGGGGTGCTGCCTTTGGGGTAAAAATAGGCCATTCCCTCGGCTTGGCGCTTGGTGGCCGTGGACTGGTTGATGTCGATGCCAGCCTTGAGCAGGCGATCGATGAGCGGTATTTGTCCACGTTCGGTGGCGATGTGCAGGGCCGAGAAGTCGGTCAGCACGGCGGGGATCGCAGAGGCACCCTTGTCGAGCAACCAAAGTGCCGTCTGTGCATGCCCTGCACGCAGCGCATTGCTAAAGGGCGTGTTGCCTGCGGTGTCTTCAATTTTGATGGCTGCCCCCAGGGCTTCGAGTTTTTGGCAAAGGCTGCCGATCATTTCGTCGGCGGCCTGGGGCGACTCTAGGCGTGGCTTGTGTGCACAGAGCAGGTGCAGGGCCGTGCGGCCCTCTGCGTCTGCGGCGCGCACATCTGCGTGGGCGGCAAGCAACAATTCAAAGGTTTTGAGACGGCCATTGTCCATGAGGGGGCCGCGTGCAGCGAGCAACAGCGGCGTCTCCTCGGTGAGGTTTTTGGCAGCGAGGTCAGCGCCTTTTGCCAGCAGCGATGCCACCAAGTCAAATGTCCCTTGATAGGCGGCGTAATGAAGGGAGGTATAGCCCTTGGCATCGGCGGCATTCACATCTGCGCCCGCTGCGAGCAGCGCTGCAACGATCTTTTTTTGGCGCTCGGGCACGACAGTGCCGCCTTCGGCTGTCACGGCCAGCAACAAAGGCGTGCGTGCATTGGCATCACGCACCGCGAGGTCGGCCTTGGCGTCGATGCAAGCCTGCACTTGCACAGGCTCAGCGTTGCGGATGGCCTTCACCAAATCGCAGGTCTGTGACTGGAGCATTGAAAAGGTGAATGCGAGGAGAAAAAAAATGTGTAGCGCGTGCTTCATGTCGGAGAGAATGGATTTGGGTTACAGCATGCTCGGCAGTGCAGATAGCAGCTGCTGAGTTGGATGTGTTTTTTGCGTGGCATAGGGAGTCATTCTGAGTCGCTATGCCAACCAGTGCTGTTGGGTGCGACGTTGGGAGCGGATAGATAGTTCACCTTGGGGGATTGGATGATGAGCTGACTGAGGTCGATCGGCAACTGATCGGGAAGTACACAGCCGCAATGATTGGGTGGACGCATGACCGTGGCTACGTCTCCCAAATCCAAGGCGATCGTCACCTGCGTGTCGCGGGTGCCTGTCGCGAGGTGAATGCGCACTTTGCTTGGCTCCATCTGTGGCCGTGACACTGTGAGGGTCAGGGTATCGCCTGCCATCGCATGGGGCATCACCATTGCAAAGCGGCCATCCAAATCGGATTGCTCCTGCAAATCGAGTGCGCCCACCGCAATGGACACAAAGGAAAGCGGCTCACCCGAGCGGCGATCGATCAATCGGCCTCGAAGTTGCGGAGGGACGATTTCGGGGGTGGGGGTTTGCGCGTGCAGGGCCGTTGGAAACGTGAGGCATAGGCACAAAAAGGCGAGCAAGTAGGCTTGCATTCGTTGAGGAGAGGACCACAAATGAGCCGCCTTGCACATGCAGTTTTGGATTCTGGGGAAGAAAATTACGGAAAATTTGGTGGCTTGGACTGACTTTCTTGAATGTGTAAGCCTTTGAAAATTCGTTCGTTATTTGGAATTGTGACTTTTCCCTATGACCTTCAAGCTGAAAGACAAATGTTGTACGTGCGCCATAGACTTACCAATATGAATCCATTGATCCGTTTTTGCCAGCAAATCGCAAGTATCCTTCTGCTGACCCTACCGACCTATTTAATGGCTTGTCACAACTCTGGCCTCACGATCCAGAGCTATTCCTACGATGGCAATGCGAGCGAATGGATCATCCAACTGCGGCTGAACGTAGGCAGCGGACGGACGGGCGTCGTGTCTGGCGGTAGCGGATCTACCTACTCTTTCTTTTTCGGATTCAATGCTGCCTGCTTGCCATTTACAGTGAATTCGTTTTCCCCTAGCCAGGTCACAGGTGCCTACACAGGATGTACCATGCCGGGCACCAACCTTGGTCCAGACCCCTATTATTCAACCCAAGGGAATGTGGCCTACATCGATCCAGGATACTTTGGATATGTGCTTCCTTGCTCAGTGACACCATTTGCATGTATCACTTCCCTTCCGGCATGTGGGCCAGCAACGTCCACACCCTATTTCTTTACCTTCAGGACGAGCTCCTTGCCAGATTCCATCCGTGTATTTGGAATCGAAGGGAATGGCAATCCTCTGGGAGGATGCTATCCTGACCTTGACATGATGGTGAGTTTCGTTTCTAGCAATGGTCAGAGCGTGCAAGTGACCTGCCCACCCAACCAACAAATTGCAGCGGGTCCAAATTGCATGGGCACATTGCCAGACTACCGCTCCTTGGCTACGATCCACCCCAATTGCCGCGTCCCCTTCAACCCTGCGCTCAGCCAAATTCCTCCAGTAGGGACAAATTTAGGCAACTTGGGTTCGAACCTCACTGTTCAGATTTTTGCGATTGGCAGCCTTTTTTCAGGTTCCACTTGTACCTTTTTGGCTACCGTCGTCGATCTTTCAGGGCCTAGGGTCACCTGCCCATTTTCGTTTTCCATTCCTGCAAGTTCTGGCTGCAATGGCATCTTGGGGGATTATGTTTCGATGGGAACCATCACGGACAACTGCGATCCCAACCCGACCATTTTTGCCCAGCATCCTTCGGCAGGGACGACGTTCATTGGCACGTCGAACGTGCGGCTTTTGGGTATCGACAGCCATGGCAACATTGACTCTTGCACCTTTGCGATCGCAACTGCTGAGATCATTCCTCCCACGATCACCTGCCCCGCCAACCAGTCTCTGCCTCTGAACGCACAATGCGAATTGATAATGCCCAGTTTTGCATCGCTGGCGGTAGCGACCGACAATTGCACAGCCGTGCCGACGATATTACAGTCACCTTTGCAGGGCAGCATATACAGTGGCCCGGGAATCCAAACGATCACACTCACCGCAGTTGATGGCGCTGGAAACACAGCGACTTGCAACTTTACCCTTTCAAGAACCAATGCCAATGCTGCCCAAATCGTTTGTCCCACAAACCAGACCTTGGTAGTTGGACCCAACTGCACGACTTTGCTTCCCGATTACGCAGCTACGGCAGTAGTCTCTTACGGGTGCCTGCCGTTCACATATACCATTGCCCAAGTTCCAGCTGCGGGTGCGGTGCTGAATGGTACAGGCATGCAGACGATTACGCTCACAGCCACCGACAATTTGGGAAGCCAGCAAAATTGCACCTTTAGCGTGTCCAAGGTCGATCTCACCATGCCCACCATCGTGTGTCCAGCCAATGACACAGTGGAGCTGGACAGCAATTGCCAATATACAATCGTTGATTCTCGCGCCTTGGCAGTGGTTGCAGACAATTGTACGAGCACCCCGACCGTGAGCCAAAACCCTGCTCCTGGCACCATCATCACTGGGGTAGCGTCTGGAGGCATCTACCTGACCGCTACAGATGCCAGTGGTAACACATCGAACTGCTACTTTCTAGAAAGCTGTGTTGACCGACGACCGCCGCGCATTACCTGCCCACCGAATGCGACCATCTCCTTGAATGCGAACTGCCAAGCCACATTGTTGAATTATTCCAATTTGGCCATCACAAGAGATAATTGCTCAGGCATCTCTTTGCGCACGCAATCGCCTGTAGCTGGCACGGTTTTCAGCACAGTCGGCTTGCACGTCATCACCCTTTCGGCGACCGATGCCTCCAGCAATGTCGGTACCTGCACATTCACCGTCACCACCGTGGAGACCACGCCGCCTACCATCACCTGCCCGCCCAATGCGACCCTCACCCTCAATGCCAGCTGCCAAGCCATCCTCCCCAATTACCTGAGCCTAGCGACCCTTGCCGACAATTGCAGTCCAGCTCCCACAGCGAGCCAGTCGCCCGTCGCTGGCGCCTTACTGAGCGGAGCCGGCACCACCACTGTCACATTGACCGCGACCGACGGCACTGGCAATACCGCAAGCTGCGCGGTTGCGGTGACGCGCGTCGATGCATCTGCACCGACGGTGGCTTGCCCGCCCAACGTGAACCTTGCCCTCAATGCAACCTGCCAGGCCATACTGCCCGATTTCAGAACATCGGCCAATGCAGCCGACAATTGCACCACTGTCCCGACGATCGCTCAGTCGCCTTTGCAGGGCAGTTCCGTTTCAGGAGTAGGTCTGCATGCAATCACGCTCACGGCGACCGATGCCTCCAGCAATGCTGGCACATGCACATTCACCGTCATGACGACAGACAACATCGCGCCAACCATCACCTGCCCGCCCAACGCGACCCTCACCTTGGGCAATACCTGCCAAGCCATCCTCCCCAATTATGCGGCAACGGCCACCATCACCGACAATTGCACATCAGCCCTCACCGCCACTCAATCGCCGATAGCCGGCACGGTCATCAATGGCATTAGCAGCCAAACGATCACTCTCTCAGCGACCGATGCCTCCAGCAATGCTGGCACATGCACATTCACCGTCATGACGACAGACAACATCGCGCCAACCTTGACCTGCCCGCCCAACGCGACCCTCACCTTGGGCAATACCTGCCAAGCCATCCTCCCCAATTACCTGAGCCTAGCCACCCTTGCCGACAATTGCAGTCCAGCTCCAACAGCGAGCCAGTCGCCCGTCGCTGGCGCCATACTGAGCGGAGCCGGCACCACCACCATCATATTGACCGCGACCGATGGCACTGGCAATACCGCAAGCTGCGCTTTTGCCGTGACGCGCATCGATCTTATGGATCCATTTATCATTTGCCCCAGCTCTTTTTCATTTTCTCCATCGGGACTCGATTGCAATCCTGCGGCCTTTTGGGCCGCCGTAACCGCAACCGATAATTGCGGCGCGACTTTGGTCGGGAGCCATGCATCTGGGGATCCATTTCCCATTGGAAATACAGTTGTCACCTATACAGCGACCGACAGCGCAGGCAATTCCAGCGCTTGCAGCTTTACAGTTACAGTGAATTCGCCGCTGATCACAGGCTCTACGGTCCTGAATCCATCCAATCCTTGCATGGGAGATGTCGCAACCTTGACCGCGACGGCCGCGAATAGTTACACATGGTCCACTGGCGCAACTGGCCAGACCTTGCAAGTGACGAATACAGGATGGTACTGGGTCCAAGTGACTGCAGCGGTCGGATGTAGCGCACGCGACTCAGTCTTTGTCACGTTTGCATCCTTGCCCGTGCCGACCATCAATCAGGTCGGCAACCAGGTTTGCACAGGCAACTACGCGACCTATCAGTGGCTGCTGAATGGCACCCCGATCCCCGGAGCGACGAATGCCTGCGCTACGATCATGGCCTCAGGGAATTACACCGTGCAGGTGACCGATAGCTTGGGTTGCCTAGGAACTGCTGGGCCTCTGAGCTTGGTAGGGATTGCAGACTTTGCAACCTCCACCCGTTTTGCTGTCTATCCTGTTCCCGCCCAAGACATACTCCATATCCAATTGGCGCAGCCCCTGGCGTCGCCAGGGAAATTCGTTTTGTATGACATCAGCGGCAAGGCTGTGCGCACGCTCGCCTTTGAAAGACTTGAAACGACGACGGCCTTTTCTCTCCAAGGTCTGTCGGATGGCAGTTATTTCTTGGAGCTTCAAGCCGATGGTTTTTGGGGAATGAAGATGGTCGTGAAGTTGCGGTAAGCGCGGCCTCTCCCACTTGCCCTTCCTCCAATGCGTCATGTTAAATGTGTTGCCGTGGGTACACGACGATCGTGTTTCGCGATGCTAAATTCAGCAGTCACAAGAAATCATCGATTCATCGGCGCACTCACCAATGTGAATGGTGACGGCAAACCTATTTTGGGGCCATGTCCCGAAGGCATCGGAGCGGGCGAAGGAACCGTTGCTGAATTTGAACGATTCGATTTACTGCAAAAAAGCATCGGAAGGCCAGCCTACATCGCCAACTTGTGGATCGACGGACGGCTGCGGCTCACTTTGTGCAGGGAGCGGTATTCTTTCAATTCGCCGACAAACAGCTTGTCGTCAAAGGTAAAGAGGGGCTGCAAGTCGCGAAATAAGTCATCGGCTTTGTCCAAGGTATCGATCAAAATGGTGCCTTCGGCAATGTAATTGAGGGCACCGCCATAGCGTGACTTGAGGAAATCCACGAGCTCATTGGCTTTGAAATCGGTGAATTGAAACCTGACGATGATGGCACTCATAGCTTTATTGGTGATCTTTGGAGTGTTCAAAATACCAATCAATCTGTAACTTTGTAAGTGGAGTTTGTCCACTTTTTCACACCATGTAGGAAATTGAGATGTTGACAAGTACGATAAAGCTTACGCAATTTAGCCACGGGGCAGGTTGTGGCTGCAAAATTGCACCCGCCGTTCTGGATAAGATTTTGCATTCGGCGATTCCTGCCATGCCCGACGCAAGGCTCATTGTCGGCAACGACAGCCGCGACGATGCTGCGGTATATGATTTGGAAAACGGCATGGGCATCATCAGCACGACTGATTTTTTCATGCCGATCGTGGACGATCCTTACGATTTTGGGCGCATCGCCAGCGCCAATGCCCTCAGTGATGTCTATGCCATGGGCGGCACACCACTCATGGCCATTGCGATTCTGGGTTGGCCTGTTGGCAAGATTCCCGAGGAGGTCGCTGCCCGCGTGCTGGAAGGCAGTCGGGCCATTTGCCGCGAGGCAGGCATCAGCTTGGCAGGTGGCCATAGCATCGACAGCCCCGAGCCGATCTTTGGCTTGGCGGCGACGGGGATTTTGGAGTTGGTACACCTCAAGCGCAATGACACCGCACAGGCGGGCGACATCCTGTATCTCACCAAGCCGCTAGGGATCGGCGCCATGAGCACAGCGCAAAAGCGCGGCCTTCTCAGCGATGCCGACTTGGCGACGATCGTCGCCTTGATGACCACCCTCAACAAGCCGGGCGCCGTCTTTGGTAAGCTGGATTACATCCATGCAATGACCGACGTGACGGGCTTCGGGCTGCTCGGGCACCTCAGCGAAATGTGCCTGGGTGCTGGGCTCAGTGCCGAGATTGATTTTGCGGCAATCCCCAAGATTCCAGCGGCGCCGGGTTACATCGCCCAAGGCTGTGTGCCAGGCGGTACCAAGCGCAATTGGGACAGCTATGGCCATCGCGTGCAGCCACTCGCACCCGAGGTGCGTGACCTGCTCGCCGACCCGCAGACGAGCGGGGGCCTGCTCGTCGCAGTCGATCCCGCCCACGCACAAGCGTTTGAAGCACTCGCCGCCACGCTCAACCTACCCGCCGCACCTAGACCCATTGGACGCATGCTCACCGGCAATGGCTTGATTACTGTTGTTTAGAAATAGGTAGCAGTTAGCAATTAGCAGTTAGAAGTTGCGTGAATGCAATGCTAACTGCTAACTGCTAACTGCTAACTGCTAACTATCTATGAAGATTTCCGCGATCATCATCACCCACAACGAAGCCCGCAACATCGGCCGCTGCATGGTGTCGCTTGCGGGTATCGCAGACGAGGTGATCGTGCTCGACGGGCACTCGACCGATGGCACGCAATCGATCTGCCGCGCCCATGGTGCGTGCGTGATCGATCAAGATTGGCTTGGATACGCCGCAACTAAAAATCTCGGCAACGACATGGCCACACATCCCTATATTCTTTCGTTGGATGCCGACGAGGTCATCGGTTCTGAGCTGCGGACCTCGCTCTTAGATGTGAAAGACAAGCTCGACGGTGCAGCCTACCAATTCAACCGACTTGCATTTTACTGCGGGGAACCAATCAGGCATTGCGGATGGTACCCCGATGTGAAGCTGCGCTTGTTTCCGAAGGGCTATGCCCAGTGGGAAGGCGCTTATGTGCACGAGGAGCTGCAGCCCGATGCGGCGCTGTCAATACAGCACTTGGAAGGGGATTTGTTGCATTACACCTATTATACAGTCGCCGAGCACCGTGCAAGGGCTCACAAATACGCAACGCTCGCTGCTGCAAAGCTGCGAGGCCGCCCCAAAATGAGCCTGCTGCTGAAAGCTGCAGTAAGCCCAACTTGGCGGTTTGGCCAGATGTATCTTCTGCGGATGGGCTTCTTGGATGGTTGGCGCGGCTGGCGGATCTGTACCATCACAGCCAGGGAAGTCTGGTGGAAGTATTGGTGGGCGTTGAGGAGTTGATGGTTTCCTGATGTTTTATTGGGTGAGCACATCTTCACAACCGCAGGCCATAAACAGCCTGGTTCGATTCTTTCCAAGTTTTAATTTAGCGCCTTGTCATTGACCCGTCTAATGAGCCATACCTCCCTCCCAACCCCGCTCGGCTACCTGCGCATCGCAGGCGATGACCATGCAATCACCGAGGTCACGTTTTTGGATGACGATCCTGGTCAAAGCGAATTCCTCCCGGCGTGCCTGCTCGCTTGTCGGCAACAGCTTCAGGAATACTTCGCAGGCACCCGCCGCAAATTTGATGTCCCACTGAAACCCGCTGGCACCTCCTTTCAGCAGCAGGTCAGGGAAGAGCTGACTGCCATCCCCTTTGGAGCGCTGCGTAGCTACAAAGATGTGGCGCTCACCCGCTGGAATGACAAAACAATCCGCGCTGTGGGCACCGCCAACGGCCAAAATCCGATTGCGGTGATCATCCCCTGCCATAGGGTGATCGGTAGCACGGGCGACCTTACAGGGTATGCCGGTGGCCTATGGAGAAAAAAATGGCTGCTGGAGCACGAGAATAGCGTCGAATACGGCAAACAAGGCACGCTTTTCTAAGTATTTCGAAGATCGGAATTTCTTGTTGCGGCATCAATTGTGGCCCCAACCTTACAGCACCTCAACACAACATCGATTTCTGCGTATCTTTAGGTAAATGCTATACCAGTAAGGTATTTCTCGTTCATACAATAAAATAGGAGGTTATCATGAGGCTAGAAAATGAAAGGTCCCGCGATTTCAAAGATGAAGCCCAGACCAAAAACGGTTCAGACATTGAACGCCGCCGCATCGAAAAACGATTACGCGAAATCAAAGGAGTGCGCGTCGCATTTGACAAGTGGTAACCTACAGTAAACGATCTTGCCGCCAGCAAGAAAGTCTATAGAAACAAGGCCTCAGATTCATTTCTGAGGCCTTGTTTGTTGTTGCAACACTTCTTCGCTCCACCCATGCCCAAACCCATCTTGCCAACCGAATGGTTCGCAGAAATCTGTGCCCAGGCAATCGACAAATAGATTGTTTGGCACCGATAAACGAACAATTACAACGGTTTCAAAAATATCCAAAACCCATGCAACCCGTCTATCATCTTTGGTATCTCTCAAAATAGACTTGGACGATGCTAGGAAACAGGTAATTTCGGCGGTTTTTTCGAAATTGATTGGCTACTTATAAAAAAAATCTCCATGATCTGTTGATAATGAACGATATAAATATATAAAATTTCAATGTTTAAAACTATTTCAAAGATCATCCTGCCGTTGCTCGTACTCCTCATGGCCATGCTGGTCGCCATGCCGTTGCAAGCACGATCAGCACCTAGCCCCGCATCCAAGCCCCTGCGCATACTCTCTTGGAACATTTTCATGCTCCCGCGCTTTGTGCAACACACAGGCAAGCGCACGCGGGCTCAGGTGATCGCTGAAGAACTAAAGGCAAGTGATTACCAAGTATTGGTATTTCAAGAAGCTTTTTTGAATGCGGCGAGGCGCATCATCCGCAAGCAACTCGACAGCATTTTTCCCTATGAATATGGCCCCGCCAACAATGATGGCGGCTTTGGGACCAGTAGCGGCATTTGGGTGCTGAGCAAAATCCCGCTCCAGCAGCTTGAGGAGATCAAGTTTACCAAATGTTATGGCGTAGCAGACTGTTTCGCGCGCAAGGGTGCATTGCTCTTGCAAGGTGTACACGAGGGGCAGACCTTCCAGGTTTTGGGCACGCATTTGCAGTCGGCTGGCCCGCAATCGACGCGACAAGCCCAGTACCAAGACATGCGGGCCATGCTCGACCGCCATCAACAACCCAACGTGCCGCAGATTGTCTGTGGCGACATGAACACTTCCAAAAGCAAGCTCCAAGATTACCAAGATATGCTCACGGCCCTCGATGTCGAGGACGGCCCACTCGAAATCGCGGTCGAAGGCACCGAGGAAGTCTATCCCAACGACATGCGCAACTGGGGCAATGGCAAGTTTGAGATCATCGACTACGTCTTTTACCGCAGCAATTCCAAACCCGCCAAGCACGTGACCCGCAAGCTGTGCAGCATCCACAAGCGATGGAGCAAAAAACACCGCGACCTAAGTGACCATTTTGCGGTGGATTTCTCAGTGTCTTGGGAGTGATCCCTTTTGAGCCACGAGAACCGCTCGGGGAATCGGGGACGGCCATGATGGGGAATCGGCCTTGTTGCAAGACAAAAGCTGAAAAAACGCAACTGAAGCATCTGAAAAAGCTCAGTTCAAAAACCCAAAGATCTTTCTAAATTCGGAACCCTAAGAGTAGTCATGGCCTTTAGCATCTACAAATTCATCACCGGTGCAACCGACCGCGCCATCCGTTTGCAAGGTTTCCGCCGCGAATTTGTGGAGGCGGGCGGGGCTTGGCAGCACTACTATGTGTCGCCAGGCAAGGGGCCTTTGCCACCTGTGGTCGTGGTGCATGGCCTCAGTGGCGATGCGACCGACCTCGCGCCGATGTTTGGCACCCTACGCAAGCACTTCAGCCGAGTCATGATCCCTGATTTGCCAGGTCATGGCCGCAGCCAAGCTCCCCTTGGCGGCATGAAATCGGCCCCCATTCTAGAGACCTTTGCGACGGGCCTCGACCAGATGATCAAGGAACCCGCCATCATCCTCGGCAATAGCCTTGGTGGCTTGGCCACCATCCGCTACGCCAACCGCAGCCCAAAAAAGGTTCAAGGGATCGTACTCTATTCTCCTGGCGGGGCGCAGATGAGCCTCCGTGAATTGCTGGTCTTCAAGGGCAAATTTCGCAATAGCAACCGTGCAGAAACAGCCCGATTTCTCGACATGCTTGTCACCAAGGCACCTTGGTATCGCCGGATGGTCGAGAATGTGCTCCGCAACCGCTTCTTACAAGACCCTGTGCGCGAGCTCATCAGCAATGTCACACCAGACATCCTACTGCAACCCGAGGAGGTCCAGTCGCTACAACAACCGACGCTGTTGATCTGGGGCAAGGCCGACACGCTTCAAACCAACCAAGACAAATTTTTCAAGCAGCACCTACCTGCCCATGCCGAGATTTTGGAACCCGACCACTTCGGGCACTGCCCTTTTTTGGATCAGCACAAAGACTGTACCCGATTGGCGATCGAGTTTGCGACGGCCCTCAAAATGAAGCAAGCATTGGCACCTTTGGAAATGAAACAATGAAAATGATGGATGCAGGCATCCTCTGCTGTCGATCATCGATCATACATTGCTCTATATTGGCCGATCATTCTATCTTTGTGGCCCGATGGCGATACATTTTCATTCCAACAAGGAGCTCTATTTCCAGATGCAACGCGAAAACGCGGCGGAATTTGTATTGCCCTTTGTGGAGCAGGTGATGCCGATCGGGGCAGGTTGCCATGTCTTGGAGATTGGCTGCGCCGAAGGCGGCGTCTTGCTGGCTTTCCTGGAGCGCGGTTGCACGGGTGTAGGCGTCGAGCTGAGTGCGTCACGGGCTGTGCAGGCGGCAGAGTTTCTCAAGGACTATGTCGCCAAGGGCCAAGCCCGCATCATTTCCAAAGACATTTACGACCCTGCTTTCGAGACGGAATTTCAAGGTCAGTTTGACTTGATCATCCTCAAAGATGTGATTGAGCACATCCACGATCAGCAAAAACTCATGGGTTTCATGAAAACCTATCTCAAGCCCGGTGGCCAGATTTTTTTCGGGTTTCCACCTTGGCAGATGCCCTTTGGAGGTCACCAACAGATCTGCCGCACCAAACTTGGCAAGGCCCCTTGGCTGCACCTGCTGCCGAGCGGCATGTACCGCGCCTGCCTCAAGCTCTTCGGCGAGGGCCAAGCCACGATCGACGAATTGATGGATGTACACAGCACAGGTATCTCGCTGGAGCGTTTTGAGCGCATTGTAGGCGCGACCGACTACCGCATCAGCAACAAGCTTCTGTACCTCATCAACCCGATCTACAAATACAAATTCAAGCTCAAGCCCCGGCATCAATGGGGCTTGATTGCGGCGATTCCCTGGGTGCGCAACTTCTGGACGACCTGCGGGTATTATTTGATCACGCCCAAAGTATAGGTTGGTAGGGCCATCCTTATCGCCACCTTTGAGATCGTCATGCCTCCCCACCAACCAAATGCCCGCACGCAAGATCACTCACGTGGGGGCATTTGACAAGTTTCAAACGATCGATCAGTGTTTTCCGGCCTCCATGTCCTCGACGTACTCGCCTGTACGGGGATGCCGCATGCGTTTCAGATTGAAGTTGCCGACCGGTTTCACGATAAGGGGAAACTTCTCGATGAAGACACTGCTCGTCTCTAAGCCGTAGGCCCGCTCAGGAGTGAGGCTCAGTTTCTTGAGGAGGAAATAGCCCTCCAGGGCCATACGGGGCAAAAAGCCGAGTTCATTGTCGCCACTCAGGTACTTCTCGATCAGTACAAACCTGAAATCACCCACCAGCTTGTTGTCTGACAAAGACGTGTATTTGCTGCGGATATCGACTTCGTCGTTGAGCACCATATTCTCCACCACCTTGCGGAAAAATAGGTTGATGCGTGGCTCTACACGAAACCCGAGGTAAAAATCGACACGTACGATGTCGTTGTCAGCGATAATGTTCACATCATAGTCCATGCGGTAGGGTTCGTCCACGACGTGGATGTGCAAAAACCAATAGATATCTGCGCGCTTGGGCAATCGTTTTACAATGCTGTAAAACACCTTGGACTCGATCATGTCGGGCTGCGCAACGCTGGTGAGGAAGACCAAGTTGGTGGCATATTTAGGCACCGCCATGTCATTGCTCAGGGCGATGAGCGTGTCTTTGTACTTCTCGATTGGGTCGGCCTCTGTAAACTGACCGGCGACGCGCTTGCCATAGTACCAGATGGTCATCACCGCAAAGAGCACCGCCGCCACCATGATGGTAACATATCCACCATGGGGGAATTTTTCCAGGTTGGCTGCAAGGAATGAACCTTCAAGGGCCAAGAAAAAGAGGACAATCACGACCACCAATGGCAAGGGGTAGTGCTTGCGCCGCATGTAAAAGGCGAGCAAGGTGGTGGTCATGAGCATGGTGAGCACGATGGCCAAGCCATAAGCCGCCTCCATCGCAGAGCTTTCTTGGAAGTAAAGCACCACTGCGATGCAGCCCGCCCAAAGCAGCCAATTCACCGAGGGCACAAACAGCTGACCTTTGAGGTCACTGGGATAGCGTATCTTGACCTTGGGCCAAAAATTGAGGCGCACGGCCTCGTTGATGAGGGTGAATGAACCCGAGATCAGAGCTTGGCTCGCCACGATGGCTGCCAAGGTCGCGATGATCACGCCAGGCACCAAAAACCATTGCGGCATGATCGCAAAGAATGGATTCATTGCCTTGACGCTTGCGATTGGCTGATCGGGATAGAGCATCAAATTGAGGTCCTTCAAGGTCTTGCCTTGGTGACTGAGCAAAAATGCTCCTTGCCCGAAGTAGTTCAGCAACAGGCTCACTTTCACAAATCCCCAAGAAACGCGCACGTTTTGTTTGCCGCAGTGGCCCAAGTCACTGTAAAGCGCCTCGGCACCCGTCGAGCATAAAAAGACGGCGCCGAGGAGAAAGAAGCCACCCTCGTGGTGTGCGAGCATCTCATAGGCGTAGGTGGGGCTGAGTGCCCGCAAGACCGAGAGGTCATGGCTCAGACCTACTGTGCCCCAAAAGGCCAGCATCCCAAACCACAGCAACATCACGGGCCCAAAAAATTTGCCCACGACCTTGGTCCCAAATTGCTGGATCATGAAGAGGGCTGTCAAGATCGCCAAGACGATCGGGATCGTCGGGATATCGTCGCGCAAGATGCTCAATCCCTCCACCGCCGAGGCCACCGAGATCGGAGGGGTGATGATGCCATCTGCCAGCAAGGTGCAACCACCCAATATCGCCGGGAAGATCAGCCACTTCACCTTCATGCGGCGCACGAGGGCATAGAGCGAAAAGATGCCACCCTCCCCCTTGTTGTCGGCATTGAGGGTAATGAAGACATACTTGATCGTCGTGAGGAGCGTGATCGTCCAGAAGACGCAGCTCAGGCCACCCAAAATGACGACTTGATCGATCTTGCCTTCGCCGACGATGGCCTTGAGGACATAGAGTGGCGAGGTGCCGATGTCTCCATAAATAATGCCCAAAGTCATCAGCAAGGAGGCTGCCGTGACTTTGTGGCTGTGTGTAGAATGATCACTCATGAATGTAAATATGTGAATGGCGAAGCAAAGGACTAGCCTTCGCGCAAATATAGTTCAGAAATCCAGCCGCTCGTACCAGCATTTCAGGATGGCTTTTTCAAATCCAGAGGTGGCGTGGTATCGTGGTGCGGCGAGGTGTCCTCGATGCGGCGCAGGTTTAGCCCGGCAACTGGTTTTACGATCAGCGGGAATTTCTCGACAAAGACACTGCTCGTTTCCAAGCCGTATGCTTTCTCGGGCGAGAGGCTCAGCTTCTTCAGCAGAAAGTAGCCACGCAGCGCAAACCGCTCAAAGAACTTCAGGTCATTGTCCCCGCTCAAGTACTTCTCGATCAAGACAAACTTAAAGTCGCCCATCAGATTGTTGTCTTGCAAGGAGGCATACTTGCTGCGGATATCGACCTCGCCACGCGCGACCATATTTTCCACGACCTTTCTGAAAAAGAGGTTGATGCGTGGGTCGATGCGAAAACCGAGGTAAAAATCGATCCTCACGATGTCATTCGGGGCAATGATGCGCACCTTATAGTCCATGCGGTAAGGCTCGTCCACGACGTGGATGTGCAAAAACCAATAGATGTCTGCCCGCTTGGGCTGCCGCTTCACGATCGAGTACAAGACCTTGCTCTCGATCATATTCCACTGCCCCACATTGGTGAGAAACACCAAGTTGGTTGCATAGCGCGGGATCGTTTCGTCGTGGCTCAGGCGCACGAGGGTGTCTTTGTAATTGTCGATCTCCTCAGACTCGGTAAATTGATGCGCGACGCGCTTGCCATAGTACCAAGCGGTCATGATGGTAAATAGGATGGCGGCAACAAGCAATGTGACGTAACCGCCATGCGCAAACTTCTCCAAGTTGGCCGCCAGAAATGAGCCCTCTAGCAACATGAAAAAACAGACGATGACCGCGATCAAGATGGTGGGATAGCGCTTGCGCCGCATGTAAAAGGCGAGCAAGGTCGTGGTCATGAGCATCGTAAGTACGATTGCCAACCCATAAGCCGCCTCCATGGCCGAACTTTCTTGAAAAAACAGGACGATTGCAATACAGCCTGCCCACAGCAACCAATTCACTGATGGCACAAACAATTGCCCTTTTTGTTCGCTCGGGTAGCGAATCTTCACCTTGGGCCAAAAGTTGAGGCGAATGGCCTCGTTGATCAGCGTAAATGAGCCCGATATCAAGGCTTGGCTTGCCACGATGGCCGCCAGTGTTGCAATGATCACGCCTGGCACCAAAAACCAATCAGGCATCATCGCAAAGAAAGGATTGATCGGCTTGAGCCCTACCAGTGATTGATTGGGGTTGAGCACGAGATTGAGCTGCTTCAACGTCTCGCCCTGGTGACCCAGCAAAAAGGCCCCTTGACCAAAGTAGTTGAGCAACAGGCTGATCTTCACAAATCCCCAAGAAATTCTTACGTTGCGTTTGCCACAATGCCCAAGGTCGCTGTAGAGGGCCTCGGCGCCGGTCGAACAAAGGAAGACTGCACCCAGTAAAAAAAAGCCTCCTTCGTGGTTTGCGAGCAGGTCGAATGCATAGGTGGGACTGAGTGCACGCAAGACGGTAAAGTCCTGGCTCAGTGCCGTCGTGCCCCAAAAGGCGAGCATTCCAAACCAAATCAGCATGACGGGCCCAAAAAACCTTCCGACAACCTTGGTCCCAAATTGCTGAATGATAAACAGCGCCGTCAATATGCCGAGGATGATGGGGACGGTGGGAATGTCGTCGCGCAAAATACTCAGGCCTTCGATCGCAGAGGATACAGAGATGGGTGGCGTAATGATCCCGTCTGCGAGGAGCGTGCAACCTCCAAGAATCGCTGGGATGAT
Organism: Bacteroidota bacterium; assembly: GCA_031415375.1. Lineage (GTDB taxonomy): Bacteria > Bacteroidota > Bacteroidia > J057 > JADKCL01 > JADKCL01. The sequence continues at coordinate 7,040 of JANORP010000477.1, read as the reverse complement.
CAGCCACTTCACCTTCATGCGTCTCACCAAGGCATAAAGCGAAAAGATGCCGCCCTCACCTTTGTTGTCTGCATTCAGCGTGAGAACAACATATTTGATCGTCGTGAGCAGGGTGATCGTCCAAAAGACACAACTTAGTCCTCCCAGTACCACGGTGGGATCGATCGGGCCATCGCCTACAATGGCCTTCATCACATACAGGGGAGAGGTGCCGATGTCGCCATAGATGATGCCCAAGGTCACCAACAATGTGCCAGCGGTCACCCGTTGTGAATGCGAGGTATGTTCACTCATGGATAAAGCCCGAAAAAGGGTGGAAATGGAAAGTCTTCAACCTTCTGTAAGAGGTCGAAGATACCAACGATAGGGAAATCACCTGCAGGCATTGTGGAATTTTCCAGCTAGATTCTGAAGAAACAGGTCGGAAAATTACGAAGTCCGCAATCGGGTTGCAACGAAATTCGATGGATTTTTGCGGCATTCGCAGCAAGTAGCCATTCGGATCGATGAATTGTGAGGGGCTAGCCCCTATCTAGTAGGCGAAAATAGAAACAGTAATGAGTGGAGCTACTACATTTTATGGGACACCCACCTACATATCAATTCAACTTGGCAAACCTGCGTACAATAGTTCCAACATTTGTAGTGGCGCGCAAAAAATAAGTTCCGAATTGTAAGTCGCCTAAATCTAGCGATACCACTTGTTGATCACGAAAGTCTTGCCCTAAGACGCTGCGTCCGGTCAAATCTATGACCTCAAGCCGAAGGACATCAACAATCTCACTGAAACGAATAGCGAGTTTACCTAAGGTGGGATTGGGGAAAATCTCAAATCCAAGCTCAGCTGCTTCATCTTTGCCAACGAGCGTAGCACACATTGAAGTAGCTGTGCATCCATCTTGCGTTATGATCATCACGGCATAGCTTCCTCCCTGGGTTGTGGTGTATTGACTCGTTGTGGCCCCCGGAATCAATGCATTTCCATTTCCGCAGTCGATCCATTGGTAAGAAATAGCTCCTAGCACGCCTGCAAAAATAACATTGCCAACTACTGCGGTACTGACAACAGGTGGAGGCAAGACGGTCAGGAATATTATAATCACCGAATCACAGCCATAGATATTTGGAAGGGTATCCAGATATGTCCCTGTCAAGTGAAGGTGTAGGTCGTAAATATGCAATGTGTCTCCAGCACAGACTGTATGATTCTGTGAACTCGAATCTGTATTGACAGTGATATGAAAGCTACAAGAGCTGACGTTTCCAACGCTATCCGATGCCATGTAGCTCACAGTATTTGTGCCTAATGGGAAGGACGAGCCACTTGAAAGACCACTCATCAATGTCAAAGAGACCGGAGGGCACGCATCGTAAACCGTAGGCGGGGAAAAATTGACAATCGCTGTACAGCCTATCTGTGTAATGCTGGTGTCAATGTCGTTGGGGCAGGTAATTGTAGGTGGTGAATGATCCTCAACAGTGACAGAGAAACTGCAGGAATCCGTGCTCCCAATGCTATCTGAGACGAAATAAGTCACCGTGGTAGTGCCAAGAGGAAAAGTGGAGCCGCTTGGAAGCCCTTGATGCATCGAAGTGTAATTGGGCGGTCCTAGCGTATAATGTGTAATGGCAAGTCGGCCATTGGATGATTGAAAGCCAGAAGAATTGGACTGATTGGTTCCTATATTGTAGGATCCACCACCACCTCCTCCAGAATAGGGTGCTGACCCACTCGTGCCACCTCCAGAATAACCGCCACCTCCACCACCATTGCCTCCAAAAAAGCTGGTAGTGTTGTTTCCAGCACCGCCACCGCCATAACCGCCATTGTCCAAATTGGTACCCACGCCACCAAAACTCCCATTAAGGAAAGACCTTCCACCGCTATTGGAGGTGGAACCTGATCCAGATACGCCATCGGTAAAAAAGCCGCCTCCCCCTCCGCCGCGACCACCGCTTGCACCTCCTCCGTTGCCATTTACGCCACCAGAGACCAAACCATTTGCACTTGCAGTACCCCACCCTAAAACTGAGCCATCTCGCCCATTGCGATTGCTTCCACAGTTGCCCGCGTCATTCGTCCCACCCCCTCCTCCTCCTGCGATAAGCAATGGCACGCCACCCCGAACCACAAAAGTACCGCCACCCCCGCCAGCATCTTCATCATTGCTGCGGCCTTGCCTACCTACCCGATAGACGAGAACTTCGCCTGGGGTTACTGTGAAATCACCCGTCATCCGCGCACCCAATCCCCCAATTCCCGGGCAGATAAATGTAACTGTGCCACCTTGAGCACCAAAGGCTTCCATGTGCAGCATAGTCACACCTAATGGAACCGTATAGGTCTGAGTCAAGCCAGTATATTGAAAGACAGTGGTGATCGGGGAGCCACATATATACGCCCCAATTGGGGTAACATAATTCACGACTGCCCCGCATTGACCAGAATCTAGGCCAATGACACTGCTAGATGGACAACTTATGGAAACACACTGCCCGTACAAACGATAGCCTAGCAACGATAGTACCCCGAAAAGAAATGAAATTGTTCGATATACAAGTTTTGAAGTCATTGTAAGTTGGATCATATTTGAAAACGACAAATTCCACCATCAACCCTATCAAAATAAACCTGATTGAATCCCTGATAGACAAAACTAAATATAATCAATTTAGCCTAAATACAAAATAAATTTCCAGGCTAGAGGAGAAAAGACGAGTTTTTTTTCCAACGATTGCTTTGCAATTGTAAGGGCATTCGCATGAAAACCGATTTGCGGCCTCTTGGGCCAGAACGCGACATTCGCAAGCTTCATGTTGCCGTGTGAGCTTCTGCGTTTTTAGTCTAGACAAAAATCCCATACCCCTTCCAAATTCCACAAGAATTTCCGATCTTGGTTCAAGTCCTAAAATTCGCCTTCACCCTAAAATTCTTGACATCCTGTGTCAAAACCGTCGCAAAAAACACAAAATTGCCCCCAATTTAATGCGCTGAAAAACAGCACCATACGCCAAGCCCCAACCAAGTAACTCCGTACCATCTCCGCGACATCTTCGCGACATCTCCGCGCTGCCTCCCACCACCTGCCATTGAGAACCCGTATGTCACCCGCATGCAGCCCCCATGGCGCAGGTAGCTCAGCCGAAGTTTCAGCCACCAAGACCAGATCACCAAGCGCAAAAAACAGCCCATAGACCTAGAGTTATTCTTGCAATCGCCTTGCAGCCTACGCTGGAGAGAGAATACATTGAACTTTCTATTGGCGCCCTGTGTGGTTTGTCTTTGACCCGGCCCAGGCGCTCACAATATGGATGGCGGCCTTCTTGGAATACTTGTCGTAGGAACCACGCAAGGTTTTGCCGTCGATGGAGATCACCTCCCCCCGACGATCTTGGCAAGGTCGCCTATCCAGCGCTCGAAGCTATCCTCCAATTTGTCTGGATCCTTCAGCGCAAACACACGCCCAAGGGTGTCGTGCGAGGGGATTCCGCTTGGGTCCCTCCCGAAGCCAATCCAGCTTTTGCTCGCCGAAAGTCTCGACCTCGACCCAAGTGTTGGCACCCGAAACCACCGCAGCTATCGTCAAGAAAATGATCTCAGAAAGTATAGATCAAGAGGAGAAGGGACGTCTTTGGCTTTCATATCTTTTTGGAAGCCAAGCTAGAGTACCGAAAATTCAGCAAAAGGCCTGTTCTCAACCACTTTCTTTCAACTGTTTAGTATTGAAGTCAATTTTTCATGCGATTGCTCTGTTGCATTTGTTAATGATTGCCCCATTCTCAAAAAATATTTATAAGAGCTTCGCGATAAACTTCCTCGCCTTGGGCTAATGCTTCCCACTAGCAGGGCGCATTCGGGACTTTCACCCTAGAGTTACCGCCCATGCCGAGCGCCCGAAACACAGTCGGCAGACCTGAGGGGTCTGCCGTCTGTGAAGTATTTTGAGTAGCCGCCTATTCTTTGATGACCTTGGCCACAAAGCTGCCGGCCTCGCCACGCACCTCCAGGTAATAGATTCCCTTGGGAAGTGCATTCACATCCAATCGCTCTTGAAGGTAGCCACCTTGGTGTGCAAGGGTGCGCTCCGTGAGAAGTTGGCCGAGGGTGTTCATAAGGCGTAGGCGCAAGGCACCTGCGGGAGCATTCTGCGCTGCGAGCACGAGTAAATCATTTGCAGGGTTGGGGGAGACCGACCAGAGGCCACGCATGCCGTCGCTCAAGCCGATCACAATCACGGTCACCGAGGCGCAGGTCGAGTCTGTGCCACAGGCATCGATCACCGTGAGACAGACTTGGTAAGTGCCATTGACGGTATAGGTATGGGATGGGTTTTGCAACGTGCTCGTGCCACCATCTCCAAATGTCCAAAGCCAGCTTGTGCCGCCTGTGCTCTGATCGGTGAAATCGACCAAACCGAGGCTCACATTGTTGGCGTTGAAGGCTGCCACCGGCAATGCACACACCGTCACAGTGTGGCAGGTCGAGTCTGACCCGCAAGAGTCGGTGATCGTCAAGCACACTTGATAGGTACCACCCGCCGTATAGGTATGTGTCGGATTTTGAAGGCTGCTGCTGTTGCCGTCGCCAAATGTCCATGCCCATGTGCTGGGGTTGCCAGCCGTAAGGTCGCTAAAAGTTGCAGTCAACAATGCAGTGTTGGAGGAGAATGCGGCAGTGGCGGCAGCGCAACTTGCGCTCACCGTCGTGCAAGTACTGTCGGAGCCACAGGCATTGGTCACTGTGAGGCAGACGGTGTAATTGCCTGGATTGGTGTAGGTATGCATCGGATTTTGAAGGTTGCTGAAGCTACCGTCGCCAAAATCCCAGGTGTAGGTCGCCAATTGCCCCGTCGAGAGATTGGTAAAGGTGCCTGTGAAGCCAGCCATCGAGGAGGTGTAGGCAGCACCGGGTGCGCTGATCATCCTCACATACACGGCATCGCTGCCCGTGCAGCAGCCATTGGTGATGCCCACCGAGTAGTTGCCCGAAGTGGTGACCGTGATGGCCTGGGTCGCTGCGCCTGTGCTCCATGCATAGGTCTGCGCGCCAGGCCCCGCATCCAAAGTCGCACTGCCACAGGCGATGATCGTGTCAAGTGGCGAGATGCTCACCGCGGCCACGCATTGGTTGTTGATGAAATCGCTCGGTGAGAACCAGATGCTGTCCAAATAGTGAAAGTTGGCGGGATTGATCGGGTCACTGTTGGCTCCGAGTTCTGCAAACACGACGGGCAGCTTGTAGTTGCCTGTATTGCTGAGCACAGTTTCAGCCATCTTGGCAAAGAGGATCTTGCCAGCCCAAGTCACGTTGCAAGCCGTCATGTTGTAGGAGTTGGTCCACTTGCGCTGCACCACATCATAGGCCTTGGCATAGAGATTGGGCGATTGATTGGCAGTGGCGAGTATGACAGAGGAGTCTGCATCTGCCCAAGTATAAAAAATCTTGGTGCCATCGGCCGAGCGGGCGACCTGGGGCTCAAGATCCAAATTCACTGTATTAGGGGCCGTGCCCCAAGTGCCACGTCCGCGGTATGCATTGCGCACGATCACGGGATTCCAGACGCCATCGGCCATGGTGACATCGACCATGGCATGCCAGGCACCCAAGAAGATTGCATAGGCATTGTCGCCGTTGCCCACGGCACAGAAAGCGTGGGGATTGCCATTCACATCCACCGTGAGGTCTAGGTCAAAAGCGACCGTAGCCGTATTGCCAGTCGTGATATTGGCGCTGATACAGGGATATTGGTTCAGATCGACCGTGATCGGGCCAGTCCAGTTCGTGCCACCATTGGTGGTTTTGTAGAAGACTGGGTAATAGGCGAAGGGGGTCGGCCCAGGCGTCACATGGGTGTTCATGCAAATCCAGCCGGTGTTGCCCGTAGGGTCAAATGCGATCGCATAGTCAGAAGTCTTGACCGTAGCATCAAATGTCGTGTTGAAAGTCGGATTGATCGTGGTATTCACAGCCCAGACGATGTCTGTGCTGCCATTCCAAGTGCCTTTGAGCACACGGTAGCCTGTGACTACCGTGCCATTATAGACGTTGTCGATCGCCCAGAAAACACCCGGGGCACCCTTGACCATGGACCTTGGGATCAAAGTCTGCGTGGCGGTAGGCTGATTGTAGGTTTCGGTATTCCCTGCGCCATTGAGGCGGCGCACGCCTGAGACCGTACCGTTGAAGGCAGCAGCCACCGTCGGCGCATAATAGCCGAGGTAGGCGTTGGTGGCGACGGTATTCCCAGCTGGATTGTAAATCGCAACACTTGGATAGCGGGCTCCATTGGTCCCATTGACCGCGAGGGGATTGAGCACACCTTGGTTGGTGGTCCAGGTGAGGCCGCCATCGGTGCTCAAATCGTAACGTAGCTGGCCACTGTGCCCGCCAAATACACCCGCATTGTTGCGGTGGGCAAACACGATGGTGTTGATCTCATTGTTCACCGCGATCGGATTGGCCTCGGTGAGAATGTTGGTAAAGACATTGTTGGCACTGCCGAGGGCATCGTTGACTGGGCAGCCACCTGTGAGCGGCTGCGGGAGGATCACTGGCCCAGGCGCATAGCGCGCCGTGCTTGTAGTGGTGGCCTCTTGGTCAGGCGTGATGTGCCCTGTCCAATTTTGGGTTGCCTGCTGGGCAAGCAATGGTGCTGCAAACCAACAAGCGCATAGGGCTAAGAGTAGTAATTTTCTCATTGATCGAAAATTGATAAGTTAAATGGAGGGTTTCAATAGAAGCAATATACAAATAAATTTCGTGAAAATAACACTGATGATTCAGCGTTTTACGCCTTGCTAGCAGCTGTATTGGAGTTTTTCTCAAAAACCGTTTGGCCGTACCTAGTTGGCGCATCACACGGTGAGAAATCCAGATTTTGGGCATCAAGGTCATATTGGGCAGCAACAACGATAGCCAATTTCATTTCCTCCCCATTGTGACCAGCTGTGTCACTTTTGCTTGTCGATGGGCATTGACGTCCTGCCCCTTGGCTTGAGGGGGATTTGTTCCGACGTTATTTCAAAGAGCCGTCCAGTTT
>JANORP010000476.1:0-34447 GCA_031415375.1 Bacteroidota bacterium | reverse complement strand
CGGAGGCAAACGCGTGTCCCGCAGAAGGCGGGGGTCTAAGCCCTGTCCCGATCGAGGGAGCGGGGCTGGCTCACCCAATTTGTTACACACTCAAATGATCTTGATTGATTCCATCCACGATACACACGCCGCTCAAAAAATTGATTACAGCAGCCATGACGGCAAATTCATTCGAAATTAGTACTTGGGGCCAAATAGAGATGATCATCGAAAACAAGCTGAATGGGCCTACGATTTCGCGGTCCAAAGTCTCCGAGCAGGATCCACCGCATCCTTCCGTGAGGTCGATGCTCGCTTTACTCAATTTTCAATCGGGGGGATAATCAATTCTGGAAAGTGGGTGTGATCACCATGATGGTTATTCGAGAGCGCACAATCAACAATGCGTACTACATGTTCTACAAGAATCAATCTTCACTTACGGCGACAAAACTGCACAACGTCGAGTTCCTGAGACAATTGATAAAGGCAAATCCCTGATTTTACAGTTCACCATCGCCAACAAAACTCGACCCCGCTCCCATTGCCCCAGAAACTCGGAGACAGCGAGACCTGGCCCTTGCCGCTACGGCGATGGTGCAGGATGGGTACCAATAGACCTGAGGCTGCGCCCAGGGCATAGCCTGTGACGACATCGGAGAGGAAATGCTTGCCTGCACGCACGCGTAGGTAGCCCACGGCTGCGGGGGCGACCGCGGCGGCCGCCCATACCAAGGGCCGCCATTTGGAATCGGGATGGTAATCGGAATAGGCTTGGGCTGCAAAAAAGGTGGCTGTAGCGGTAAAGGTTGTGTGACCTGAGAAAAAACTGAGGCGCGCATGCGAAGACAGGCGCTCTTGCAGGGGCGCAACCTCCCCATAGGTGTAGGGCCGCGTGCGCTGCGTGAGACCCTTGGCAGTGTTTACGAGCCCAAAAGAGATAAGGCCTGCCTCCGCGCCCATCACCATGATGCTCGGAAAGTCGCGCCGTTGGGCGCGGCCGATGAGCAATGAGAGCGGGGCGGCACAAGCCGCAACGACCACAAAATCGCTCACCTTGGCAGCCTCGGGTCGCCAATCTCCGACATTAAAACGGTCAAATCCGGGAATTTTGCCAGGATCCAGGCTGTTGAGGATGGCGGGTGTAAACGGTGCTACGTTGCGTTGCACAAGGTGGCCCGCGCCAGCAAATGCAGCAGCGCCGATGCCCACGGCAATGTCGGCCTTGGTGATGCGATAGGGACTTTGAGCTGCTACGAAGGTGGGCAGCAGCCATGTCACTGTCCAGAAAAGGAGGCTGAATGGCAGTTTCATGGGTTGAATCTAGGGATTTTGTAGAATTAATAGATGCTGTGGATGGATCGCGCTTCTTTGCATCGTAGGCTGCTTTGATTTTTCCTGTTTTGCATGGGATCGATTTCGCAAGCCAGAGGCTTGCATTTGTGCGGCGTCGGGGCCTGAGGCCCGCGCCTCTCATTTCTCATTTTTCATTTCTCATTTTTCATTTCAGCACCTCCGATTCGCACGCCAAATTTGCCCATTTGTCCTCCGCTGCCATGTGAAATTTGATTTTTCCTGTTTTGCATGGAATAGATTTCGCAAGCCAGAGGCTTGCATTTGTGCGGCGTCGGGGCCGGTGGCCCGCGCCTCTCATTTCTCATTTCTCATTCAGTTTCTCCCATTCGCACGCCAAATTTGCCCATTTGTCCTCCGCTGACATTTGAAATTTGATTTTATGGACATTTCAGCTGATATTTCAGGCTATGAAACAGATGTTTGCACTTTTGGTCCTTTGCCTTGCCCTTTCCTCAGGTTCCGTTGCTATTGCACAGCAACTCAGCCTCAAAGTCACCGCCAATTCTGCGGTGGTGACCGACGGACGCGTTGAGCTTAAGGACCAAAAACGCATTCAATGGTTTGTCAATGATGCGATGCCTTACAATGCTGGCTACGCCTACGAGTTTGGGCCCATCTATCTCGTAGCTGCCAATGGCGACAAAGTTCAGCTCAAGGCCAAAGAGGTGATGAATGGCCCCGTCTTTCATTATTCGGTTTCCAAGCATTGGTTGGCGCAGTATCCGCAAGGGTTTGTGCTACAAATGGACGCGATCACGCGTCACAACCCAGACCACAGCAGTGAAAAATTGTCTTTCTCAGAGAATGATTTGAAGCTCAAAGTCGTTCCAGTCGCTCAATAAATCACGCCTTCCGGATCATTTGGATTCCCTTGCCGGGTATCCTGATCAATTCTCCCCGCGCCTCCAAATCCAATTTCACGGTGGTATAATACCATGGGATCATCCCATCAAAACTGTCCTTGTGGCGCTCGTAGATTTCCTCCATGGCGTCCTTGAAGGAAATCTCGCAGTGCTCGCCAAGCAGTTGCAAGATCGCCATCCGCATGTAGTCGTACTTTGCCTTGTCGATATTGGGGCTTTTGAGTCCTCGGGGATGGATGGTTTGAAACCTTTCGATCGACTTGGTCATTTCATTTTACTCTTGAAAGCGGGAACGAAAGCTCGACGCGGGGTGCAAATCCCACAAACTTGTAAATCAAACTTCCATTATTCAAGACCTTGTTGATCTGGGTTTGGAAGGTAGGTGACAAAGCGATGCCGATGCCATTTGGAAGTTGATATTGAATCGTCAAGCCCATATCGAGCCCCCAATAGTTGTTGTAAAAGCTAGTGAGGAGCTTGTTTTTTTGCACACGCCTACCATCCTCGACCGCTTTGCCATTGCCTGCAAATGGCAGCCCAAAAACAATATCGACAGCGCCACCGAATGTGAGCTGGTCTGCTACTTTCACTGAATAACCACCGCCTAAGGTAGCCTTCACGAAGTCGATGCGGATCATTTGCCAATACCGCTCGTAAGGATGATCTAGCTGTGGGTATAGCCGGTACTTGAACCCATTGGCCTCATAACGCATGCCGAGACGCACCGTGAAGCCCTTTGCGATGCCGTAACTGGCCAAAATACCTGCATGTGGGAGCAACCGTGCTTTGTAACCATCGGTGATCGTCGCTTCGGCAATCGTCAGATTCTGTACCGCAGGTGCAACCATGACCGCGAGACGCAATTGTGCTACGGCAATTTTGGGAATCAATGTAAACATTCCTTGGAGCAAGAAGAGCAAAAGCCACGGATGAGCAATCCGTAGGAATTGGGTGTTGCGATTCATTCAGCGAAGATACTGAAATCGACACCTATATATAACAAGCAAAACGGCCCCGGGGAGAGGCCGCTTTGTCAAAAATCGCCATGCTATTGAATCGTGAAAAAAAAATAATGTGTCAACCTGCCGCTGGGATCGTCGCATCCTGCGCGCATTCACAAGCAATGATACAAGTCTAATGCCAAGGACGGGAAAAAATCATATATAACTATATATCAATAAATTAAATCAATATTCACTCATTCAGAATTTAAAATAATTGTACACTATACAATACACAAAGTTATCCAACATTGTACAGTATTCGATTCACAGTACTCAAATTGGCCTTGGCGAGGTGCCCGATGAAGGTGATCGGCGCAATTATTTTGGAATTAATGCTTGCGGGAACAAAATCAATCACTAACTTTGCCATTCCTTTTGAATCTAGACGAGACGAGTTCAGAAATGTACGCAATTGTAAATATCCAAGGTCAGCAGTTTAAGGTCATCAAAGATCAAACGCTGTACGTCCATCGCCTTCCCAATGTTGAAGGTGACTCCATTTCGACTGCAGAGGTCCTTTTGCTCGACGCCGATGGCGCTGTAAAAGTAGGCGCACCCACCGTGGGCGGAGCCAGTGTGAGCTTCAAAGTGCTCAGCCACCTCAAAGGCGACAAAGTGATTGTTTTCAAAAAGAAGCGCCGCAAGGGGTATCAGAAATTGAACGGTCACCGTCAGCAGTTTACTAAAATCCAAATTGAATCCATCAATAACTGATTAGGAGGAATAACTCATGGCCCACAAAAAAGGCGTAGGTAGTTCTAAGAACGGTCGCGAATCACATTCCAAGCGCCTCGGCATCAAGAAATTTGGTGGCGAAGTCGTAATCCCAGGCAACATCATCGTGCGTCAGCGCGGCACCCGCTACCATGCAGGTGTAGGTGTGGACGTGGGCAGGGATCACACCCTGTTTGCAACGATCCCTGGAACCGTGCTCTTCACGACCAAAAAAGGCGAACGCAAAGTTGTACACGTGCTTCCAGCGCCAGCTGAAGCATAAGCGTGTCTGCTCAACATAATGAAAAGGATTCTCCGCAACGGGAATCCTTTTTTGTCGTTGTGGGGAATCGATTGATCGCGCCTCGCTCCATGCCAAGAATATTTGGCCAGCTGTCAGCATGCAAATTACTTGCGATCTAGCCCACAACAAACGTCTTACTCCCTAGTTCAACTATTTGGGTCTCCGACCGCTGGACGACCGTTTTCCCCTTGTGGTTACTCCAGCGAATTGTTACCTTTATTTTACGCGAAGCACCAAAGCCCAGTATGAGAAAATCGACTTTGTTATCCATTGTTTGTTCCTTGCTTATTGTTGGTTCCGCACAGGCACAGTCAGGAATTCCCCTTCAATCAAGTCGGCAATCATTTCAATTGCCCTCTGGCATCACGTCAGCAGATTACATGCCAGGCAAGGTGATCTTCAAGGTGCGTGATAATTTGCGCAGCTATTGCAGCTCCAATCGCATTGAAGTGCCCGCATTCTCCCGATTTCTCGACGCCATCGGTGCGACCGACTTGCGGTTGACATTTCCCCATGCAGATCGTCCTTCAGAAATGGTCAATACGCTCGGGCAACCGCTTGCAGACCTGAGCCTGATTTACGAGATTGAGTACGCTGGCTCAGCCGACATCGAAAACGCAGTGAATCTGCTCTTGGAGACGGGTATCGCGGTCTATGCCGAGCCCTCCTATATCTATAAGACACTTTACAACCCAAACGACCCAGATACCACTGGGCAATATTACCTCAATCTCATACATGCACGCGCGGCCTGGGACATCGAAAAAGGTGATAGCAGCATCGTGATCGGTATCATTGACACTGGCACCTCCTTCCTGCATCCAGAAATCGCACCCAAGATCGCCAACAATTACGCAGACCCGATCGACGGATTCGACAATGACGGCAACGGCTACATCGACGATTTTCATGGTTGGGACTTCGGTGGTGATCTATGGCACTCGCTTGGCGACAATGATCCCAGCTGGTTTGGCGTCGCTGCTGGTTCAGACCATGGCGTGCTGGTCGGCGGCACTGCCGCTGCTGCGACCGACAACAACACCAATATCGCCGCCATCGGTTTCAAATGCCGACAGTTGCCCGTGAAGACATCCATCAATATGACCCCGCTGATCTACTACGGCTTTCAGGCGGTGGTGTATGCCGCCGACAATGGCGCACAGATTTTGAACCTCTCTTGGGGAGGCGGCGATGCCGAATGCCGCATGTGCGCAGAGGCCATTCAATATGCCTCTGTGAACAAAGGCGTACTCGTCGTGGCTGCAGCTGGCAATACACCAGGGCAGATCAATTTTTTTCCCGCCAGTTTTCACAGTGTACTATCCGTGGCTGGCACCCAGCAAAACGATGCCTTTTGGTTGAGCACAGCACAGTTTGGCAGCACCAAGAGCTATTTTGTAGATGTCTCTGCTCCTTCTCGCGACATACTCACGCCCACGACCGATAGCGGCTTGTACTCTGCTACGGGTACTTCCCTTGGTGCGCCGATCGCCTGCGGCATCGCAGGACTCGTCAAGGCCCACAATCCCAGTCTCAACATGCAGCAGGTCGGGCAAATGGTACGCATGGGAGCCGATGAAAACGTCTATTCCATCAACCCCAGCAGCTATACCGAGCAGATGGGCAAGGGCCGTGTCGATGCCCTCGGCGCGCTCACCTATACTGGCCCTGCGATGCGCACAGTGCAAGTCGATTACGATCCGGGTCCAGACGGCCTCATCCAAGCAGGTGATACTGTCGAGGTGCGCGTGCGCTTCGTAAACTACCTCGCGCCTGTGAACAATCTCCAAATCACACTCACGACACCGAGCTTTGCATCCGTGTCGATCCTCCATGGTACCGTGGGCGTAGGCACCGTGGGCACCATGGACACAATAAGCAATTGGATGGCACCGTTCAAGGTGCGCATCAATCCTGCAGCCACAGCTGGTTCGCTGTCCTATCTTCGCTTTGAATTCAATGGCGACCAATATACCGACTGGGAATATTATGGCCTCAGGGTAGAACCCAGCTATGTGAACATCGACGCCAACCGCATCGAGACCTCGATGGATGGTAAGGGCCGCTGGGGATTCACCAACTTCCCCGCATTGTCCAATGGTCTGGGACTCGTCGTCGATCAAAGTGGGTTGATGAACGACGCTGGTTTCATGATCGGCAAAGACGCGACCCACGTCTCCAACAATTTTGAAAATCAATCGGGCGCAGCCGACAACCACTTCACCAACCTCGTTCCAATCACGCGCACACTGGGAGGACAAGTTGCAGACCTAGAAGCCTCGACCAGCTTCACCGACGCAGGCGCGGGTATCAATGCCATCGGCGTGCGGGTCGATCAACACACCTATCAGTGGAACATGGCGGGCGATGACAACTATATCATCCAAGAATATACGATCAAGAATTCGACCACCAACCCGATGACCGGCCTCTATGCGGGCATGTATTATGACATCGACGCCTACTGGCGGAGTAACAACGTGAGTCGCTACGATACACTCGCACGCTGCATCTACAATGCGATCGATACATTTGTGACCCTGTGGGATGTCGGTGTGTCACTGCTCACACCCGATAGCCTGCGTGGGTACGCCTGCAGCACGAATACATTTGTCTATAGCCAAGCCAATAAATGGGCGGCACTGACGAGCCCACCGCAGGCTTCGGAAATTGGGCACATCAATTTGGCACAATTTGCAGGTGCCGGCCCCTTCAATATTGCTGCAGGCGACAGCCATATCGTCGCCTTTGCAATACTTGTGGGCGATAGCCTTCCTCACCTGCGCAACAGCTATCAGACGGCCTACGACAAATATTGGTGTGTCGTGCGCGGCGGCATGAGCCCGCAAGTCCATCTCGGGCCCGATATCTTGAATTGCGGCAACACCGCCCCCGTCACCCTTGACGCGGGTCCAGGTCAAAATACCTATCGATGGAATACAGGAGCCACCTCACAATCTATCGTCGCTGGCACGGGCGACTATTGGGTGAGCACGGCTGATGTAAACGGTTGCGAGGACTATGACCGCATCAAGGTGACCCTCAACCCTGGCATCACTGCAAATTACCTTGTGAATCCTAGCAGCGGCCCCTATGCGGTTGGAGACACAATCACATTTACCAGCATCACCCCCAGCAGTATGGAGTGGGGTTGGGATTTTGGCGACGGATCCAACCTCTGCCCCATCACCGAGACAGTGAAGCACGTCTTCACGACTGCAGGTGCATACCAGGTCTGCCTAGGCGTTGGCAATTGCGTATGCTTTGACACGGCTTGCCTTACCATCGTAGTAGATACCCTCGTAGCCTCCACTGATGCACAGGCACTAGGACAGCTCACCGCATACCCAGTGCCTACAGATGCACAATTGCAGATTCGTTTGGAAGATGAAGCCTTGGGCAATGTATCCCTGAGTCTCTGGGATCTTACGGGCCGCAGATTGCACACCTGGGAATTGGAGAAAAACCGATTGCGATTGGATTGCAAGATCGATGTGTCTGCCCTCGGCAAGGGCGTTTATATGCTCCAAGTCACCGATGGATTGGGCAGCTATACACAACGAATCTTGGTGGAATAAGTGCGGCATCGGAGCTTGTGATTTCATGAAAAGGGGCGACTGTGCTTACCCCTTTTCATGAAGCGCGGTTTCCTGCCATCAAACTACAAAAGTGCAACAAATGATCATTCCAGCTTGAAGAACCGCTCCTTCTTCGCCAAAAACCACGACTCGAAATAGCGATGGCTTACCCAAGACAGCCCCACGAGGACGATCATGTAAACCTTGAATTGAACCAATCGAAGCAAGAGGTTGTCGCTCAATGGCATAAGCTCCTCCAGCACAAGTAAGATCGGCCAATGCAAGACATACATGCCATAGGAAATTTTGCCGATGAAGCCCGGAGGCCCCCACTCTGCCAAGCGCTTGATCCACAATCGAGGCGGGCCATACAGAACCATAATCATACATCCACCAAAACATAGATAGACTGCAGAGTAACCCCATAGATGGAAACCTTCTGTCGTGGAACTCATGGGAAATCCAAGATGGATCGGCCAATGCGCGAGCACTCCAGTGGCATAAAGGTAAATCGTACGCATGACAATGACCATCGCTGGTATCGTCAATGCGATTCCCCAAAGCAATGGCTTGCGTCGCCAAGGGCCATTTACAAAAGCAGCTATGATGCCGCCCACAGCAAAGGCATCGATGTGCCCGAAGGGTAAGTAATAGATGAGCTTGCCCGACATATTCTCCTCTAAACCAAAACTTTGTGCGATGGAAGGCTCGACAAATCTGATGAGCGGCGCTAGCACAAGCATCGCCAATGCAATTGCGCCGATACCTTTGCGGCCAAGCAACCATGCCGCGAGCGGCCATAGCAGATAGAATTGTTCCTCTGTCGAAATGCTCCAGAGATGATGAAAGATTTGTTCCAACCCCGCTCGGTGCCCAAAAGCCATGTAGAAGTTGTAACCGAAGCTCGCGAGCCAAGGAAATTGCTTGCCTGCTCCCGTCGGAAATCCCGTGAGCAGCCAAATGGCCATCACCGAGAGCACAAAGGCGAAGTAGAGAGGCAAAATGCGCAAGCTACGCCGCCAATAGAATCTGCCTAAAAAATTGCCGAGGGCTAGACTGCGGCTATCGAGCAATATCGATGTGATGAGAAAGCCCGAAAGCACAAAAAACAAACCCACACCAGTCCATCCAAAACGCAAGAGCCCAAAGTGATAGGCGACCACAAGCATGACGGCTGCACCCCGCATCCCGTCCAAAGCGGGGATATGAGATGCAGGATATACTCGACTAGTAGCCATGCGCAAGGGTGAGGCGATGAATGGACGAAGACCGACGGCAATATAGCGCCTTGTCAGTCCAATACCTCTACACGGTCACCGACTCCAGTGACTTTTCCTGATGGATTGAGCCTGACGGCGCGCCTGAAAATGCGCACCTCATTTTCCTTTTGTTTCAAATGGGCCTCATCCAAAAAGGACAACTGATACTCAAAGGAAAACTTATAGATGTCCCCTGTCCTACCTGAATTCAAGGTGGCATCCTCTACTTTAAGGATATCAAAATCGTAATGGATCAAATTGGAGCCCGTCTCTTCTAAATGAGAACGATCCTCTTCTTTGGCGATCACATCCTCAGCGACCTTTGTCAAAAACTCTTTGTCAAACATAAACTCCTGAGGTGAAATGAATGATGCGAGTGAAAATATAGCTCAGATTTTCCAATTTATTCCATGAAAAACTGAATCCTAGATGCATTGCATGTCAAACGAATACATCAAAAAAGATAAACTTTAAACCCTGAATAAATCAGGACATGGGCAGCAACGAACGCTTGTGGGCGATGATGTCATCCAAGATGCCGTCCAAGTCATATTCAATGCTGTAGTCGAGGGTTTCTTGCAAACGGCTAATGTCTGCCGTGCGGCGCATCATATCCTCAAATCCGCCACCATAAGCTGCGTCGTAGCTGATGTGGACGAGCTTACTTCTGCCACCAGTCTTTGCGATAATACGGTTGGCCAGCTCATTCATGGTGACCTCAAAAGGGTTGCCGACGTTGAAGACTGTACCGATGCCCTTACCAGTGTCCATGAGTCCACGCACGGCACGTATCGCGTCGCTTACGTGCATAAAACTACGCTTTTGCTCCCCTGATCCGAAGACAACGACGTCTTCGCCCAGAATGGCGCGTTCCACAAAATTGGGAATCACCATTCCAAAATTGCTCAACTGCCCAGGGCCGACGGTGTTGAAGAAACGCACGATGACCGCCTCCGTCCCATACTGCTTGTAATAGGCCAAGGCCAAGAACTCGTCCATGGACTTCGTATTGGCGTAAGCCCAACGGTGATTTTGCGTACTCCCTTCGACCCGGTAGTCCTCCTCCTTGAGCTTACGCGTCTGCGTGGGATCAAGCAGGTCGAGGCTACGACCATAAACCTCAGAGGTCGAGGCGACCATGACACGCTTCTTGAATTCGCAAGCAGCCTCCATGATGTTGTCGATGCCACGCACATTGTCGAGGATCGTCGTCACGGGGTTGTCCATGATGTATTTCACCCCTACAGGCGCGGCAAGGTGGTACACATGATCGGCCCACTCAGTGAGTGCGCGCACGGGTTCTCGCAAGGCCACCGTCTCTTGGATAAATTCAAAGTGGTTATGCAAACGAAACGGATCGATATTCTCGATCCGTCCCGTGCATAAATTATCTAGCACTTTGACTTCGTGGCCTTCATCGAGCAATCCCTTTACGAGATTGGAACCGATGAAACCTGCGCCACCTGTCACAAAAACGCGCATATTTTTTGCGAATTTCAGTTGTGAATCAATTGATCAGTAACGACCGCCGCCGCCGCCACCACGACGATCACCGCCGCCGCCGCCACCACGACGATCTCCGCCACCACCGCCACCACGGCGATCTCCGCCACGGTCACCGCGATCACCACGCTCTCCGCGTTCGCCACGTTCTGGCCTTTCGACGTAGCCCTCTGGCTTAGGGAGCAGCACCTTGTGGCTCAATCTCACTTTGCCAGACTTCTCATCGACACCCACCAATTTCACTTCAAGCTCTTGGCCGACTTCAAGGACACCGTCCATGCTATCGAGGCGCTCATAAGCGATTTCAGAGATGTGCAAAAGACCTTCTTTGCCTGGCATGTATTCTACAAAGGCACCAAAGTCCTTGATAGACTTCACCTTAGCAGTATAGACCTCGCCAATTTCTGGCTCAGCAACGATGTTTTTGATCATCTTGCGTGCAGCTTCCAAGTTTTTCAACTCGGTCGAGTAGATCGTGACAATCCCTTTATTGGCGACTTCCTCGATGTTGATCGTGGTGCCGGTCACGCGCTGCATTTCTTGGATGATCTTGCCACCAGGCCCGATCACCGCGCCGATAAGATCGCTTGGGATCTCGATCACCTCGATGCGAGGTGCATAAGGAGACAATTCCGTACGGGTTTCAGAGATGACTTTGAGCATCTCGTCGAGGATGTGTGCACGGCCAGCCTTGCTTTGCTCGAGCGCAGTACGCACGATGTCATAGCTCAACCCACGGACTTTGATGTCCATTTGGCAGGCGGTGAGCCCCTTGGTAGTACCGGCTACTTTGAAGTCCATGTCGCCGATGAAGTCTTCATCGCCTAAGATGTCACTCAAAACGGCAAATTCACCCGTCTTTTTATCGGTGATCAAGCCCATAGCAATGCCAGAAACTGGACGCACCAATGGCACACCAGCATCCATCAAGCACATGGTGCCGCCACAAACCGAAGCCATAGAGCTAGAACCATTAGACTCAAGGATATCGGCGACGACGCGCACGGTATATTCGTAAGCTTCTGGCATCATCATTTTCAGCGCACGCTCGGCCAAGTTGCCGTGACCGACTTCACGACGGCCTGGACCGCGCAAAGGCTTAGATTCGCCTGTGCTGAAGGGTGGGAAGTTATAGTGGAGAATGAAGCGCTTCTTGCCTTCTTGTGTCACACGGTCGATGGTCTGCTCATCGAGCTTGGTGCCCAAAGTTGCAGTGCAAAGGCTTTGTGTCTCACCACGTGTGAACAAAGCTGAACCATGGGCGCGTGGCAGGTAGCTCACTTCACCCCAGATGGCGCGAATGTCTGCTAGGCCACGGCCATCAAGACGCACGCGCTCTTTGAGCGCTTTGCCACGGATCACTTCTTTTTGGACCTCTTTGAAAACGATGCCAGCATGTGCTTTGATTTTGGCAAGCTCATCCTTATCGGTAATGCCTTCGCTCAGGCTTTCGATCATCGCCTTTTTTACTGCATCGAGACCTGAAGAACGCTCCTGCTTAGGGGCGATCGAGTCAACCACAGCACGCACGCCATCTCTGGCAAGCCCGCTTGCTTTCTCGACAAACTCTGGCGTCGGGTCGTAGTCTGCATAGGTGCGAATGGTCAAACCCAGCTCGGCACGAAGCTGATCTTGCAAAGCATTTAGTTGGCGGCAACTTTCGTGACCGGCAATCATACCTTGAAGCAATACTTCCTCGGAGACTTCATGCATTTCACCTTCCACCATCATGATGGAGTCATTGGTGCAAGCAACGATGATATCCATTTCCAATCCTTCCATCTCCTTGACGGTAGGATTGATGATGAATTGGCCGTCTTTGAGGCCGACACGCACTTCAGACACAGCATCTGGAAATGGGATATCGGAAACCATGATCGCCGCAGATGCTGCGAAACATGCGAGTGCATCAGCCTGCTCTTCTTTGTCTGCAGAGATCAATTGCACCATCACCTGCACTTCTGCATGGTAATTGTCTGGAAACAATGGACGCAATGCACGGTCGATGAGGCGGGAAACCAAGATCTCAGACTCACCAATGCGGCCTTCACGCTTGAAAAAACCACCGGGGATCTTTCCCGCAGCAGCAAATTTCTCGCTGTATTCTACAGTCAGTGGAAGGAAATCGACGTCTTTGGTCTCCTTGGAGGAGACGACTGTGGCGAGCAGCATGGTGTCGCCACAACGCACGACGACAGCACCGTCTGCCTGTCTGGCAAGACGACCTGTCTCAATATGGATTGCTTTGCCGTTGGGCAAAGTAATCGTTTTCACTATATGTGCCATGTGTAATCTTCGTAAGATCAGGAGGATGTAAAAAAAAAGAATTAGGAATTACTTCCTAATTCCCAATTCTTTGATGACTGCGCGATAGCGGTCGATCTCATGTTTCATGAGGTAGTTGAGCAACCTCCTTCTTTTCCCAACCAAACGAAGCAAGCCTGCACGGGTGGAGACGTCCTTTTTGTGGGTCTTCAAGTGATCCGTGAGGTGATTGATCCTGTAGGTAAACAGGGCAATTTGTGACTCGGGGGAACCGGTGTCAGCAGCAATCAAGCCGTGGCTGTATTTGCTGAAAATTTCGTTCTTAATCTCAGTATTGAGGTACATACGCTTACGTCTAGATGACTTACTTTTTCTACTTTTTTATTCGACCGCAAATATAGAGACCTTCCTTTAGAATCCCAAAAAATTTTCAGATTTACTCAAAACCGCATTTGGGTCATGTGAATAGGGTGTGGACAAGTCGAGCAAAGATGGCTGACGCGAGAGTTTTCAGATGATGAAAGGCTGCGGATTTCAGGCTTCATATACCCACTTTTCAAGTGCATACTTGACAGTCGAAAGCGCTGACTTCCAGAAAAATGGGCCTGTCTCGACGGCCATTGACGGCTCCATATAGCAATTGACAACACAGCCCTGGCAACCTGGTAGTCTTCCTTCTTGGACGATCATGGCCTGCGCCTCTGCGCTATGCCATTGCGCATACAAATTTCCTGCCAAGGGAATGGTCTCAATGCCCAAGTGGTAGCAGGGCAAGACAAGCTCATTTTGCGGATTGATCACGATGGTACTGCTTCCTGCCTTGCACATCGGGGCATCGATCCGATTGCCTCCACTTTTGCGCAACGCCAAAAACGCATCATTGAGATAGACGCCTGGCACATGCGCCCATTTCCCCAAAATCTCCATGGTTTCTGTGCCGAGATTGCTGCCTACGTGATTATATTCAAACATGGGATTGAGGATCACATGCAAGCCTTTTTCCAGGACGTAGGTTTGGTGAAGTTCGGCGATTTCGGAGACATTGTCGTTGGTGACTGTAAATAGGATGTCGGGGCGCTCGCCGAGCGACTGGGCGATCTCGATGCTTTTTTGAAGGTGGCCGAAACAGGCCACTTTGCGGCTTTCGTTGTGGCGCGTCTCATCGACCGAGTCCAAGGAGAAGTGCAGCATATCGACTTGTCCTTGCAGGGACTCGGCAAGCTTGGGGTAGAGCAGCGTGTTTGTAGTGAGTGTCGTCACAAAACCCATGGACTTGGCGAGGGTGAGCATAGCGGCGATCTCACGGTGTAGGAGCGGCTCGCCACCTGTGAAGTCGATGACTTTGACCCCGAGTTTTTGGAGGTCCTTGAGGTTCTCAGCGACATTGTCCATCGTGACATAGGGCGATGGGCGCTCCCATATATCGCAAAAGCTGCAACTTGCGTTGCAGCGATATGTGACGTAGTAGTTGCAGAGGACCGGCTTACGAAAGAGGCGCATGAGCTAAAGCCGGCAAGCGGCGGGCTTTATTTCAGCAACTTGATGAGGGTATGCAGCTTTTTGCGCAGGTCTTTGCGGTGGCAAATGAAATCGAGGAAGCCATGATCCAAGAGGAACTCGGCTTTTTGGAAGCCTTTGGGCAAGTCTTTGCCAATGGTCTCCTTGATGACACGTGGGCCAGCAAAGCCGATCAAGGCCTTGGGCTCGGCGATGTTGAAGTCACCCAGCATCGCAAAACTAGCGGTGACACCACCGGTTGTAGGGTCTGTGAGCAGCGAAAAGTAGGGAATATGGGCATCGGCGAGCACTGAGAGTTTGGCGCTCACCTTGGCCATTTGCATCAAGCTCAATGCACCCTCCATCATGCGGGCACCGCCGCTCTTGGAGATGATGATCAATGGAATGCGCTTTTCAAGGCATATATTGATGCCTCGGGATATCGCCTCGCCCATCACGGATCCCATGGAACCGCCGATGAACCTAAAGTCCATGCAACAGATGATGACGGGTTCGTCTTCGATCAAGCCCTCTCCTACCCTAATCGCTTCTGGAAGATGCGTCTTCTCGATCGTCTCTTTGATGCGGTCGGGATATTTCTTGGAATCTTCAAAGTCGAGGGGATTGCCCGGCGCCAATTCAGCGAAGTGCACCTCAAATGGATGCTCGCCAAACAGGATCCCGAAATACTCGGCTGAGCCGATCCTGAAGTGATAGTCACATTCTGGACACACGTAGTGATGCTCCTCTAGGGCACGGTGATGGGTGGCCTTCTTGCATTCGGGGCATTTGCTCCACATACCGTCGGGGGCCTCCGTTTTATCCTCCGTGCGGGTGAGAATTCCGTCTTTGACGCGCTTGAACCAACTCATATTTCAGATTCTAATTCTTCCAAAACAGCAAACTCGAATTTAGGGAACCTTGATGGGATTTCAAATGTTTCCTTGATTTTGCCTTGACTTAGCTTTTCTTTTTACTCCGAGCGACTTTGGCACCCTTGGCTTTGGCACTTGGAGCCTTGGCGCTAGCGGCTTTAGCACTCGGGGCCTTGGCGCTAGCAGCTTTGGCCGTTGGGGCTTTGGCTGCGGCGACCTTACCACGTGGAGCCTTGCCCTTGGGCTTGTCCTTTTGTTCCAAAAAGAGCTGCTCGCAGTCTTCCATGGTGAGCGACGATGGCTCGGTTCCCTTCGCGATCTTGAGGTTGAGCCCTCTCATCTTCACATAAGCACCAAAGCGACCATTGAGCACTTGCACGTCGGGGGCGAGCTCCTTGATGAGCTTGTTTTTCTCGGCGTTGCGCTTGTCGTCGATGATCTGCGCGGCACGCTCCAATGTGATCTCATAAGGATCCTCGCCTTTGGGAATGGAGAAAAACTCCTTGCCCATTTGGATATAGGGTCCGAAACGGCCGATGTTGGCCCTTACTTTCAGGCTTTCCAGTTCGCCAAGATCACGTGGTAGCTTGAAGAGCTCCACAGCCTCGTCGAGCGTGATGGTATCGAGCAATTGGTCTTTGCGCAAGCTGGCGTAAGTCGGCTTTTCGCCGCCTTCCTCAGGGGTGTCGCCCATTTGCACAAAGGGGCCGTATTTGCCAAATTTGGCGGTGAGGTTCTTGCCATTCTTGGGGTGCACGCCTAGGGGGCGCTCCTTACCGACACGCTTGGCGTTGTCTTTGGTGTCCTTCACGGTCTCAGCAAAGTCCAAATAGAACGTGCTGATCATATTGTTCCAAGTCTTGGAGCCCAATGCGATCTCGTCAAATTCTTCCTCGACCTTTGCGGTAAAGGAATAGTCGAGCACCTTGGGGAAATTGACAGTCAAGAAGTCTGTGACCAACATGCCCAAGTCTGAGGGGAACAATTTAGCTTTTTCAGCGCCCGTGATTTCCTTGCCCACGGTGCCCTTGATTTCCGAGCCGACGAGCTTGATCACACGGTAGCTGCGCTCCAAACCTTCCCGGTTTTCCTTGGTCACATACTCACGCTTTTGGATCGTGGAGATGGTCGGTGCAAAGGTAGATGGACGACCGATGCCAAGTTCTTCCAGTTTCTTGACGAGGCTCGCCTCGGCGTAACGTGGGGGATGCTTGGAAAAGCGTTCGCGTGCGACGATTTCGGTGAGGTTGAGGGCCTGGCCTTTGTTGAGAGGAGGCAAGACACCGCTGCCGCCTTCTTCATCATCGTCGTCGTCGTCTTGGCCTTCGGTATAGACTTTCAAGAAGCCTTCAAACTTGATGACCTCGCCGCTTGCGACGAGTTCCTCAGGATTGGTGCTGATGCCAACGGTGACGATCGTGCGCTCGGTGACGGCGTCTGCCATCTGGCTGGCGACGGTGCGTTTCCAGATGAGGTCGTATAGGCGCTGCTCGTTGCGTTCGCCGCTGATTTCAGTGGCGTTCATTTCGCTGGGGCGAATGGCCTCGTGCGCTTCCTGTGCGCTAGAATTCTTGCTTTTGTATTGGCGGGCCTTGTGGTACTCGGGGCCGTACTTGCGGTTGATGACCTCTTCGGCAGCAGCGATCGCAAATCCGCTCAAGTTCACGCTATCGGTACGCATATATGTAATGTGTCCCGATTCGTAAAGGCTTTGGGCCACGCGCATGGTCTGCGAGACGCCGAAGCCAAGCTTGCGGCTGGCCTCCTGCTGCAAGGTCGATGTCGTGAACGGTGCAGCAGGTGTGCGCTTGCCTGGCTTGGTCTCCAAGCCCGTGATGCTAAATTTGGCCCCGATACAGCTTTCAAGGAAGGTGCGCACTTTGTCTTCGGCGACATAGTTGCCTCTGGTCTCGGCGAGCAGGCGCTGCCCGCGGTCGAGTCCAAACTCTGCGACGACCTTGAATGAGCCTGCCGTGGTAAATCCTTGGATGTCGCGCTCGCGCTCGACGATGAGGCGCACCGCGACCGACTGCACTCGCCCTGCGCTCAGTCCTGAGCGCACTTTGGACCAGAGTATCGGCGACAATTTGAAGCCGACCAAGCGGTCGAGCACACGACGTGCTTGTTGTGCATTGACGAGGTCGAGGTTGATGAGTCGTGGATTGGCGACGGCAGCAACGACGGCCTTTTGTGTAATCTCATTGAATACCACGCGCTTGGCGACTTTGGTATCGAGGCCCAAGACCTCGGCTAGGTGCCAAGAAATGGCTTCCCCTTCGCGGTCCTCGTCAGTCGCGAGCCATACGGTCTCCGCTTCCTTGGCCAATTGCTTGAGTTCCTTGATCACATCCTTTTTGTCGGGCAAGACGACATACTTGGGCTCAAAACCATGCTCTATATCTATGGCGTCATCGGCCTTGGGCAGGTCACGCACGTGGCCAAAGCTGGCCCTTACCACAAAATCACTCCCGAGGTACTTTTCGATAGTCTTCGCTTTAGCGGGAGACTCGACGATCATCAGATTCTTCTTGGCCATGAAAAATATGCTAGAGGGTTTTAAGAAAAACGGGGCAATAATACAAAAACTTTTTTCCGTAGTGGCAAGGAGATTCTGATAGATTATCGCGCATGCCCGCTACCTCAATCTGCGCTGGCGGCTACAAAAATAGGCCTGTGTCGCTTTAAGAGGCGATTGAGACTATTTTTGCAGCGATTTCCGTCTGCCAATCGGGAGACAGCGTGAGATGCATTTGCTTCAACTTCCGATTTTGTCCCTATCTTGCCGCTGTTTTTAGCAGCTATCAAGCTGCGCATTTTGATTCACCGCCAATTTCTTCGTAAGGGTTTGCTTTTCAATTCGATCGAATTCCTTCTGTTCCTGCCAGCAGTATTCATACTGTACTGGTTTGTGACGCAACGCAACCTCAAGGTGCAGAACCTGCTCCTTTGGGCAGCAGGATATGTTTTTTATGGATGGTGGGACTGGCGGTTCCTGCTATTGCTGGCAGCCTCGACGCTGATCGACTATTTTGTCGCGCAGCAAATCGATCGACACGAGGCACCTGGGCCGCGCAAACGCTGGCTCTATGTCTCGCTCGTCGCGCAGCTGGGCATGCTCGCTGTCTTCAAATACTTCAATTTCTTCATCGCCTCTTGGGTGGATGCATGGGCGGGCGTAGGAGTGACGATGCACTTGCCCACATTGCAAATTGTACTGCCAGTCGGCATCAGCTTCTATACATTTCAGACGATGGGTTATGTGCTCGATGTCTATCGTGGCAAGATGGAACCATCACGCGACTTGATTTCGTTTGGCGCGTTCATCAGCTTTTTTCCGCAGCTCATGGCGGGACCGATCGAGCGAGCGCATCACATGGTGCCGCAATTCAGTACCCGTCGCACCTTTAGTTATGAGCAAGCCATGCAGGGCGTGCGGCTGATCCTCTGGGGATTTTTCAAAAAGGTAGCCATGGCCGATGGCTGTGGTGTGTTTGTAGATATGGTGTTTGGGGCACCGCAGCAATATTCGAGCTTCACGCTCATGTTGGGAGCTTTTGCCTTTGCCTTTCAAATCTATGGTGACTTCTCGGGTTATTCAGACATTGCCATCGGCACTGCCAAGCTGTTTGGATTTGAGTTGATGAGCAATTTCCGTGTGCCCTATTTCTCGCGCACGATTTCCGAATTTTGGAAGCGCTGGCATATCTCGCTCTCGACTTGGTTTCAGGACTACCTGTTTATGCCGCTGGCGATCCAATTGCGCAATCTGCGCAAATGGGGGGTGGCCTTGGCTGTATTTTTGACCTTTTTGGTGTCGGGCATCTGGCATGGTGCCAACTGGACTTTCGTAATCTGGGGTGCCTACCACGGCCTGCTTCTCGCTGGCGAACAAGGGCTGCGGGCGATCTTGCCTTGGAAATTGCCTGAGGCAGACGCCAAATGGAAGTTTTCGCATTTACCGCTCATGCTGGTGACGTTTACGATCACGAGTATGGGCCTTGTCTTTTTCAGGGCAGACACGATCAGCAAGGCGATGGGCTATTTTCAAGGCATGGTGGATGCAGGCCATGGTGGCAGGCATCTCTTTCCAGCATCACGCACGCTGGCCTATGTGGGCCTGCTGCTCGTGTTTGACTGGTGGTACCGTGCCGACGAGCGCGCCCCGCTACAGCGCGGTCGTATCCCCAAGATCGTCTATCAGGTGGTGATCCTGGTACTCACCCTTACGGTGATCCGATGGATGTTTTCCAATGAAGGCACCTTTATCTATTTCCAATTCTGATGAAGCGCTTCTTATCCAAAATCGCGGTGGGGTTTTTGAAGACGGTGGTCGCATTTGTGATCTTGGCAGTGGTCGCACGTTTTGTACCGCAAGTGAATTGGTTTTTCTTCCAGAAGAATGAGCATGACCGCGTGTTCTACACGCTGTTGGAGGTGGAAAAGGCGCTAGCCAACCATGAGCATTGTGATGTCTTGGTATTTGGCAGCTCCAATTGTGAGAATTCCTTGGATCCCAAACTTTTCTCTGAGCTGACTGGCCTGAGTGTCTTCAAATTTGTGACGGGTGCCCAGACAATCGACATCTCGGCTGCGCTCACGCGCTACTGTGCGCCCAAAATGCTGCCTCAATATGTAATCATTGATGCTTATCCACGCTTTGGCGGCGGGCTCACGGAGGAAGGCGTTGAACGCGCAGTGATCAATTCGCCAGATGCCTCGACAGCCCTTGTGCGCACGATCCTTGCCGTCGATCCATCATCGCTCACGACCGATTACCTTTGGCTGGCACGCGCCATCGGCACGTCTGTGAAACCCTACACGGCGGCCGATATCATCGCGCATCCGCATGAGTTTGAAATGATCGCACCCGGATTTACACGCACCGTGAATGATCCACCTAGCCAACCAGAACCCTACTACACCTCCCCGCTGAGCAAGCCTGCGATTGCCTGCTTGAATGCACTGAGCCGCGATTTGGCCAAAACAAAGCAGCAATTGGTATTGCTGGTGCCACCGTTGCAAAATGCAAGGGTGGTGTTGGAAGATACGCTGGCATTCCCTGCACTTTATCCCGCAGCAAGACCCGACACTTGTTTTTTTGACGGCAAACACATGCGCAACGCCTGCATCGAAGGCTATACGACCGAAGTGGCGATGCGCTTCAATGATTTGCGTGGCAACCTGCCTCTGATCGGCCATTGAGGCGATACAACAACGAATTTTTTGTGACGTTAAGTGACCTTGGGAAATGTCCATACTGCGGTGTATGTGCGGAGTAAGTGCGGAGTTTATGCGGTCAAAGTGCGGTATTGGCCTATATCCACCCTAGATCTACGCTAAGTACAGCCTAGCTTATCTCCAAGTCTCGGCTAGCGGCTGTTGCGCTGCGATCGTAAGCGCGTAGCGCCGTTCGCTCCCAGGGTGAACGTATCGGGTAGTCCGCATTTGTTGAGATCGGAAAGGCTAGCAGGTGGCCCGATCACCTTTTGGGCCTTGCCGTTTTGCAGTGATCGGCGTTGCAGATGTCCTCAAACTTGCCTAGATTGAAGGAGGGGATTTCATTGTCCTACGCAATTTGATCAAAGTCTCTTATAGAAATAAAACATGAGCGAAACTGGCAACAGTAGTTTTTCACAGCAGCAAGTTGGGGCCCCCTCCCGCACGATCGCCGATGAGGTAATGCAAAAGCGTGTACAGCCCAAGCCTGGATTTCCGTTGATAGACCATCGCCCCGAAGCCCAGCAAATGAGAAATTTGCAACGAATGGCGGATCGGTTTACCCAAAAACAATTTCCTTTGATTCAACAGAAGGTGAAAGGCGCTCCCGCCAAAGGCCAACCTGTGCAATTGGCTGGAACGACATTGCCAGATCCTACCCAAGATTTCAGGATCGAGGAATTGAACTTGGTTTTGGATTCCGAATCCGTATTTGACCCTGGGCTAGGGGCAGAAGCTGGAGAGGCTTACCGCGCCTATCTGAACGGGACCAAGGAGGATAAGCTACCAACGATTTTGGGTCAAGTGAAAGCCATATTGGCGGAATTGGAGAAAGGGACCCGAAAAGTCCCTAAAAGTTGGGCTCATGTTCCGATCGCGCAAATTGCCGCGATCATAGGGCATTCGATGCAAGGCTATGTTGTCAATGATGACTTGCGCAAAAAAGATGGTGACCTTTCAAAGTTTCCTAATTTGTTGAAAAACTACGCTCAGATTGGCAATACCGTGCTGGGAATGGACCTCCAAGCTCCCTATCATGGCTGGGTTTACCGTGGGCAGTCGATCCCTGAATCCTTGGTCGGTGAGTACAAGGTCGGGAAAACCGTCGTTTTCAAAGGGTTTACGAGCACCACAAAATCGGCCTTGGTTTCGGATCAATTCAAGCCGACTAAGGAAACTGAAGTCGGCATGATGCTCACCATTCTATCTGTCACTGGGCGCGACATCAGTGAGATCGCGCATGACCCGACAGAGCAGGAAGTGCTTTTCTCGCCGGGGACAGAATTCCGAGTGGAAAGCTGTGTCCCTGGGGAAAAAGTTCACGAAATCACCATGGTTGAATCGTCTGCGGGTGACCTGCTTGCACCTCCGCCAGATCGATTGATGGAGATCGCAAAGGAGCGACAGGCAAAGGAGGAGCAGCAAAAGAAGCAGCAGGAGGAAGCGCCAAGCGGGCCTAGCAATTACGATATGTTGATGGCATTGATCATGGCGGGCAAAGAACCGTCATCATCAACCACCCCGCAAGAATTGAAAGAGCTTTACGACAAGCATATTTTGAAATTGTAGGCTGTAACCAAAGGCGCTGGATTCAAAATGGTCGCTATTTGCACTGTTTGCCTACAGGCGATTTGCTGCTGCGTTTCAATATGCTGGTATGAATTCAAGGTGTATCGGTATATTTGATTCATGGAACTTGAAAACGCCCAGATCATACATGCGGAGGAGGACGCCGATTTTGACCAGATCTTTCAGATCAGGGAAATTGTCTTTGAAGGTGAGCTGGGGATTTCCGAGGAGGCTCAAATCGATGGGTTTGATGCTGTGGCGCACCATTATATAATGGTGTATGAAGGCAAGGCGGTCGGCGTCTCGCGCTGGCGTGTGACGCTCGGCGGGCATATCCGGTTGGAACGGTTGGCAGTCCTGCCAGCGTATCGGCACAAGGGTCTGGGGCGTGCCTTGATGGAAAAAATGCTGAGCGACATTCCCAAGAGCCGCCGCACATTTATAGAATGCTTTGCTGTGCAAGAACGCTATTTTGAAGGGTTTGGTTTTGTGCGCGAAGGTGATGATTTTGATACTGAGGGAATTCCGCATGTGCGAATGGAGTTGAGACGGTAAAATCGGATGCATAGTAGCGGGTGATGAAAAACGTGAGCAGGTTGCTCATCTATCGTTGCATGTTTTCTGTCACAAAATCTAGTAGCCCCTTGCATTTCTCGCACCATTCAACTAAATTGCGAAACATCACCTTTAAAATTTGAAATTCTTATGGCTACAACAGCAACAGTTACCACCTATCAGATTCAGCAACGTGTTTTCACGACTGATGCCGCTTCTGTGATCACCATCACTGGCCTCGACGTTGCCACCACCGTCAAAGTAAACGTGTACTTTATCAAGACGGGCAAGATCATACCACCTCCAGTTGCGGGCGTGGTACCGATCATCCTGGAGACTTATCTGCCCGAGAGTTCTTACGCGTCTTGGGTTGATTTGCTCAGAAATGAAAAACCTCTCACAATGGTGGTGAACGGAACAAGTTTCTATGTGCAGACTGGCCAAGAGCCTGTAGGCGCACACGAAATCGGGGCTTAATGCTCCTAGGACTTCATTTTTGGGGCCAGTGTCCTCATTAAGGGAACCGCAATCTGCTTCCATTTATTGGATGCAAATGAGGTTCTTTCAGCATTCAAATTGCACCTTCGCCGAAGCTAAAAACTTCGGCGAAGTCTTTTTTTACCTCAGTTCTGGATTAAACGATCTTGAAAACTTTGCCAATTCCGCAGGAATGGCCCAAAAATATGTGATTCGTACATGTAGGGCAACGTCACGCCCATGCAATAGGCAAGGTCGCGACCTTGCCCTACATGGGCATGTTTGAAAAAATCTGACATTCCTGGGGGAAGGGCATGCATCAAATGATTTTAATCCTGAACTGAGTTTTTTTTACATCTTCTCTTACGTTACCTACAAGCATCCATTTTCCCCTTCAAAACGGTGATTGAAGTCGTATAGTGGCATTCTCAAGGGCAGGCAAGCTGGAATTTGCACGAATTCTCATTTACTTTTCCACTTATTTTTCCATTGCCCGCGAGTGCCTATGCGACATCTTTGTGCGGTATTCAAACGCTGCACATACGATGTTCAAAACACAAAAAAGTCCTCTCTTCCTTGTTGCGCTCGCCTTTGCGACAGGGATCGCTTTGTCGGCTGCATTCGCCTCCCCAGGTTTTTGGGGCCTCGGTGGAATGGCTTTGGCGACTGCGCTGTTATTTTTCGTGAGCCGCCGCAAAATGTGGCCACGCGTGCAGCAGACCGTTCAGATTGCGCTAGGCGTCTGTTTTGTCGCAGCAGGTTGGGTGCTAGGTGAGGTATCGGCCATCGTGCCGCAAGACGATCCTGCGCAGTATGTGGGCCAAACTATCATGGCCACGGGCTATGTGGTGGACGAGGTGCGTGCCACCAAAAGCGGCTACCGCACTGTCTTTCAATGCGAGACGCCCGTCGCTGGCAAGGTCATGCTCTACCTGCCCAAAGGCCCTGTCGCGCTTGCCACCAACGATCGCCTGTCACTCACGCTTGCGCTGGAGCCGCTGTCGCAGCGCAACCCCGGCTATGCCAATTGGTTGCAACACCAAGGCATCCACGCCTCGGCCAAGGCGACCGAGATTTCGGTGATCGGGCATCAATCGGGCATCTTGCCGATGTTTACCGACCTGCGCGGCACGATCTGCAAGCAAATGAAGGCTTCGTTTCCAGATTCGCTCACGGCTGGACTGAGCAATGCCATGTTGCTGGGCGACCGCAGTGGCTTGGATACAGACCTCAAGAAATCGTTTTCGGCGACTGGCTTGAGCCATATCGTGGCGATCTCCGGGATGAATTTTGCGATCATCTATTTGGTGCTGTGCTTTTTGCTCAAGCCCCTCCTCTACTTGCGCTATGGTCGGCAGCTGCGCTCGCTCATCATCGTGCCCTTGATGGTGTTTTTTGCGCTGCTTGCGGGTGCCAATCCGGCCATCGTGCGGGCGGCGATCATGCTGAGCATGCTCGACCTAGGGCAGTCGTTTTGGAACAAAAGCAATTCCCTGAATGCCCTCGCGACCTCTGCCCTGCTCTTCTTGGGCTGGGATCCACAATCGTTGTTTTCGCCTGATTTTCAATTGTCATACGCGGCAGTGTTGGGGATTTTGATGTTTCAAAATCCGATCCTGCACTATTTCCATCAACGCATGAAGTGGATGCCACAAGGCATCGCTTCTGCCCTTGCAGTGACGCTTGCGGCGCAAGCAGCAACGACGCCACTTGTGGCTTGGCACTTCCAATCCTTCCCGACCTATTTTTTGCTGGCGAACATGCTGGTGCTGCCTTTGGTGACCTTGGTGGTGCAGATCGGTTTTGCAGGCTTTCTGGTCGTGTGGATCCCTGGCCTCAATGAGGTTTGGGGTGGGGTGATGGACTTCATGCTCTGGGCGATCAGCGCGATGGCCGACCTGCTGGCGCAGCTGCCTGGTGCTACGATCACGGGACTAGATGCGGCACAGACAGGTATCTGGATCGTGCTCGCGCAGGTGCTGTTGGGCTTTTTGGTGCTGGAACACCGTTTCCTGCGCCGCGCGCTGGCCTATCTGCGTGGGACCGAGCGAGCGCAGCTCGCTGGGGTAGCTCGCACGGGCCTGCAGGTGCGTGCGCTCGTGGTACCTGCGGTGATGCTGTGGGTTTTGATCGGGTTCTTGATTTCGTGACAGTCTAGCAATGCGCTTGTTTTTTGAGAAGGCTCCTTGTGGGAGCTTTCTGGCTTAGGAATGATTTTGGGATCGCGGAGAGGTGCTTAGATGGGCAAGATGATTCTATTTATCAAGCGCGTCCAATCCGCTAGGGAGATTGCTGTGGCAAGCGAATGGTGCAAGCGAGGGTGTTTATGGAATTGGATTTTGGTTTGGTGGTCTCCCGGATCCATTCTCCTTTCAAATTCTTAACTTTCGGGAAAATACTGGCATGGAAAAGAATGAATACATCCGCTATGAAGTCCTGGACCGCGTAGCTTATATCACGATCGATCGCCCCGACAAGCGCAATGCGCTCAATTCCAAGGTAGTTGCGGAGCTGCTGATGGCCTTTCAGGTGGCTGAGGAATCGGAAGCTGTAAAGGTTTGCGTGTTGCGCGCCAATGGCAAGGCTTTCTGCGCGGGTGCCGACCTTGACTATCTGAAGCGGTTGCAGGGCTATGACTTCGATGAAAACTTGCAAGACAGCAGCCACTTGAAGTCCCTGTTTGAGTGGATTTACAAAATGGGCAAGCCTGTGATCGCGCAGGTACAGGGCCACGCGATTGCAGGTGGCGCGGGCTTGGCGACGGTGTGTGACTTTGCCTTTTCGGTGCCCGAGGCGCAGTTTGGGTACACCGAAGTGCGGATTGGCTTCATCCCGGCCATCGTGATGGTCTTTCTCGTGCGCAAGATCGGGGAGACACGCGCCAAGGAGCTGCTGCTCAGCGGAGATCTCATCGATGCCGCTACAGCCGAGCGCTACAATATGATCAACAAGATCGTGCCCGCAGAGGAGATCGAAGCCCACGTCAAGGCATTTGCAGCACGTCTGTGCACGCAAAACAGTGGGCAGTCGATGGCGATCACCAAAAAGATGCTGGGTGATGTACAACATTTCCCCCTGACGGAAGCCTTGAACTTTGCTGCACGCATGAATGCTAGGACGCGGGGCAGCGAGGATTGCAAGCGCGGGATTGCTGCGTTTTTGAACAAGGAGGAGATTTTGTGGTAGGTTGGTAGTTAGCAGCTAGTAATTAGCAGTTAGCAGTTTTAGCAGTTGAAGGGGTTTTGTTTTTTGCTTAGTTGCTATCATTCAATATTTTATGTTGTCATGGAATACGGAAACGGACAAAATGGGCCTGTGATGGAAAAAAGCTTCCGGTTTGCGGTACGAATCGTTGGCATGAGTCGATTTCTTTCAAAAAAGGGGGAAAAAATAATTTCGAGGCAAATTTTTCGGAGTGGAACTGCAATTGGTGCTTTGATTCGTGAAGCTCAGTACGCTGAAAGCCACGCAGATTTTATTCATAAGCTTTGCATCTCGCTCAAGGAGGCGAATGAAACCTGCTATTGGCTGGATCTATTGCACCAAACAAATACCATCGACCAAAAGCTCTATGAAAGCATTTTTGCCGATGCCCAAGAATTGCTGAAACTGTTGGTAGCGATTACCAAGACACTCAAAAGCAAGAACAAAAGCCGGATTGGTAAAACAGTCAAAGCTTCAAGTTCGCAATCCTAAATCGGTGAACAGGTGAAGCATCCATCAAGCTCAACAACTGCTACTTGCTAACTGCTCACTAAAACTGTATCGTTTTTGGATTCCTGCATTTACAACAATGATTCGACTAAGTTACTCCGAACGCCACCCCATCCAACTTCCGCAAGGGCATAAGTTCCCGATCGAGAAGTACAAATTGGTGCGGGAGCAGTTGGAATATTTGGGGCTGATCACAGCGGCGCAGCTGTTTACGCCGACGTTCATTGAAGACGATGTGATCTGCCTCACGCACGATGCAGGCTGGTGGGCCCGAGCCAAGGCGCATTCGCTCGACGACCGCGAGTACCGACGCATTGGCTTCCCAAAAAGCGAGGAGCTGGTGAACCGCAGCATCTCCTCGGCCTCAGGCACGCTGCAATGTGCGCTCAATGCATTGGACGACGGCGCTGGCATGAATCTTGCAGGTGGTACACATCATGCGTTCTTTGACCGTGGAGAGGGTTTTTGCCTCCTCAATGACATTGCGATCGCTGCCAACTGGCTTTTGAAGTGCGGACTGGTAAAGCGGGTTCTCATCGTGGACTTGGATGTGCATCAGGGAAATGGGACTGCGAGCTTGTTTCAAAACGAGCCGCGCGTGTTTACCTTCTCGATGCATTGCCGCGACAACTATCCTCACCACAAGGAGGTGAGCGACCTCGATGTGGAATTGCCCGCTTTTACAGGCGACGAAATTTACCTTGGTCATTTGAAGGAACATATCCCTCGGCTGATGGAGGATTTCAAGCCCGACATCGTTTTTTACCAATCTGGCGTGGATGTCTTGGCGACCGACCGACTGGGAAAACTCAGTCTTACAAAAGAAGGTTGCAGAGCGCGTGACCTTATGGTAATTTCGCAGGCCAAAAGACTGGGCTTACCCTTGGTGCTGGTGATGGGAGGTGGATATTCTGAGAACTACACCACCCTCGTGAATGCACACTGTATGACGTATCAATTAGTATTGGAACATTATGAAAAATCTGGCTTCTACTTTCCCTAAACTACTGGTGCTCCTGGCACTGGTAATCGGCTTTGGCACTGCCCAAGCTCAAGGGAGCTTTGAAGGCTCTGTCTCCTACGCCATCCGTGTATCAGGAAAGGATGCTCAGGTCTTTTTGGAGAATGAGCCGCCCAAGAAATTGGATCTCCACATCAAGGAAGACAACTATATCATCAACCTAAGTGGTGGTCGCATCGCACGCACGATGCTCTATATCGGCGACAGCAACGATACCTATATCATCGACGCAGCCAACCGACGCGCATTCAAAGAAACCTATTACATCGATACCGTCAAGACGGTGCCGATCGCCGTGGCGACAGGCAAGTTACTGGACATCAAAGGCATTGCTTGCAAGGAATACATGGTCGATAAGCCCAAAACCCAAGAAAAGATCTTCTATTATGTGAGTGATCTCTACAAGGTCGATCTCGCGCTCTTTGTCGGTAAGACCGAGGCAAAGACCGATTTTATGACCAAGGGGCTCGAAGGACGCATTCCGCTCAAAAAAATCATCAAAACCCCTACCCTCACCACCGAGCTCGACCTGCTGAGTGTCAAAAAGGCGGTGCATAGCCCTGAGAATTTTATGGTTCCCAAAGGTTTTAAGATCAAGCGACGCGACCCACGCACTTGATCAACATCTCGGAACCCATCATGCGGAGCCTATGCAACATGTGATTGCGCAATGGCCATCCACAATCATTCATTTTTGATTTTTCTATGGCAGCTCACAACGAGATTGGAAAACTGGGGGAAGACCTCGCCACAAAATGGCTTGAAGAAGAGGGATTTGCGATCTTTGACCGCAACTACCGATGCGAAGGCACGGAAGTCGATATCGTCGCCTTGTGGACCAATCCACGCAATCCCGCCTTGGTGGAATTGCATTTTGTAGAGGTAAAAACCCTGCAAGACACCCGCTTCTCGCAGCCCGAGGACGCTGTCGATGCCAGCAAAATGAAAAACATGGCCAAGGTGGCGCAGTTCTATTGCTGGGAACGGCAATTGCACAACATCCCTGCCGTCTTTGACATCATCTCCGTAGCCTTGGATGATCTGAAAAACCCAGTCATCAAGCATTTTGAGGACTTTTGGAGGCCTGAGACTAGGTACTGAAAAGTCTGACGGTACATGCCTGGGTTGACTGGAATCTCAGGCTTGGGCAGTGAGCAATGCACAATTCCTACACCACTCACGTGCGGCATTTCCCCAACATTTCACTGCATCTTTCGCAAAAAATACGAATTTGAAGGCTTATTTTACATCAACTATGAAACTACAACTTTTCATTCTGGGCCTTTGCTGCCTATTTCTGGCGGCATGCGGTTCCAAAACATCCGGCGATGGTGGAGACACCAAGTCCGATTCGACGACAGCAATAGAAAATGCTGACTCCAAACCCGAGGCAGCAGCTTCCAACGGTCGCTACAAAGCTGGCGACCTACTCTACTGCTACGCAAAATCTGGCCTTGTACTGCGGGACAAACCCGACCAAGCAGGTGCCAAAGTCGCATCGGTGCCACTTTTTGGAAAGGTGGACATCAAGGACGAAGATCCCTTCAAATTCCCGTTCAGCGTGAAGGAATCCTCAGGAATGGAAATCAAAGGCTTCTGGGTCAAGGCCAACTATGGCGGCAAAGACGGCTATCTTTTCGATGGCTACCTGCTCAAGTTCAAGCCGCTGGGAGGAATGAGTGATGAGGAATACTGGACTTCGCTGTCGAAAGTCAAAAGTAGCACCGACAAGGCACCCAAAAGTGACATCAACTATTTTTCTTACAAAAGAGTGGATTTTGAAAATGGTGTGAGCTGGATCGATGAAGGCTATGAAGGTGGCGCGCAATCCTCCTTGAGCATTCCGAGCACCCTCATGAGCCTCCAAGAGGCTACATTGTTTGCAACTTGCGCGATCGCCACCGAGGAGGGCAATCCTATGGTTTGCGAATTTGACGCGGCAGCTGGTGAAATGATCTGTACCTCCAAGGATGAATTGCGCTTGGTGAGCATCAATTCCGACGGTCATGGCAACTTTTTGATCGAGGATTCCTACGCAGACTGAGGTCCGAGGGATATGGTATTTGTGCCAAGCGGCAATGCTACGCGTCGCGTTGCATTGCCGCTTGGCTTTTTAGGGGTTGCCTACGCGATCCTATATGATTTGCGGCAAGTCCTTGCTGCAAAGAGTTTTCCCAATTTCCAGCACCACCGACTCCGATTTCCTGCCAAAATCGACCAGTAGGTAAGAGAATGTGCCAACGCGTAAGAAGTCGCATCGCAGCGAATTGCACCCATTATCATTGTATGCGAATCGGCGGTGTCGAGGAACTCGCTTGCTCAAGCAAGCAAAGATCCGATCCAGCCATCACGAAATTTTGAATCACTTTTTACGCCAATTTCTATGTCTCCTGAGCCGCTTCAACCACAAGCCAAACGTTACGCCAATCCCTCTGCGCTCGACACGCAAGATGCTGTCGGTGCCAAAACCATGACGCCCCCCCCCATGCAACTCACGGCAGGCGCAGCCGACGCACCCAAAATCGAGGGTCCCAACAAGCAAGGTGGCGAATCTGTGAAGGCTGAGGAAGGTAGCGCGAAGGAAGCAGTAACCCAAGAAGGCCATGCGCTTGCAGCAGCTCCCAAGGAAGATACGCCCGAAGAAAAGGCAAAAAAGGGCGAAACACCCATCCGCAAGGCGCTGTTTGAGCAGTTTGCTGCCTTCAAAGGCGCAAAACTTGGCGACGAGCAATTTGACCAGGTCGTGAGCCAAGAAGAGTGGGACAAAATGAAGGCCAAGGAGGCTGTCCAAGGAGAGACCAACCAAAAACAATACGAGAAGGATGTCGAGACGCTACCGCAGCGACTGGTGGACTATGAGGCCGCCGCAGCCAAGTACAAGGCCGATAGCGAGCAGTATAAGGTCGATTGGAAAAACTTCCTCAAGGAACTGGGATCCTGGAATGCCAAAAGTGGTGCACCAAGACCCGTGCAGCCTGTGAAGCCCAAGGAACCCAAAAAACCCCTCAAACCCGAGCTTGCCAAGGTGCCGATCTTCACGACCTGTATCGCGACACAAGCCAAGGTGATGAGCAATGCGCTCAATGCGATCGGGATGAACCTAAAAACCATCGACGGCAAGATTACCCATTCGGCATTTGCCACCGATGGCAAGGAGCGCGGTCAAAAACTCGGCGCTTGGCATGAAGCCAAACCCAATATGACCGAGCGTCCCAATCCGGGCGACATCATGGTGCTATCAATGCGCGGCAGCAGCGTGGACAACGCCGCTGCGGCACTCGCTTATGGCCAAGGTGGCATGAGCAACAATGCTGCCGCTGTGAAGAAACTCGAAAAGCAACTCGAAAGCCTCAAGGCCCAGATCACTGCGCTCGAAGGCACCAAAAAGGCCGTTGCCGAGGAAAAACTGACCGACATGGCCGCTCAGTTGGAAGCAGCACAGGCCAAGAACATTGCCTATGTCCAGAGCTTGCAAGAAAAGCTCGATGCCGTGCGCGGCAACGCACAGGCACAACCAGACAAACTCTGGTTTAGCCATGTAGGCTTTGTGAAATCGATCACCAAGCACACAGAAAAGGATGGCCAAGTGCGTGATGTCCCCCGCGAAAACTGGGAGACCTTTGATGGTGGCCAAAAAGTCGAGAACATCGAGGGTGCCAATGACGCCCACCGTGTGTATGATCCCGTCACCAACGAGATATCGGGCGAATCCCAGCAAGGTGGTGCCGCAAGGTTCCTCAAAGGCTGGGTGAACGTGGATGCACTCGTCGGAGCAGAGAAAAAGAAGAAGAAATAACCCTGCAAAGCGCGTCGCGTGGCGGATAATTTCTAAGAGGCTGGTGTAATCCGATTCAAATGCGCGCTTGCAATGCGAGCTGCATCGCCATCGCGCCTGCGATTGCAAAACAAGCTCATGAACCCGTGGAAGAGATGGGAATAAAGCTTACATTTGCACTTTCTTTTACTCTAATATTAATTGCAATGACTCTAGAACAACTAAAGGATTTGACAGCGCGGAAGGAAGCGCTGAGGGGGTACCTTTGACGTCGATCATAAACGTTTACTGATTGGCGACAAGGAAAATCAAGCTGTTTCAGCTGGATTTTGGGACAACCCGGCGGCGGCCGAACGCATCTTGAAAGAAACCAAGACCTTGAAAATCTGGACAGACGGCTTCAAAGACGTCGAGACCAAAATCGAGGATTTTGAGGTGATGTTTGAATTCTGGAAGGCTGGCGAGGCCACTGAGGAGGATGCCAAAGAGGCATTCAAAGCAGCAGTCGAAGCCGTCGAAGAACTGGAATTCAAAAACATGCTCTCTGGCGAGCAAGACAATATGGACTGCGTCATGGAGATCAACTCGGGTGCCGGCGGCACAGAGAGTGACGACTGGGCGAGCATGTTGTTTCGCATGTACCTGCGCTATGCAGACCGCATGGGCTACAAGACGACCATCGTCGATGAAAAAGATGGCGACGTCGCGGGCATCAGCAGCGCGACGATCGAGATCACGGGCCCATTTGCCTACGGTCACCTCAAGAGCGAGAACGGTGTACACCGCTTGGTGCGCATCTCCCCTTTTGACAGCCAAGCGCGGCGCCATACGTCGTTTGTGTCGGTGTATGTCTATCCACAGATCGACGACACGATCAAGATCGAGGTCAATCCGGCCGACATCAAGTGGGATACCTACCGCGCAGGCGGCAAGGGTGGGCAAAACGTGAACAAGGTCGAGACGGCGGTGCGCTTGCACCACGGTCCCTCGGGCATCATCGTTGAGTGTCAGCAAGAGCGTAGCCAAAACCAAAACAAGGAAAAGGCGATTCAATTGTTGAAAAGCCGCCTCTACCAAGTGGAAGTCGAGAAGCAAAACGCGATACGTGACGCGATCGAAGGCACCAAACTGCGCGTGGAGTGGGGATCGCAGATCCGCAACTACGTGATGCAGCCCTACAAGCTCGTGAAAGACGTGCGCACAGGCGTGGAAACCAGCAATACCCAAGCGGTCATGGATGGCGACATCGACATGTTTGTGCGGGGCTACTTGATGGAATACAGCGCCCTGAGCAAGGGGAACGTGCAGCATAAGTAAGATTTCAGCGCCTCATGGGCTGATGAATATCAAAAAAAAGTGCTGTTTCTTGACAGCACTTTTTTTTTGTGACGAGGCGGAGGCCTCTGGCCGAACGCCGACTGACCATTTGCCTCCGGCAAATCCATTCTCACGTTCATGCCAGCAGCAAATGGTCGTTTGCCCGTCGGCCGGAGGCCTCGGGCTCAAGGGATACGATGCGGAGGCCTCTGGCCGAACGCCGGCTGACCTTTTGCCTCCGGCAAATCCATTCTCACTTTCATGCCAGAGGCAAATGGTCAGTTGCCCGTCGGACGGAGGCCTCGGGCTAAAGGGATACGAGGCGGAGGCCTCTGGCCGAACGCCGGCTGACCATTTGCCTCCGGCAAATCAATTCTCGCTTTCATGCCAGAGGCAAATGGTCGATTGCCCGTCGGCCGGAGGCCTCGGGCTCAAGGGATACGAGGCGGAGGCCTCTGGCCGAACGCCGACTAACCTTTTGCCTCCGGCAAATCCATTCTCACTTTCATGCCAGAGCCAAATAGCCGATTTTAGAATCGTATGATTGGTACCGGACAGTCTGGGCTGGCCGACGAATGAAACCAATCCTCCGGCCTTCCAACAAATCTTGCGCGGACTGGATTTTCTTCGATATAGCGCTGTTTCTGAAGGAAGAATTCCTCAGTTCTTACCTCCTCGGGATAGCTATCACGATCCCAAAACTGCTTCGTAGTATCCTGGGCTAGGGTTCTTGCATAAAACTCAAATCGATCTAGCATCCATACTTTTCGACTTTCTTGTGGGTTGCTTGCGACGGCCTTTAAGAGTTCTTTGCCAGTATAGCTTTTGAATCCTCTCAACAATTTCGCTAGATCTGTACCTTCGGCAGCTCTTATAATCATATGAAGATGATTGGTCATGAGGCAGAAAGCATAGATTTCAAGCTCTTTCTTTTCCACACAAAATTTGAGGTTGTCCGCGACGATTTGGCGGTATTCTCCTCGAATGAAAACATCAATCCATCCTACCACGGTCATTGTTACAAAGTAAACGCCGTTGGGATAGATTTTGGGATCCTTGGCCATTGGAATTATGATTTCTATTGACAACAAAGGTAGCTGGAACAAATGATTTCATGTAGGATGATTCGCCAGAGGCAAATGGTCGATTGCCCGTCGGCCAGAGGCCTCGGGCTCAGGCGAGGTGGAGGCCGCTGCCTCAAGCGAGGAGGAGGCCTCCGGCCGAACGCCGACTGGCCTTTAGCCTCCGGCAAACGCATTTTCACTTTCATGCCAGAGGCAAATGGTCGATTGCCCGTCGGCCAGCCAGCGGCCTCGGGCTCAGGCGAGGTGGAGTCCGCTGCCTCAAGCGAGGAGGAGGCCTCCGGCTCAAGCGAGGCGGAGGCCTCTGGCCGAACGCCGACTGACCTTTTGCCTCCGGCAAACGCATTTTCACTTTCATGCCAGAGGCAAATGGTCGGTTGCCCGTCGGCCGGAGGCCTCGGGCTCAGGCGAGGTGGAGGCCACTGGCTCAAGCGAGGCGGAGGCCTCTGGCCGAACGCCGACTGACCTTTTGCCTCCGGCAAACGCATTTTCACTTTCATGCCAGAGGCAAATGGTCGGTTGC
>JANORP010000475.1:0-4407 GCA_031415375.1 Bacteroidota bacterium | reverse complement strand
TTTCAAAGGGATAATGCAATTGCGCGACTGGCATGGCGCCTGAGTCAAACCAGACGTCGATGAGGTCGGTTTCGCGGCGCATGGGCCTGCCTGTGTCGCTCACGAGGATGACGTAATCGACGTAAGGGCGGTGCAGATCATCACGTTGTGCAAACTCTGCTGCTTGCGCTGCGGTCATGAAGCCAGCAGCGACAGCCTTGGCCATTTCGGCGACCAGGTCTTCTCGGGAACTGATGCACTTGAGCTCTGTGTAGTCATCGTTTGCCCAGATCGGGAGCGGGATGCCCCAGAAGCGGGAGCGGCTCAGGTTCCAATCGACTAGATTCTCCAACCAATTGCCGAAGCGGCCAGTGCCAGTGCCCTCTGGCTTCCAATTGATGGTCTTGTTGAGCTCGACCATGCGATCCTTGACAGCTGTGGTCTTGATGAACCAAGCGTCCAAAGGATAATAGAGGATCGGCTTGTCGGTGCGCCAGCAGTGGGGGTATTCGTGCTCGTATTTCTCGACTTTGAAGGCCTTGTTTTCTTCCTTGAGTTGGATGGCGATGATGACATCGGTCGATTTGTAATCGGCGGCACTCTCGTCTTCATTGGTGTAATTCTTGACATACATGCCTGCATAGGGGCCCATTTCAGCAATGAATCGGCCCTTTTTGTCCACGAGGGCTTCTTTGGTGCCGTCTTCCCGGGTGACCAGCATGGCAGGGATGTCGTTTTGAGCAGCGGCCTTGAAGTCGTCTGCGCCAAATGTCGGGGCGATGTGCACAATCCCGGTGCCGTCTGCGGTGGTCACAAAGTCCCCTACGATTACGCGAAAGGCATCGCCTGCCTCGGGCTGCACATAAGGCATGAGTTGCTCATAGTGGATGCCCGTAAGTTCGGCACCCGTGTAATGGCCCACGACCTCAACGGCGATCTTCTTGCCGCCGACCTTTCCATGGCCTTTGCCATCGACCAAATCGCCCTCCAGTCCCAAGACTTTGCTCAAAAGGCCGTCGGCCAAGATGATCGAGATGGGCGCATCTGTATAAGGGTTGGTGGTATTTACCTGGGCATAGGAAATGGTTTTCCCGACAGCGAGGGCTGTGTTGCTGGGTAGTGTCCAGGGTGTGGTCGTCCAGGCAAGGAAATAGACATCGCCTTCTGAAGATGCAAACAAGGGCTCAGACATCGCATCACGCACGGCCTTGAATTGCGCAACGATGGTGGTGTCCTTGACCAGTTGGTAGGTCCCTGGCTGGTTCAGCTCATGTGAGCTGAGTCCTGTGCCTGCTGCGGGCGAATAGGGCTGGATCGAGTAGCCTTTGTAGAGGAGGTTTTTGTCAAACAATTGGCGTAGCAGCCACCAGCAACTCTCGATATAGTTGCTTTCATAGGTGATATACGGGTTCTCGAGGTCCACCCAATAGCCCATGTTTTCGGTGACCTCATTCCACTCATTGGTGTAACGCATCACAGCAGTGCGACAAGCGAGGTTGTAGTCCTCGACCGAGATCTTGTTCCCGATGTCATCTTTGGTGATGCCGAGTTCTTTTTCGACATTGAGCTCGATGGGCAGACCATGGGTATCCCAACCAGCCTTGCGGTGTACCTGGAAGCCTTTGAGAGTTTTGTAGCGACAAAAGATGTCCTTGATGGCACGGCCCATCACGTGGTGGATGCCAGGATGGCCATTGGCGCTAGGTGGGCCTTCATAGAAGACAAATGCTGGGCCACCTTCACGTGTGGAAATGCTCTTTTTGAAAATATCGTTGGTCTTCCAGAAATCGAGGATTTTCTTGTCGAGCTCTGGCAATGAGAGCTTTTGGTACTCGTCGTACCGTTTTTCAGATGTCGATTGCTTCGTTTCCATTTCTACAAATCAGATTTCTGGGGACTTCCTGGCTTCAAGCCCTTGCTGTTGTGGCAATTAGGCTCCCGCCAAGGGTCGATTTAGCTTTTCAAAAAGTGTGTGCAAAGTTATGAAAAATTCGGGAGGTGGCGAAGGCAAAATTGTGACCGCTTAGGTGTTATCAGCCGCCTCTTGTTTGGAAATCTAGGATGATCTCTCATAAGGCATGCACAAAATTGCCCCTTATATTGAAACACAAAGAGGCTGCAAGTGCAGCCTCTTTGTGTTTTTCAAAACGCTAATGGACTCAGTTTGGGCCGCAAGGACTTGCGCCACATACACCGAGATAGTTTCCAGAATTGGCTCCTGTGCTACCACAGACGCCATTGATATAGGAATTCAAGTTGGTATAGGGGACACAAACATTTGTGCCACCACCAGGAGAGCCTGGCGGTACGTCGCAGACTTTGATCCCTGGGATATAGCCGCAGAGCGTACTGTTGCCGCATGTGGCAGTGACCACGTTGGAGGTGCGAGTTGGATGCACACGAATCGTCATGAAGTCATCGTAGGTAGATTCCCCATTGCGATAGACGAAGATTTTGTACTCCCCACGCGCCACGTTGCCGCGACCAGTGTTGCAGTCGGTACTCAGTACCGTTATTGCTTGGCCTGCATTGAAGGCGGCGAGGTTCCAGTCTGGGGTGTTGGTGGGCAAATTGGCACCGACGGCGGTGTAAGTAAATTGTACATTGTTCCAGTCCACAGATTGCAGATTCCTCATTCTCACGTAATTGCGAATGTTGAAGGACATGCCTGGGCGTACATCCAGATAACCAGGACAAAAATCTACCCTTGGATCGGGAACAGAGCAAGCCACGTTGGTGACCTTGACATTGTAGGTGGTGGTGCGACGAGTACAGTCGCCTTTCTTGATATCGACGGTGTAGGTGGTAGTGGACGTGGGACTCACGACGATGCTGCTAGTTGTAGCACCATT
The DNA here is from genome assembly GCA_031415375.1 of Bacteroidota bacterium. GTDB lineage: Bacteria > Bacteroidota > Bacteroidia > J057 > JADKCL01 > JADKCL01. The sequence goes on along the minus strand of JANORP010000475.1, from coordinate 1,576 downwards.
GCTCCACAAAAAGGTTGCGGCCAAGCCGATGCCGGCGGTATCTGCTGTGAGGGTGGTAGAATTCAGTGTATTGCTGCAAGTGATGCCCGTGAAGACCTCTTTGCAAACCGTGTTGGTCGCTGTCACACAGACATCCAAGCAGGCAAATGGGCAATACCGAATGGTGAAGATGCTGCTAGACTCAAATTCGCTATTGGTATTGTTCCAATTGGGGTTTTGAGACCATAGTGTAGTGACAGAGCCTGGTAGAATGGAATTGTTCTTCAATCGATGGACGCTCAATCGACAAGCCATTTCGAAACAAGGAAGGGGCAATTCCTCCACTGGGATACGCAGTTTCCACTGGTTGCGGGCGGGTGATAGGCTTAAACTCCAGTCCGTTCCAAGCACTGGGAAGCCTGTGTTGGCGTCGATGGGGATCAGCGTGCCGGTATAGAAGTCCCAGTCGGTGAGGCTGCACTGCCAAAGGCTTGCAAGGTTAAAGTCAATGTCGAGCCAGTGTTTGGGGGGCTGGTTGAGGATGTATTCATAACCATTGTAGATCACAAAACTCCCCCACCTCTGTTGCTGAGTCGTACACAAAAATGCGCTTGGCTGATTCGGTGACGCGCATTTATTGACCAGGTCGGAAGCGGGAAAATTGATGCCTGCGTGCGTGGAGGGCACACTGTGGAAGTGTACTGAGTCGGCATATTTGCAAATGGTGTCCAAAGTGGCGTGTTCATTTTCCATTCCTGCAATATGCTTGTCGTTCTCGGCATCATTCGGGCCCACTTTGTCAGGACGACAACCAAAGAGCGCCAAAGACACGGCTAGCGCCACCGCCATAGATTTTACGATCGTTTTCATACTTTAAACCTACTAGTTGATATTGATTGAGCAAAAACAACCGCAGACCATTCATGGCCCACAATTCACACAAAGGTGCAATGTGAAAACTTCACATGCATGCTTTTCGACTGCTTTGTAGAAAAAAAAATTTAGATAGTTCCATGTTTTTCCCATATCCCCAAAATTTGTTCTGCGTGCATACAAATTTCGTATATTGTTCAGAACAAAATGCGGGGATTGAATACTGACACTGAACTGGCAGATGTGAGTTTTCCTGCCATTTGGAGTCGTTTTTTCGTGCATCAAGGGCCATCTACTTGACCTATCGATGAAAAATCGCATCGTTTGGCCAGGCTCTGTAGGTGAGCTTTTCAAAGACTACCCATCACAACAATGCAGCATTTTTGGATTTCTACCGTCACAAGACGCGCTATGAGGCCCTGTGATAAAACGAAGCGGGCACCCAAGGGTACCCGCTTCAAACCAATTTCTGTTGATTGACTATAAATCTTGAATCAATGCAGAATCTCCAATTTCCCTTTGAAGAATTTCCCATTGACAGAGAGGACGTATGCATAGAGGCCATTTGGCAGACCTTGAATATCCATTTGCTCCTGGAAATTGCCTTGGGCGGCATGACTGTACTCCTCTTGCTTCACAAGGATGCCTGCAAGGTTGTACAAGGTGATCGTGGCAGCTCCAGACTTGGCCGCATAATACTTGATGGTGACAGTACCACTTGCAG
>JANORP010000474.1:0-2046 GCA_031415375.1 Bacteroidota bacterium | reverse complement strand
AAGGGTGGGAACCGTACCTTTGGAACTCTTTTTGAACATCGATGCAACTTTGATTCCCTTGCAAGCTATTAGGCAATATCCATTTTAACTAATTGATTATTAACATATTGGTGTGGATATTGGTTTTCGGAGTGGACTCATTGCTTGCGTCATATTTTTCGACCGATACGAAATATGAAGTGAAAGCATCTTTGATCAAGGTGACGTGTTGTCCATCTGGCAGCCTTGAAAAATCACCAATGATGCGACTTGTTCCGATAGCAAAATAGTTATTGAAACTCCAATTGACCACACCTGGGGCCAAGGGAGTCTGGCCAAAAAGGCCCGTGCAAACGAAAAATAAGACAAAAGTATTTGAGAGAAGCTTCATCGTTGCTGAGTGGTTGTCAATCCTGAAAATTTAGGTATTTCAATTGAGCAATCCTACCTAACGGACGAAGGGCATTTTTTTTCGGGACGACCTCCCCGTAAGGCCGATTTCTTGCCTCCCACCATCACCCCCTGCGATTTTTCACACCTCATTCCCAATACCTTAAGCAGATTATAGAAGTTTTTTAGTTCTCTTAACACAGAACTAAGAAAACATTTTGAACTTTGCGGCGTTTTCTATGTCGAAACTCCTAAAAAAAGATGTCAAAACTCAGGGAAAAACAAAAACAACTGGTCGAGCGCGTAGGCGTCGCCCATGAGCGCGAGGGGCTGAGCCCCGCAGCGGCACGCATCCTAGGGATGCTGCTCGTGGCAGATGAGACTGAACATACCTTTGAAGAAATCCAGGCCGAGCTGGGCCTGAGCAAAAGCGCAGTGAGCAATGCCCTCAACTTTTTGCTCTCTGCGAAGTCCATCGATTATATCACACGACCTGGCGACAGACGCCGGTATTTCAAAAGCGCACTTGTACACTGGCCCGACCATCTATCGGTCGTCCTCAAAGGAAAGCTCGACATCATGCATGTCTTGGGCGAAGTCCTACGGCAGCGCACGCCCGATACTGAAGAATTTAATCTGCACCTCGCCGAGCTCCTAGATTTCATGGGATTCATCAACAAGGAGATTCCGCTGCTCATCGAGAAATGGAAAGCCAACCGCGCCTGAAACTCACTCATATTGATGGTAGGGCATTGCCGTCCAATGCCCACCGAAATACACACTACGAATATGTTTCCAACACCAAAGCGTAAAACATGGATGCTCATCCTTCTTGGGATCCTGCTGCTAGGCAGCAGCTCGTGGGCGCAATCGCCGATGAGCCTCAAGGAATGCATCGACTATGGCCTCAAGCATCATGGCATGCAAGTGGTCGCCGACAACGAGATCGCCACCTCTAAACAGCGCGTGCGAGAGGGGCTGGCAGCCTATCTGCCACAGGTCAACGGGCAGGTTGCATTTGATGACAACATCAAGCGTCCCACCTCCATCATTCCCGCAGGCGCATTCAGCCCACAGGAAATCAAAATCCAGTTTGGCAACCAGTACAACACCAATGCCGTTGTGCAGCTAGACCAAGTGATCTATGACAGGAGCATGCTCTTGGGCCTGAAAATCCTAGATCCCTACGGCGACATCGCTGTGATCAACAAGGAAAAAAATGAGCAGCTGCTCATGTATGGCGCTGCCATGTCCTATTACCAAGTACAGGTCTTCATGGAGCAAAAGCGCCTCTTGGCCGAGAACATCGCCAAGTTTGACAAGATTGCCACCGTCATCAAGTTGCAAGTCGCGCAAGGCGTAGCCCGCAAGATGGACTATGACCGCATCGCGGTCACCCTCGCCAACCTACGTGCCCAGGAGCAGGTGATGAACAATGAGATCGACATGGCTTACAACCGTCTCAAAAATGCGATCGGCATGACCTTGGACACGCCACTGCAATTGCCAGAAGGCGGTTGGGACAAGGCGGATGCGCTCGACGCACGTGCCACGCCCAACGCTGGCCTCGGCAAGGTCTTGGACTTGAAAATCCAAGAAAAAGGAATTTCCATCCAGGAAATCCAGTTGCGTCGCAGCCAGGCCATGTACCTTCCTACCCTAGGGGTTTATGCCAGG
>JANORP010000473.1:0-15996 GCA_031415375.1 Bacteroidota bacterium | reverse complement strand
CCGCCCCCATTGCGGGCACATCCTACAACCCTTCCAAAACCCCCTCCATCGCCTATGTAGAATGAAATCTTGCGACATCAACAACCCGGCCCCAGGCTCGGGAAGGCAAGACCATGCCCCAACGCAAACACACGAATCAGGCTACTCTGGGTTTTGCGCACTTGCTGAATCGCTGAAAAATTTGCAAACCCGAAAATAAGTAATAACTTTGAAGGCAAATTATCGTAAAGCATTGCAGAAATTTGATCGTTAGCTTTTAACTTTGCCCTAAGATGATTCACACCCCAACAACAGCAAATATTCTTGCGCCTGGTGCAAAGTTGAAAGCAGTGGTACTTGATCCCAACAACGCTTCATTGCTAGAACGATTTGCTGTCACACGGCAGCGCCAAAAAGCCATCTTGAAACTCAAGGAAGTCGATCCCAAGTCCTTGCAACTCGTCGTGAGACTCTGATTCCCCAAAGTCTCGCTGTGCAGCTCACCGACTATACGCCAGCCCTCCTTTCTGAAGCTTTGTCTAATGAATACACAACGCCTGAGAGGGTGCGTGTAGGGAGTCATTTTGGATACTTTTGTGAGTATTTGGGTGAACGTGGGCTTGGTGCGAGACAAATCGTCATTGAATCCAATTACATAAGCCGTGATTTTTTGCATGACCACGCGGCGTATTATGTACTTTGTTTTGAAAATTACCCCAAATCGTGTAAGAGGATCCATTTTTTTGATCGCGAATTTGACCATGAGACGTTGAATCTGATGCTCCTGACAGAGGGAGCGGAAGTGGAAGATTTCTGGACGCATTATTTGGGATTCATTGTCGTGAAGCCCATTCCAGTCACTGTGATTGGTACTACCGTCCTGAAAACATATCCACCCGTAAGAAAAAATGGGACGAGATATTTTTGGGGCGTTCGCGACTATGAGATTCATTTGTATGGTAAAAAAGTTACGATCAAATCTCTAGCTTTTCAGGAGCAAGACAGCGTCTTGGCTGCTTGTGCCACTACAGCGATCTGGATCATGTTGAATAAAGCGGCCACGCACTTTCATACCGTGCTCAAATCCCCGAGCCAAATCACCAAAGATGCAGCGCAGATATCCAACGATGGGAGTAGGTTGTTTCCCAATAAGGGGCTTGATATCTTACAGATCTGCCAAGCCATCGATAATTCTGGTTTAGTTTGTGAGGTGAAGCAGCCTGATGCAGTGGAGTATGATGATGAGGGTGATCCGATTTCTGAATTTGTTTCATGTGATTATCTGAAAAGGCTGTTGAATGCCTATGCGCCTATAGGTATTCCTGTAATCCTGGTGATCAGGGTGCCCAATGAGCAAGCCCACGGACTCCACGCGATTACGGTTTCGGGATACATGTCTGAGCCATTGGTTGATCGGCAATCAACCAATGGGGAGACGCTTTGGATGTCCTCAGAAATGCAACGCATCTATGCCCATGACGACCAATGGGGTTCGTTTTCAAAGATTTTGCTTGAGGGAGAAGGAGATTTGATTACACCATGGACTATTGTAGACGCCGCCAATAGACCCACCAAGGTACGCAATGTGATTGTCCCCCTCTATCCCAAGATTCGCATCTCTTACGAGGACGTTGAGGAGATCGTGATCGGGTTGGACGCCATTTTCAAAGAATTCTTTGGGAATGCCTTGGCAAAAAAGTTGATTTGGGATATCAGAATCGACTACAGCGAGAAATTTAAAGATCAGCTCAAGTCTCGTTTTCTATCTTCTGAGGCGAAGCTGCAATTGCTGTTGCGAAGCTTACCCAAATATGTCTGGATTGTCACATGCTATGTGGGAGAGGTCAGGTGCTTAGACATCGCCCTTGACGCTACCGATGTGCGTCATGGAAATATTTGGAAGACTGTAGTCTGTTATCTTGAAAGCCCAATGCAAGCCTTGATAAGAGAGTTCCTTGTGATCAACAAAGCCTTTTTCAAGGAGCAGATGGGCGAGGGTTGGGAGCTGCATTTGAAGGGATTGATTGCTGGATTTGCAGCGGAGAGCGAATCCTATTCTTGATCTCAACGATCCTTATATTCTCCAGGGAGATATATATTTATTGCTGAGGATCGTAAAACCACAGCATATTAAATTGTCCTCAATGACCTTGGGCCTGCCCTAGCCGGGCACCTTTGAGCCTTGCCTGCACCCACCTTTCGAGCAGGTCGAGATGAGGGAGATTGCTGATGCTTTGCTGGGTTTGCAGTGTGGATAGCAGACCTTGGAAAGCCGCTTTCTCTTGGACCTCGCTTTCGCTGGCGAGTAGTGCAGCGAAGTCTAGCGCGAGGGCACCTGGTGTAACGCTCTTAGTAGTCTTAAGGAATGGCTTGAGAGCCTTTTCAAGTGTCTCATGCTGATGGAGTTCATACCATGCCACCCAGCGGCTACTGCGTGCGATTCCTTGAAACTGCTCGGCTCCGCTTGGCCCGATTTCTGAATCGAGTATGGTGGCCCATTTTGGTACATTTTCCCATTGCGCGGCGACAAACAGTGCCATCAAGAGGTTGGAAGTCAAGGAAAGGCGCACATGATGGGCGATGGTGCTCGCAAACATCTTCATGCAATGCTCCACCTGAGGGGCCAGTCTGCTGGCTTCGGTATATCGTTCAGATTTACTCAGATATTCCAGCTCGATATTGAGGATGCGGGCCATTTCAACCGGGCGCAATGTGGTGCTGCGCTCCAGCAAGCGTTTGAGTTTCTCAATCGTTTTGGGAATCGATGCCAGTGCGCCTGCCAACGTCGCACCCTCTGCATATCCTGTAAGGATCTTGAAGGTGCGGGCCTCCTCCATCCGCATTCTCTCTGGCAGAGCCTCCCAAATTTTGACGATGCTACCCAGTTGCTGCCAATAGCCTATGTAATTACTGCGAATAAAGGCATAATAGGCGTGGGTATAATGCCAGAGAATGCGGGCATCGAGCGCCATTTCATCAGGGAGCAATTGCAGTTGCGGCGATAGGAGCAGCGCCTCAGAGGACACTGTGCGCTGCGCATGATCGGTGGTCTGCTGTGGCAGCAGGGCCAGCATGGCATCATGCAATTCCAAGAGGTCGGTTTCTAGCGTCACTTGCCGCGTCACATGGTTGTGGCGGCGATGGAGTGCGGCAAGGCGCGCGGGCAAATCTGCCCCTCCCTTTTGTCGCTCTAGCCGCAATAGCCACGCCAGCACACTGAGTTCTTGTAAGGGCAGCTCCAGTAATTGTGCCCTGCGCTGGGCAGTTTTGGCCATTCTAAAACAAGGAGAGATCAGTTTACGCCGAAAGAGCACATCGATTTCATCGAGACGTCGCGAAAAGTCCAATTGGTAGGTACGTCCATTGTCATAGTTGCGCAGTGCCTCCAAGATCGTCTGTTGCAGCCGTGTGCGTGCACCATTCAGCTGTTTCAAAAACGGTGCTCCCTTGAATTGCTGCCTGATGTCGGCATCGCACCATTTTTGGGCTGTGACAAGGAATTCATAGAGCTTTAAGATCGCAGCCGAGGTGTGCCCCCATTGCATAGCATGCATCTTGAAATACCGACGTTCATTGCCGCTCATCGATAAGATGATCTCCATGAGGTCGTCACCAGACGTGTTTTTGGCCATTGGAAAAATATAAATTAGGTATCAAAAATGCGATTTATAGAACAATATAGTCATTTTGATCATTTTGGAACATTATAGATTGTGGAAAGCAAATTTGCCAACGATTGGGCAATCGGTAGTTTTGATTCAATTCAACGTTCACCTAAAAATCTATGAAAAGAAACTCTAAAGCGCTGCTTGCCCTATTGTTAAGCCTCGTGGTACTCACTCAACTGGGTTGTGCCAATGAAGGATTTCAGTTTGCAAAAGGCAACGTCTGCCACGTTGCAGCAGATGGCAAGCAGCAATGTGTGCCCCTGGATGCGAAGCATTTTGTCTTGATGGAAAAAAGCGGAGCAGTGATTACATTGACAGCGGGTGATGCAAATGGGCTCTTCGATCCACAAATGTTGGAAGGAAAAGGCGAGATCGGTGCTTTTCAAGAAATCCTTGAGGAGAGTCGGCAGCTCATGAACTTTGATCCCAGCACGACAAGGCTCGATTGGAAAAACGATGCCCTATTGCTCGTGGACTTGAAGAGTGGGCTGGTCAAGTCCACGCTCTCCACCAAAGGCGTCAAGGGCATCGTCTTACTGGATGGTGGCACCGACAGGGCGATTTCATTTGCATTCTACGGTGGTGAAGATTGCCCCGTGCCAATGGACATCGACATGGAGATGGAGCGCCATCTGGATAAGACCGGCAGTTTTTCCAATCTGGATTTGAATGTCTGTGATGGCGCACTCATTGGTCGATTTGTCGAGGTCGTCGATGGACCGATCATCGTTGTCATAGACCCAGCTATCATAGGAGATCCCAATTTGCGCGGTTTTAGGTTGGATCACTTTGACCCAAAGTTTAGGGCATGGGAGCTGGAACATTTGCAAGTCCCAAATCCTGCGGTCTTCTTAGAGCTAAGCTCCCGCATGCAGGATTTGCCATTGCCAGATGGCAAGCAGCCCCTTATCGGTGTCAACAAGGCGGTGTCTTCGGTCGAGGCATCCTCCAAGGTAGAATGCAGCAAAGCGGCAGCGACCGATACCCTTTGTACGATGCACGGTACCGTCGAAATTGAAGAATGTCATGGCATTGTCACCTTTAGAGCCGCCGCAACAGGGAGCACGCTGCGGCTAGATGCCCGCAGATGCAACCTCAGAATCGAGCGGAACATGAGAACCATGGAAACCACGGTTCTCTGTGATCCAGCTTGTCGGGGGCGTTTCGGCGATCTCATCTGTCGATGAGATAGGCTTCTAAATTCCAACGGTTCGGTTCCTGAAATCTGCGTCTGCATTGCCGCAAGGGAGCCCTATGTCCACAAAGTCTTTTTCATCATTTCAAGTTTCAATAATCACCCTCACCCATATTTATTATGATTACCAAGACATTAGCAACGGGTGTAGCTGGCGCGATAGGCTCCCGCTACCTCAAAACCAAAAATCAACTCCTATTTGTCGAATGGGGTGGATTCATCTCAAAGATCGACTTGGTGCGGCCGCTAGTGGGCATCGTCTCACAAGGTACCGCCACGATCAAAGGGACTTGGCTGTTTGACTGTGAGGCGGGCACGATCACTGCTCCCGGTGCCACATTGGACATCTGGTGGGAGCAGCAGACCTCCGTACTGCGCAAAATGGTTCCCCAAGGTGGCGCAAAGATTGTAAATCTCGGTGTCGTCGATTTCAATGCCGTGACACCCGCGGCCTTGCAATCTTATGACTACACCACGACCCCCATCATCGGCAACAATGATGCGAGCAACAAGCTCGTGGTCGGCAACGTCTTTTGTGTCAAAACCATCGAGGGCAATTATTGCAAACTGCAAGTGGTGACCTACGGTTATGACCTTGTCGTGAAGTGGGTGACGTACAAATTGGCACCTGCCTACACGCGCATTGGCTCGGGCTATACGCAGCTCCAAGACATCGCCGTCATCGCAGAAGAATCCTATGCCTACGTGACCGAGCGTGGAGGCAATATTTTGAAGGTCAATCTCGCAAGTGCAAATCGTGCCTCAGCCACGGTGGTTGCCACTGGCCTGGTCGCCCCACAACAGCTCTATTACGATCAACCTCGCAACCGTGCCTACGTCGTGGAGTATGCGAATCCAGGCCGTTTGATGCGCGTCGATCTCAACACTGGTGCCAAAACGATAATCGCCACAGGGCTCAATTTTCCAGTGGGCGTGATCCTTACGAGTGACCTTGCATTTGCCTACTTGAGTGAGCAGGGGCTCTCTGCCATCACGCGCATTGAGCTCGCGACGGGGATCAAAACCACTGTCGCTACAGGACTCACGCAACCTTTTATGCTCTCTTGGTCAGATGCCAGCGAAACCAAGTTGCTGGTACCAGAGCGCGATCCTGCCAACCGCATCTCACTCGTCGATGTGACCAAATCTGCCCCCAACATCTCCACCTTCATCACACCGACCGCCACACGACCATCGAGCATCGCCATGGTCACTGCGGGCACCTATTGTGTATGCAGTGATGCGATCGTCGATGAATACTTCCTCACGGCAGTGGTCACGGGATCACTCTATAAAGGTGTAGGTTATGTACCCTTCAACCTCATCACCGCTGCTGGACTTGCCGATACCACGACGCAGCCGACCTATTTTGCCCAATTCCCTCAAAACTCACCTTTTGGAGGCACGATGCCGATTTTGCTCGACCATCGACGCGCTTGGGACGCTGGGGTAGTCTATTACCGCGTGCTCATGGATCCTACGATCACTTTTTTGGGCACGCCGCGCCTCGATGTATGGGACGATCTGGTGATGAATCCCTCAAATGGCCGATTTGAAATCATCGAGCGCCAAGCACCTGACGCCAATGGTTACTATAGGGTTCATAACCCAGGCGTGGTTTATTACAACAGCGATCTCGGCTGTTTGCTCAACAGTACCAATTTATCCAATGGCTTGCATCAGATGAGGGTAGTGTTTTACAATGCAGCCAGGGAAATCATGTCCGGCTACAATGGAACCAATGCTCTGATGATCAACAATGAGCAGTGTATCGCTTCGCTCGACCTGCCCACCCTAGATGGCAATCCTGCCGATCCCAATTGTGGTTACTTGAAATATGTGAATACCGCAGGCATTGTACGCATCCATTGGGTGGCATCTCATCCCCGCGGATTTGGGACCTATGGTTTCACGATCATCAAAGGCGCCCATGGTTATTTTGGAGAAAGCGGCGCGATAGCGCCCGGCACGAGCAAAGTCGGAGACTTCGCCAAATCTGTTGCCGACATGCTGGGCACCTGCCCAGGCGTCGCAGCATTTGCCGACGGCTTGGCTGTCTATACCACCGTCATCAACGGGATTGGACGCCAAAGCCAATACGATGCCTCTGCCCACATGGCATTTTGCCTCGCTAAATAAGTATCAAAATCACCCCCTATATGCAAGACAGGGAATTCCGCGAGGAATTCCCTGTTCTATTTTGGTGCGTCATGTGAACGATGCGTTGCGCGCGCGTTTCACCACATATCCTTGCCCGTCAATTTCTTGCGACGACCACTTTTTTCACCGCCCTGAAAGCCTCACTCGAAATCTGGAGTTGATAGACGCCATCCGACAAGTTCAGTCCTTCAAAATAGACCTGCGTGCGGTAGGCATCGACGAGTCGGCGTTGCTCCACAATCTGCCCCAGCGCATTGTAGAGGCGCAGATCGACATTTTGGTGGGCTGGGAGGCTGATGCTCAGGTAGAAACTCCCCGTATTGGGATTGGGCCAGAGGCCAATCTCGTAACCTGCGAATGAGGGGGCGTTGCCGACCGTGACATCAATGGTGACAGGAACCACGATCGTGCAGCCATTGAGGTCTGTGATGGAGACCGTGTAAGTACCTGCACCAAGTCCTGTCTCTGTGGCAGCAGTACCACCGGAACTCCATACATAAGTGAATGGCGGGGTGCCTCCCGAAGCGCTCACTGTGGCCGTGCCATCGTTGGCACCGATCCCTGTCTCATTGGTAAAGCTCATCGTGGAGATCAACTCTGCAGGTTGATTCACCACCCCAAATCCAGTAACACTACATCCGCTCGCATCGGTGATCGTCACGAAATACAAGGCCGGGATGAGGCCGCTGATCTGCTGCGTGAGCACTCCAGTATTCCAATGGTAAGTATAGGGAGGATTACCACCTGTAGGATTGGCCGTGACCGTGCCATCATTTTGATTGTAGCAGGTGAGATCTACAGGCACCACGTTGGGGACAGGTTGGGAGAATGCTTGCAAGGTGGCATTGGTCGTGCTCGTACAGCCCGATTGGTCGGTGACCGTGACGATATAGGTTCCAGCGCCGAGCGCGGTGATGCTGGCATTGGTGCCACCATTGCTCCAGAGATAAGTATAGTTGCCGTTGCCGCCGGTTGCCGCGGCTGTAACCATACCATTGTTTTGACCACAGCTCGCATCTGTCTCCGTGCTGATCGTGGCGATGGGAGAACTCGAAGCATTGATCGTGACGGTGGCGACCGACAGACAGTTGGACTGATCGGTGACACTCACAGTATAGCTGCCTGGCGCCAAGCCACTGATGCTAGCGGTGGTGGCACCGTTGCTCCAAGCATAGCTGAGCAAACCTGTGCCGCCAGTGGCAGTCGCCGTGGCCGCTCCATTGTTGAGGCCGCAGCTCGTCTGCACCGTGGTGGAGATGTTGGTCGTCGGCCCTGTGGAGTTGCTCACAGTCGCAACAGCAGTGCTGGCGCATCCATTTTGGTCGGTAGCCGTGACGGTGTAAGAGCCAGCCGCGAGGCCAGTGATGGCTGCCGTCGTGCCGCCATTGCTCCAAGCATAGCTGATCGCGCCTGTGCCGCCAGATGCGGTCGCAGTCGCGGTACCTGTCGTCGCACCGCAGGCGGTAGGCGTCGTACCAATGATCGAAGCTGTGGGGCCTGCCAAATTGGTTACCGTAAAGCTTGCAGTCGAGGTGCAGCCTTGACCATTGGTGGTGGTCACAGTATAGGAACCCGCAGCCAAACCTGAGATAGTTGCCGCTGTGCCGCCATTGCTCCAAGCGAAGGTAAATGGCGCTGTCCCACCCGTCGCCGCAGCTGTGATTGCACCCGTGCTATTGCCGCATGGGGCATTGGTGATGGTGGCCGTAGCGGTAGGCCGTGCGACCACTGTGATATAACTCGTGCGGGTAAACGTGTTGGAACTCGCGCCCACGGTCACCGTGAGGGCTACGGTATATGTGCCTGGGTTAGCATAGGTATGGGATGGGTTTTGGACGGTGCTTGTCCCAGCATCTCCAAAGCTCCAACTCCAACCCGTAGGCGCACCTGCACTTTGGTCTGTGAATGAGACAGGAGTACCTGCGCAGATGGTCGTATTCGCGGCCGTGAAGGCCGCCACGGCACAAGCAGGCGTGTTAAAGGCTTCGCTGCCATCGCTTCGGCTATTGCTGCTGCCTTGCGAAGCGCTCACTCCGAGGCCACGCTTGGCAAATGCTTCCCAGATGAGACAGGCGTGCGACGCTCCATACAACAGTGTGTCGGCCCGCAAAATGGCATTGCGACCATCGACGAAGCCAGGACTACAAGGTTGCAGTTTGCAGCCTTGGATCACCAGTTTCATCGCGATGTTGTTGCCACCGGTGCCGTTGATGAGGTCAGGGTCAAATCCATATTGGTTGACCAATTGCCATGTCATTTCCCACAACATATTGCACCACAGGAAACCGATCCCGTGAGGTGATGAAATCAAAGTGGTATTGGTAATGTCGGCATAGGTGAAGTCATTGATGTTCATGTCTGTCGTGTAAGGCGCTGGCCTGATGCCAGTGCCATTGGTGGGTTGGAAGACGGCATAGGTACCGACACCACGCACATTGGCTCCTAGATCTCCAGGCTCCATCGTCATCATGAGTCCAAACCAATCGCTCCATCCCTCACCCATTTGCTCAGCATTGGCGAGGCAATTGCTATTGGCGGGGCCACCTGTGAGTCGGGTTGAGATCCCATGGCCATACTCATGGGCAATGATCATATTGTCCAAGTCGCCATCGCGGTCAAATGCAGTACCTGGGCTACTGAGGCTCACATTGACTGGTGATGCAAGCTGCGCTTTGAGCAGGTTGCAATCGGCTTGGGAGATCATGACCGAGGGAATGGTGATGTTGGTCGCTGTGCCGCCCATGGTGATCGGCGAGCCAGCGATGTTGTTGCAAACGACACAGGCGACAGCGCCTGCAGCTTGTGCATTTTGCACTTTCACGACAAAGGTGCAAGTGCCTCGGTCGATGAGGGCGATTTTGCCGCTGAGGGCACCGCCGTTGGTGAGCGCATTGCAGCCGAGGCTGGGGCTACCCGTACCGTCATTTACCAAGACGAGGTTTTGCGTGATCGGCACTACCGGCAGCGCGGGGCCAAACCCAGCGGCGACGGCATTGTAACTTCCGGCGACGACCGAGGGCGAATTGACGACCATATTTGTAGTGGTCTGCCCACCCCAGAGATACATTTGCATGCGGCCACTAGTGCCCTCGGTAGGTGTCGAGAAATTGGCATTGTCGGTGCCACTGCCATCTTGGGCGTCTGCAATGACGTAGTCGTTGCCTGTGCCGCCCATACCATAATTGTTTTGCTGGAAGTTGCCACCGGGCGCGTCAAAGCCATATTTGGCCCAGACGTCGTGCATTTTGTTGTTCCAGTAAAACAAGTTGGTGACCGCTGCCGCTTGGTAGGAGAGGGGCGCGCCATTTAGATTGAGGGGGAAGTCAAAGTTGAGTGTCGCGCCACCATCGGGCGAGGTCCCTGTGCCATTGTTGCCATTGACATCCTCCATGGCCCAGACATTGTTGCCACGCGTGATCGTGTATTCATTGCCGGTCGCACCATTGGTATCGTGCCATCCATAGGGTGAATAGGTGAGGTTCCAAGGACTTGTGACATAGCTGCGCACGCCGTGATTGGGACTCTCGATGGGTTCCTTGAAGACGTTGTAGGAATTTGGGGGAGGAGGAAGGAAGAGCGCACTGGCGTCTTCTTGGCACACCTCGTGCCGGATCGGTTTTTCATAGGCGATCGGGCCGCCGTCGAACTTGCAATGGACTGTCCAGTCAAATTGCTCTAGTACATCGCCCGTGATTGCATCGACCTTGAGGCTCCACCAATGCTCGCCTTTGGGCGGCAAGATGTTGAAGTCCCAAGCCAAGCGCAATGCACCACTGCTGGTAGGGAAATAGACGAGGCGCACGGGGATTTCCTCTTGGCTCAGATTGCCGCCGGTATAGCGTTTGGCGAGATCCGCTGTGCCAAGATCTGCGATTTCCGAGAGGTCTTGAGGTACAGCCCAGCCAAAGTGGCTTGCAGCCGCGGCGATGGCCTGCACCTGATTGAGGGCAGGTGCGCTAGCATTAGCCTTGGCTTTTGCATTTGGGATTGCATGCGCCCATTCGCTGGCAGGCTTGCCTCCATCGGTGAATGTCACCGACATCTCAGCGCCATAGATGCCGATGCCATCGATCCCCTGCCGCAGGTAAATGTGCTGCAATGCTCCTTCATCTGAGGGTGTGACATCCGTGACGAGGAGTTGCGACATGTCTTCGCGAGAGACGGCATACTTCTCGGCATTGTTTTGAAAATAGGTCATGGCTGCGCCAGAGAAATCCTGCGCGGCCATTCGCTGTGTCGATAGCAGGGCAAATAAGCCCAGCAACACAGGCATGATACGTCCATGGGTCATATATCGAGACATAGGCATTGACAAAATGTACAGATTGATATTTTCCACCTAAAACTGATATGAAGATACGCATTAGATTTTGATCCTCGATATCGTGCTTTGGAATTGCGATGAATCTGGGCGATTGATCGTCAAACGATCGATTGCAGCGGGTGAATTTTGGAGTTGGTGCCAAAGTCCATCGAATAAATTTGATGCTGACCGTCAGGCGACATTTTCAACTGCCCACGCGCTACAAAATAGTCGCTGTGGCTGCCCACCTTACCGAAAATAGCGTTTGCAATTGGAGAAAATGCCGTGAAGAAGACATTTATGCCTATAAATCATAGCCTTCATCCTCATAGGGCCGCTCCAATGTGCCAGCAATCATGGACGCCTCATCGGGGCGCATCCGCAACAACAAGGCCCCGCCATGATCAGCAATCAACGGAATCGCCACTGCCTCAAATCCCTCAAAAACGACCTCTTGGCCTGGCTGTAGGTAGATGAACTGGCTGATATATACCATGGCAACGAATCTATATATCCTGCAAGCTGCAAGCAATGTGTCCTATACCCGTACAGTTGCCTGTGGTTGCGTGGTATAGAATTGCGCTGCCCATTTGCGGTATAGGATGATAGGGCCGTCCCCTTGCGCGAGTGCTGGCGGATGGATATAGGATTTGTTGGTCCAGACCTTGAAGTCATCGCTCACGTCGCGTTTGTATTCGCGGTAATACCCTGCCAAGATGAAATGATCGAGGATGGATTTGGGCACAAGTCGCAGCAAGGGATGGATCTTGGCTGGTTGATAATCCATGCGCACACTCACTGCGATGCGCAATTGGATTTCCTTGCCGTCGGTGGGCATGGGCATCACGAAGTGGCGACTGTGCAGGTCAAACTCCACAGCGCGTGCCTCCACGTAGGCATAGCCGAGGCCATATTCAAAGTAGTTGAATTCTACGTGGATCTTTTTTCCACCCTTTCCAACAAAGCTGGTGATGCGTGACATGCCATTCTTGCCGAATAGCACGGGCCCATTGGTGCTTGCTTCTTCAAAGATTGTGACCTCATCGTAGCCGTGCACATGGCGAAAGTGGCCTACATCCACGCTATTCTCTGCGATTTCCTGCGGATGTGAATTGATATTCCATTCAGCAAATTGTGGCGCAGACCAGCCTTCCCAATTGAGGGATGGGATTTCCCAAGTAGGCGTCTCGCCTGCGGGATCGTGCCAAGCATAGATCATGCTATTGTATTCTCGCAATGGCCAAGTTTTGAGTTTGGCTTGCGATGGGGCTTTGGTGGCATATCCTGTCTCGACGCATTGCCCGCTTTTGTCAAAGCAGAAACCGTGAAATGGGCATTGCAGCAACTCACCTTTGATCGTGCCACCATGGGCGAAGTGCGCGCCCATATGTGCACAGATAGCTTCGCTCAAGACGGCTTGACCTGATTGGGTGCGGTACAGTACGACCTCTTGGCCACAAAACTGTAGGCCGATGATTTGGCCGATCGCCAATTCTTTGCTTAGGCCCACGACATACCAACTACTTGGAAAGGGCGGTAAATGCAGCACTTTGGAAGCTACTGACATGGCTATTGACAGTTTTTTTTAAGACTCTTGAGAAACCGGTGACATAAACTTACGAAGCGCACAGCATTTTGGATCACTGGCTGAGGCCCCATTCGAAAAAATTGGATGGATAGCGCGGTCGTATTCCGAGTATTGATCAGAGGTTGGAACTTCTTGAAATTTCATTCCTCAGTAACATCGATTCGCGTAACTAAATGCTCAAGTACGCGGTTGGAAGCTATTTGATGATGCCGCCGTATGTGCGCCATCGTCCAGCAAGTTCACCGTAGTCAAACATATAATAGACTTGGCCATTGTTGGCATCTATAGCCGTAAATTTAGCTCCACGTTCTTCTTTAGCTGCTGTGAAAAGAAGAGTCTCGTCACCGAATAAGCGGATGGGCTCGCCATAGGCTTTCCACGTGGCAGGCGTATCGCCAAAGTCAAGCATGTAATGGAGTTGACCAGAATTGCTCTCTAGGGCATAAAAAACGGTGCCATTTTCTGAACCCAAGGCCGCGAATTGCAGGCTGTTTCTGCCAGCGGCACGCAACACGTTGCCATAACGTTTCCAAATGGCAGCGGCATCGCCGTAGTCATTCATGTAAAACAACTGCCCTGTCGTCCCTTCAAGGGCATAAAATGTGCTGCCCATGGTGTCTGAGGTGGACGCGTAGCGATAGACGGTGGTTTGGGCCATGCTCGATTGCGCGATGACCACCAAGCTGATCAGAAAAAGAAAGCGAATGGATAAGTGCATACAGTAATCAGTGTAGGATCAAAGGTAGGAGTTTTTGCGTTGCTGGATTGCTGGCGTTTCCAAAAACAGCCAGGGCCAATCCATTGAAGAACGGATTGGCCCTGGTGTAGGATCGTGCAATGGGTTATTGCACCATCACGCGGATATAAGCGCTGCCTTGCTCGGTAGCGACCTGCACGAAATAGATGCCTGGCGCTACGCTCAACGCCAAGGTTTGGCGCAAGCCGCCAATCTGGTGAAACACAGAGCGGCCCAATTGGTCAGCCACGGTGAGTACGATTGCCTGATCTTGAATACCTTGGACATCGACTGTAAAGTGGCCATGGTTGGGATTGGGATACACGCTTAGTTGGCCAGCAAATGCATTTTCTATGCCTACAAGCACAGTGACGGTCTCGGTTGCCGTGTCAGCGCCGCATGCATTGGTCACGATCAACGTGACGGTGTAGGTGCCTGATGTAGAATACGTATGCGTGGGGCTAGCAATGTTGCTGGTGTTACCGTCGCCAAATGTCCATGCCCATGTGCTCGCATTGGTGGAGTTGTCGGTAAAGGTGAAGGTCGGGCTGCTTCCTGAAACGGTAAACATGGCTGTGGGATTGGGCGAGGTTGCGATGAAAATCGTATCGACGGCAACTTCATTGAGTGTAGTGTCGGTGACCGTCACGCTGTACAACATCGAGGCAGCAACAGTAATGGTCTGTGTGGTTGCACCAGTACTCCAAAGGTAAGCATCGCCACTGTTGGCAGCGCCGATCGTGACGCTATCACCCGCACAGATTGTATCGTTGGCACCGAGACTTGCGACAGGTAGATACTTGATGTCGGCATCGTAGCGTGGGAGCAGTTGATAACCACTGGCAAAGGGGCTCGTGGCATCAAACTGGCCACCAAGTCCGCAGACGTGGAAGCGGCCTACTGGGGCGGGCTGGGAATAGAGGCTCACGTCGGCATCGATGCGCAACTGAATCGTGTTGTTGCCATCGGTGACATCGACGTTGAAGCCTGAGCCTGCGCCAGTCCATTGCGTAGGATTTACGAGTGTGGCATACTTGAAAATCGTGAGATTGCTCTCTGTATTTTCGCCGAGGACGGTCACCAAATCAGGGGTCTTGAGCGCATTGCCTGTGCTGATGAAAACGATAGAATCGACGTTGATTTGCGTAAGGCCATTGAATTGACCAATGGTTCCGAGTAGTTTCACGCTGTCGGTTTCTGTGAGCGTATAGCCGAGGTTACCTACGCCCCTGAAAACACCGATGCCACCGGTCGCGTCAATGATGGTAAACTGCAGACCTAGAGGGCGCATGTTCACCCCATAAACCACGCCGTGAACCCAGCACTTGAGGCCAAGAGAGTCAGCAACACCCAAGGTATCCACCGTGTTGACCGTTCCGATCGGGTAGGTAGGGAAATCATTGTCTTGAATTGTGACTGTGTGTGTTGCGTTGCCTCCAAGGGTAGCATTGTTGGTCGCGTTTTGGAGACCGAGGATCACCGTTTCACTGGGTTCGAAGAGGAAGTCGTTCACGATGGTCATCGTGACAGTTTGTGGCGTGCTATCATTGGCTGGCCAGGTGAGGGTCGCGGTTGCAAATGTATAGTCCACGCCGCCGCCATTGGCTGTGCCACCTATATTTACGGCGACATCCACTGACGTAGGGGTCAAGGGATTGACGTTGGCGATGTTTACGGTCACCGTAACCGTGGTTGCCGACTCACTAGTAAGCGTGCTGGAGCTTGCAAATTGGATGACAGGGAAGATGGGTGCCACGCAAGGGGTCATGGTATGGCTGCCCAGAAAAGTCGTCGTGTTTTGTGGATACACATCATATTGTGTGGCACCGATGGCCCAGCTGGTGTTGCCGGCTTGGATGCCTACCTGGCGCACGAGCGTGAACTCGCTCGTGGCACCTGTACCGACAGGCCAGTTGATGCCAGGATCGTTGCCGACGAGGCCGATGGCATCGAGTTGCAACCTCGGTGAGATTTGAAACAGTGTCAAGGCGTCGTCGCCATTGAAAAAGGTGATTGTATGCAGTGTGTCTGAAACGCTTGTGATCGCAGCAATGGCGCTGGGGTTGCCAGCGATCCAGACGTCTCCAGCGGCGAGGATATCTTGCGGGAATAGACTGTCTGTAGGAGTCAAAGAGCCGTTGTTGTAACGGTAGATGACGTAGTTGTTGAGATTAATGGCCGCTGCTGTAGGGTTGTAAATCTCAATCGCCTTGTTGTTGCTTGCGCCTTCAAGGTATTCGGAAAAAAAGAGTTGGTTGCATTGAGCATTTGCAAGCGTGAAGCTCAGCAAAGACAAGCAAGAAAGTAGTAAGTACCTCATAATAAGCTTTTAATGTGCAAATTTTTTGCAAAGGTACTCATTTCTGG
>JANORP010000472.1:0-5955 GCA_031415375.1 Bacteroidota bacterium | reverse complement strand
AAACTGGACGGCTCTTTGAAATAACGTCGGAACAAATCCCCCTCAAGCCAAGGGGCAGGACGTCAATGCCCATCGACAAGCAAAAGTGACACAGCTGGTCACAATGGGGAGGAAATGAAATTGGCTATCGTTGTTGCTGCCGCAGGTATCTACCTTGCACAATCATTCCCAAAAAATCCTAAATTTGTCCCAATTCAATACATGTACACAATGGCGAAGAAGGACGAGTTTATTCAAAAGATACAGGAAGGCTATGCCTTCAAGGGGGAGCACATCATCCTGGGCGCATCGATGCTCGACAACGAGGTGCTGACGGATGCCAAAGTGAGCATCCCCCTCAAAACCCTGAATCGCCACGGCTTGATCGCTGGCGCTACGGGTACTGGCAAGACCAAAACCCTTCAGGTATTGGCTGAAAACCTGTCTTTGCTCAGCGTGCCGGTGCTCATGATGGACATCAAGGGCGACCTCAGTGGACTCGCCGCAGAAGGCACCGCCAATGCGCGGATTTCTGATCGTCACACGATGATCGACCTGCCTTGGATCCAGAAAGACTATCCCGTGGAGCTGCTTACGATCTCGCAGCAAGACGGTGTGCGCATGCGGGCCACCGCGTCGGAGTTTGGCCCGGTTTTGTTGAGCAAAATCTTGGAACTCAACGATACACAGCAAGGCGTACTGAGCATGATCTTCAAGTTTTGTGACGACAACTGCTTGCCGTTGCTCGACCTCAAGGACATGAAAAAAGTCCTGCAATACGTGAACAATGAAGGCAAGGCCGAAATCGAGAAGGAATATGGCCTCGTTTCGACCTCCTCAACAGGCATCATCTTGCGCAAGATCGTGGAGCTCGAGCAGCAGGGTGCTGAACTTTTCTTTGGTGAAAAATCGTTTGAAGTCGAGGACCTCACCCGCATCAGTGACGATGGGTATGGGGTGATCAATATCTTGCGTTTGAACGATATTCAGGATCGCCCAAAGATGTTCTCGACCTTCATGCTCTGCCTGTTGGCCGAGATCTACCAGGCATTTCCAGAGGAAGGCGACTTGGATGCCCCTAAGTTGGTGATTTTCATCGATGAGGCCCATTTGATCTTCAACGAGGCTTCAGATGCCCTGATGGATCAGATCGAGACGATGGTCAAACTCATCCGTTCCAAAGGCGTGGGCCTGCTGTTTTGTACCCAAAACCCAGACGACGTGCCTCAGGCCGTCTTGTCGCAGCTCGGTCTCAAGGTGCAGCACGCCCTGCGTGCCTTCACCGCCAAAGACCGCAAAGGCATCAAATTGGCCGCTGAAAACTTCCCCGAGACACCTTATTACAAGGTCGATGAATTGCTCACCGAGCTGGGCATCGGCGAGGCATTGGTCACAGCACTCAACGAAAAAGGCATTCCGACGCCGCTTGTGCGCACCATGCTGCGCGCACCGCAGTCTCGCATGGACGTGCTCAGCGCCGCTGAGATCAGCGGCAACCTTGCGGCTTCCAAGCTGGCCTTGAAATACAACAAGGAGATCGACCGCGAGAGCGCCTACGAGTTGCTCAATGAAAAACTTGCCGAGGCTGAAGAGGCTGCGGTGAATGCCGAGAAGCAACGCAAGCAGTCTGAGATCGATGCCAAAGCCGTCGTGCAGCGCCACAAAGAGGAGGAGCAGCGTCGCAAGGAAGAGGAGCGCGAAGCGCGCAAACCTGCGGGCAAATCGACCTTGGAGCGGGTTGCGACGAGTTCGGTCGCCAACACGCTCGTGCGTGAGGTCACGCGCGGCATCTTGGGTGTGCTGGGCCTCGGCGGGCGCTCGCGCTCGAGTGGCAGCAGCCGTCGCAGCAAGCCCGGTTGGTGGTAATCAATCCGAAAGCGCCTTGGGTGCAAAATTGACCAATGTCTCTACCAGGCTGCCATCTCCAAAAAAGATGCGCACCTGCATGGGGCGATATTCGGCGGCGATCCATTCCTTGAAAAATCCTTCATCGGGTTCATAGGACCGCATCCATGGGATGTTTGGGTCGATTTCTCCATTGACTCCCATGAAACGGTATTGCACTTCTTTGATCTCGGTGAGTAAGTCCTCCTCCGCCTCGATGCGCACTTGGTAGCGGTACAGGGGCTGCTTGCGAGCGTCTTCCTCCCCAATGGCGGCCCGGTAAAAGGCGACCATGATATTGGTGAGTGAGGCTTCGTCTGCAAAATTGCCATCGATTTCCATGTCGGCGATGACGACTTTGCGGGTTTGGGTGGATGCCGGCAATGCGAATATCTTGGCGACCCCAGTATAGGTAGGTGGGATGGCACCGATCTTCCAGTTGGTGCCTGTCGTTTCCACATAATAATAGCTGCGTCCGTTGTAGGGATAGTGCTTGGCATCGAGGGCCTCCACCGCCACGCCTACCGCCATATGCCCAGGAGGGGAGAGCATGATGCAATCCACGCCCAATTTGTCCAAAATCGCCGCCAATAGGATGGAGGTATCCTCGCAGTCACCGCCGCCGTCCATCAGCGTTTCCACAGGATATTTTGGATATTCACCTACTTCTGACTGGTATTCAAGGCTTTGGACAAAATCCACCACCATGTTTACCATCTCCCATTCGCCAAGATGCTCCTCTTTGGCTCTGTCTTGAAAGGCAGTTGCCAATTTTGCACTCAACTCAAATCCAGGATCTTCCGTGATATAACTGCCATAGCGGTAGTGACGCGGCTTGCTGCTATAATGCGTTTCCAACTCGGCGGGGAGCCTCACTTTGAGCGTTTCCTTGTGACCGAAACTCTCCCATACAAATTCCTTTTCCAATGCAGCCTCAAGCGGCAGTGCTGTGCTGAGCAATCCAGCAACGACTAAAAACGCATCCATGCGCCTAGACGGGCGCCTCGCAATTTTCATATCCTCCATGGTGCTATCCTTTAATACCGATACACAAGCCTCAGGAACCAAAACCAACAGTAAGGGGGTAATTGCATGTTTGTACGGAATTGCGGTGAAGTTGCTGCTAGGATGTAAAATCGCCGTGTAGTTTGCATGATTGCGAGGTCGAGGAATCGCTCTGGCTTATAGATGTCCAGTTTTGGAAACGCTTCGCAAAAGCAACATTTACCGTTTCAGTTGATCGTTGGGCGAGGTCGCAGATATTGAAGCGTTTGCTGCAGCCACTATCATTGCTGGACAATGTGGAAATGGGGATTTCCCAAGACTTGTTAGAATTGGCGATGATATGGGTTCTTGTTGAGAATTTAAAGGAGATGGCTTCAATTGCGCGAACTCTGTTTGCTCGCCCATCCTCAAAGGGTAGTACCATTCGTTGCTGGATGCTTCACCGCCCTTTTCACCACTTCCAGAACTTCATAACATTTTTCAAGACAGAAACGTAGCGTTCCATCGTCCAATCGGGTCCATCCCAAGGTGGCGCATACAGGGTTGTCATTTTGAGATTCAAATAAATGAATCCCAACAACATTGTCCATCCCAACCACTGCACGACTTTGCGCGGGTGTTCATGGATCCATTGCACGACCAATGCGAGTGGCAAAGCCATCACCGCATAGAACTCGACATAGCAGCGATGCCCAAATGCGCCTCCAAACCACCATGCCCACCAACTTGCGAAAATATAGGTTGCGGTCAAGAACAAGAGCAATATCCCCGCTGCGCTCACCTTTCGTCTTCGCCAGCCCATCACCAAGCCAGCCACCGCTAGCAACATGATCGGCGTGTAGAGGAAAAGCCCATTTTGGTAGCTGAAAAGCACTGGCAAGATTTTGGGATGCGTGGCATTGCTGAATCCCTCGCCTTCATAGCTCCAGACCACCCGTTCCCCAAAAGCATGCTGCCAATAGAGCAATTGCGGCAGGACGAGTAGCAGCGCAATTCCTGCCATCGCCAGGAAATGCGGCCACATCTTCACCCATTGAGGGAGACGGTCGCGCAGATCTCTGAGTGAATAGACCTCCCACAGCAGTAGGAGCAAGGCTATGATGACATTGGTGGGGCGAATGAGGAAAATGAGGGCAAGGATGGCACCCAAACCAAGGCTGAGGCCCCAAGTGGCCCGATCCATCCATCGTTGGAGCAGCCAAATGAAGCCTGCAAAGAGGCAAAAGGAATAAACATGGGACATGCCGCCCTCATAGACCGTGTAATAATAGAGATTCGTCCCAAAAAACAACAGCACTGTCGTGGCAGACGCGACCACATTGCTGAAATGCCGCCGCAATACCGTGCGCACCAATCCCAATCCCAGCGTGGCATAAAATGCCGCAGAAATCACCAAGGCGAGTCCATAGGCATCGGAAAATCCTGTGGCTTGCCCTCGCGCTGGATTGTACTTGCGGTGATAAAGGCCCCGTGTAGATGGGTTGGGATCCTGGCTTTCATAATCGGCTGGGGGCTGGGTGCCCTTTCCTAGAAATGCGCTGGCATAGGCGTGTGCAGCTAGGAAGAACGGCATTTGCATGGCCGCGACACCGTAGGTATAGCGGGTTTTGACGAGTTTCGACTCGCTCACAGCGCAGCAAGAGAGCATCTCCAATCCCGTGGTTCCATCCCAGACTTGCCAGCTGCCATAGACGAAAGTCGCGGGTAGGTAGAGGTAATAGCCCTCGGCATCGCTCCAAATCATCGAAGCGCGACCACCAGCGTGGTCCTTGCGCAGGCCAGCCCACAGCATCAACCCAAACAGAAGCGGGAGCAGCAAGCGATCAGTCCAAGTCCAAATCAGGCGCATGCCCTAAAATTAATTAAATAGATCGGCACGTTTGCTACGTGGTGGGATTATTTGCGGGGCGCGCTGTCCGGGTTCCTTGGACTGTGGGGTACAAGGGCGCGTGCTACCTTAACTGCGAAGCAATTGGAGATCTCCCCCGAGTCGCATTCATATCATCTCAAGGCAAAGCCCCTGCATCGGCCAATGCCAAGTATGTGCACCACGTTCAATTTCTTATGATCCCGCTAGTCGATCAATTTTTCGTTTCGCAACCATTTTTCTGGTGGAGGCATGTCCAAATTCGCCCCGAAGATGTTGGCCAATAGCCGATCGAGGCGAATCTAGGGCAATTTCGGGGGCAAACGATAAATTTTTGGGCAGGAGGTCCATGATCCGCCCTTCATCAGTCGATTCCGGGCGAATGCTGGACGCTGCCCAAAATTTTATCGCCTACCCCCGAAAAGCACCCAGGACTTGCCCCGCTCAGCCACCGGCCAACATCCCCGGGACGAGCGGGAATATGTATCCACCAGAAAAACACCTGCGAAACGAAAAATTAAAGGCCTTGAAGGCAGAATCTGAGCGCATCCTGGACAAGCTTGTCGATCCAAAATCGAACCTCAGGTGTGCCCTCATCGAAACACAAATCATGCTGATCGATCTGATGGAAGCGATGATGGAACCTGAAGAACCTGGGTAACCAGGTTTTTGATGTGCGGAAGCGTCCTTCTGAATTGTTGTGATCGCAAGCTAGCGATCGTTAGAGCTTGCTTGGTGTCAGGGAAAACCCACCGCCCATGAAATGATAATCGGAATTGCTCATGTTGTGGTCGGGTTCCACGAGCTTGACCTCCAGCTTGCCATCGAGACGACTGCCAAGCTGGCCAGCGGTAAATTCCAGCCAGCCTTGTGGCTTGGTGGTGTGGAACATAAGCAGGTCACCTTGTTCCCAATAGCAGACCTCTACCCGTGGCGAAGGCAATTGGATGCGACTGCCTATGGTAATTCCATCCTTGAACCATACAAGTAAATGTACGCGATTGGGTAGTTTGCTTTGAAACAAAGGATTTTCATAGTCACGGTCCACCCGCATCACTAGCCCTGCCATCGAATCGGGTTTGCAGGACTTTCCCTCGCTCACGATGCCGGCATCGGTGTAATAAACGCCTTTTACCTTCGGCTTGGGGGGCAGCGCCATGGAGGTTGTTAGCAATAGCAAGGCAAGTACACACAGTGGGACGAGGGCAATGATGACACCT
>JANORP010000471.1:0-4813 GCA_031415375.1 Bacteroidota bacterium | reverse complement strand
CAAGGTCTGGGGAGCGCCTCTTTTTGGGCAGTCACTTTCCACAATATCCAAAAGCAAGTTTGTTGGACGTAGTGCCGCCTTACCAAGCTTGATCTCGCCAGACCGGAAGATTTGCGGGGAAGCACCTCCTCTCCAAATCAGACTTCGCCCCATCCAAGTTGATATGTAGATCAAGCACCAGAATACAGCCCCCTTCCTTGAGACGCCTTCGAGAACTGGATCCATACGCTTGCAGCCTCGATGCGCGCCATTCTCCCTGTGTCACTAGGTGTATAGAACGCGCCCTCTTGCCAGCCTTGATGCCCAAACCGCAGGGTTTCTGCCCAAAGCAGCTCCATTCTCAAAAAAATTCGATCCCTCTCGCATCATTATTATTAGAATAATTGAACTATTCATGTAATATGAACCATTTTCAGGTCAAAAATCCACAAACTACAGATTTTTAATTATTAGAATGAATCAAAATTGAGTTGGCAGCCCCACAAAAACCCTGCATCTTTGTATCAGTTCGAAAGCGCAACCTCTCGGTAAAGCTTGAAGACATAGTTTAAGTGATTTAAGTGACGTTCTTTCAAGGTTAGTGTTAGTTTAGAATTAAGTGATTCGTTCTTTTAAGGTCAGCTGCTTTGAGAATATCAACATGCTGAAGCGCTCCCAGCGGCAACTCGCCCAAGGGAGCGTTTTTTTTTGCCCATGATCGTACCGACCCCACCATGCACAACGTCCCATATTGTAAACGGCTGTGCCTAACTATTTGCCGACAATCTTGCACTTGGCCTCGACCTGATGGACATTTGAAGCGTGAAAACTCAATCTGAGTCCTCCCACTCAATACAATGAATATGTCCCGCCTCCGTCTGCTCCCACTTCTTCTCCTGATGGCCGTCGTTGCCTTCGCCTGCGTGCCCAAGAAAAAACTTGCCGCTGAGGTAAATGCGAAACGCGCCGCAGAGGAAAAATCCAAGCGCCTAGACCGTGATCTCGATGCTGCAAACACCAAGATCGCCGAGCTAGAGGGTCGCCTCGCGACCGCCAACAAAGATTTTGAGGCCCTGGCAATCAAGTCCAAGGGCTGCGAAGACGAATCGGCCAAGCTGCGCAATGAGAACATCGACCTCCAAAAGCGCAATGCAGCACTTTCAGACGACCTCGACCGCATCAAGCGCAGCACGACCACCGAGCGCGAGAAACTCGACGCTGCGCTCAAGAAAAAAAGCGACGAACTCGATGCGCGTGAAAAATCGATTGCAGACTTGCTAGACAAACTCGAAGCGCGTGAAAAGTCGGTACAAGCCCTGCAAGCACAGCTCGATGCACGTGCAGATGCCGATGGCGAATTGCGCAAGCAGCTTGAGGCCCGCGAGCTCGCCCTCAAGGAGTTGCAAGAAAAAATTGCAGCTAGGGACAAGGCCATGAACGACCTGCGCAACAAATTGCTGAGCGCTCTTCAAGGCTATCAAGACCAAGACCTCACTGTCGAGGTGCGCAATGGCAAGGTCTATATCGCGATCAGCGACAAAATGCTCTTCAAATCAGGAAGTGCCAAAGTCGAGCAACTCGGCAAAGACGCCCTCGCCAAAGTCGCGGCCGTGCTCCTCAAATACCCAGACATGGATCTGATCATCGAGGGCCACACCGACAATGTGCCCATCAAAACCGAGCGATTTACCGACAACTGGGACCTGAGCGTGATCAGAGCCACATCGGTCGTGCGGATTCTTACCGTCGATTATGGTCTGCCCGCAGCCCGTGTCACTCCGGCTGGTCGTGGCGAATATTTCCCCAAGGCTGGAAACGATACCCCAGAGGGCCGCAGTAAAAATCGGCGTACCGAGATTATCATCGCTCCCAAGCTCAATGAAATCGAGGAAATGCTCAAAACCAATTGACCATTGAATTTATCTACGAGCTTCATTACCAAGTTTTCCTGAGCGATTGCGCGCAGGCGCATAGGCCTCCATGAGATCCCGCTTGCGTCCCTCACGAAAATGATGCTGCCGATTGTTCATTGCCCCTTGGTCATTATCAGTTAACTTGCAGCATGGCCGTCTCTATGAAAACGATTGGCAGGTCGATTTTGGAATCGATGCTGTTTCTTGCGGTGCTAGGCGCATCGATCACCTTTATCAACGCCTTTCCCAGCTTGCGTGATTTTGCAGGAATGCCCACCCTCGTGTACATCCCTGTACTCAGTGCTGGCGCGTCGCTGGTCGTCGCATTTGCCTTTCCCAAACCCACATTTTGGACTGCATTTTTGAAGCTTTTCACCGGCGGACTTCTCACGTTTGGCATTTTTGCAGGACTCTCGATTGTCGCTGGTCCGACCGTATTCACGATTGTACTCGACTGGTTATGGTCTGCTGGCGCATCGGTATGGGATTGGTCATCGGTACAAGGCATCATGGCGGGCATCGTCGCGGTCATCTTTTACATCATGATCACCCTCGTGATCGTGGGTATTATCTTTGCGGGTCTATTTGCCCTCACCAACCTCCTCGTACTTTTGGTGATGAACATATTTGTTGATCGCAGGCAGGAGACGCTAGACGCGCGTGCTGCCAGTCAAGATGATCAGCCAAAGCCGTTTTCCTGATCCCTACCGCCTCGCAGCAATCCTTAGCTACGTCTGTGCTATCTCAACCTTCGACGTCTTGCCACTCGCCATCTGGCCTAGTGACAAGGCATTGGTCATATTTCTGACTGACTTGGGAAACATTTCTTGCCATTTGCTGTTCTTTTCAGATTCAGCTCAACGCTACACTCCACGCAATGACACCTACTAAAGAAAAAAAGAAGCGACAAGTCGGCCTCAAGGAAGCCTTCAAAGATTTTATCTGGCCCCGGCGCGGCATCATCAGCGTCGGTCTTGTCTTGATTATCATCAGCCGTGCCGCAGGGCTTGTGCTGCCTTGGTCCACCAAGACACTCATGGACGATGTTGTCGCCAATGGTGACATTCCCAAGCTCAAATTGATGGTGATCGCGGTCATCGTATCGTTGATTGTGCAGGCAGTCACTGGCTTTTTGCTCACCAATCTGCTGAGCGTCGAGGCACAGCGCCTCATTTCCCAACTGCGTGCCAAGGTCCAACGCCACATCCTCTCGCTGCCGACCAGTTTCTTTGACAATACCAAGTCGGGCGCACTCGTGTCGCGCATCATGACCGATGTCGAGGGCGTGCGCAACCTCGTGGGGACAGGACTCGTGCAGCTCATTGGTGGCTCGCTCACGGCCATCGTTTCACTGGTGTTTCTCATCATGATCAATCCCTGGATGACCTTGATGGTACTGGTGCCAGTCGCCATCTTTGCGGTGGTGGCCATGCGCGCATTTGCCAAGATCAGGCCCATCTTCAGGACACGCGGCGTCATCAATGCCGAGGTGACAGGTCGCCTCACCGAGACCCTCAACGGCGTGCGCGTCATCAAAGGATTCAACGCCGAGAATCAAGAAGCAAAGTCATTTGAAAACGGCGTGGATCGCCTATTTCAAAACGTGAAGCAAAGCCTCACGGCCACGTCCCTCATCACCAATAGCAGCACCTTCCTACTCGGGCTTGCTTCTGTCGGCATCATGGGCATCGGCGGCTACCTCATCATCGAAAAGCAAATGACCGTCGGCGACTTCCTTGCCTTCACCATTTTCCTAGGCTTCATGATCGCCCCGATCGTGCAAATGAGCAATATCGGCAGCCAATTCACAGAGGCTTTTGCAGGCCTCGACCGCACCGAAGAGATCATGCGGATGCAAAGTGAAGACGATCCTAATGAACGCACCCTAGAGCTGGGGGAAATCAAAGGCGATATCCGTTTCGAGCAAGTCTCCTTTGCCTATGAAGCTGGCAAGGAAGTCGTGCACAACATCAGTTTTGATGCCATGGCGGGCACTGTCACCGCACTCGTGGGTACCTCTGGCTCTGGCAAATCTACCATTGCCGGCCTAGCTGCAACCTTTTTGAGCCCACAGTCAGGCAAAGTTACCCTCGACGGCACCGACCTGAGCAAAGTGCGCTTGTCGAGCTATCGCCAATTGCTGGGAGTGGTCTTGCAAGACGACTTTTTGTTTGAAGGTACCATTAGGGAAAACATTCATTTTCCCCGTCCAGAGGCGACTGAAGCACAAATACAAGCCGCCGCAAAGGCCGCTTACGTGCATGAGTTCACCGATCGTTTTGAGCTAGGACTCGAAACGGTGATCGGTGAGCGTGGTGTAAAACTCAGCGGCGGCCAGCGTCAGCGCATCGCCATCGCACGCGCCATCCTCGCCGACCCGCGCATCATCATCCTCGACGAGGCGACCAGCAACCTCGACAACGAGAGCGAGGCCATGATCCAAAAGAGCTTGGCCGAATTGATGAAGGGACGCACCACATTTGTCATTGCCCACCGCCTCAGCACGATCCGCTCAGCCGACCAAATTCTCGTGATTGAAGGCGGTCATATCGCCGAGCAAGGCACCCACGAGCAACTACTCGCCCTCAACGGCAGGTATGGCGAATTGCACAAATACCAAGCGAGGATTTGATAGGTACCTAGAAGTAAGATAGTACATATGGAGAGAACGCACGAGCCAAAGGACTACTCAGGGCATCACTTGACTAGTAATTTGGCTCGTGGATGCAAGAATATCCAAGTGGGTAAGGCAAAGATCCTGGAAATTTCAAAGCCAAAAATGAGTCCCCTCTGAAAAGTCAGTTTTCGAAAAGTGGCGCATTTCAACGATGTGCATAGTTTAGGGTTGTTTCGCAGCGATGTCCAAAAATGTGAGCCGCCTTCAACGTGTTTCCTGCAAATATGCTTCTGAGTGGCGCTGT
>JANORP010000470.1:0-7047 GCA_031415375.1 Bacteroidota bacterium | reverse complement strand
GTCGAGCCATCGAATTCATAAAGATACTCCATTCCGCCGTCGATGTAAATAGTCACCTCCGTATTTCCGGCAGATTTCCGCACGATTTTTTCACGCGGTTGCCGCCTGCGTCATAGAGGTAATGTGCATACACCGTCGGCTCGCTCGTGCCCACTTGCGTCGCGTAGGTGCGCATCCGATCCCCATAGTCCCAACCCATGTGCCGCGAAGTGCCCTCCGAGACTTGGTTGCCACAAGCATCAAAGGCATAGCTCACCGTCGTGCCGCCATAGCTGATCTCAGTCGCCAAGTTGCTCAGCTCAAACGCAGCTGCATTGTTGCTGTAGTCGTTCAGATAGCGGTGAAAGGTATTTCCAGAGGCTTGATGGTGCAGGTGCAACATATTACCCAAGCGGTCATACTCGTAGTTTTGGCGATAGCCGCGCGTGTTGCTCACCGATGCATCGGGCACGTAATAGCCTTCGCTCCAGGGTGTTGCAGAGCTCGCAAACGAACCAGACTCGCGCCCAGTGGCTTGCAGCAGGCGATAGAGGGCGTCATATTCAAAGGCCCTGCTCAGCGTAGCCGACCCGGCTATGCCAGCGGCAGGGGAGGCATCCACCATGCCGACGATGTTTCCCGCGAGGTCGTAGGTGTAGGCGCAGTCTTGCTTGGTGCTGCCCGATGCAGGGCTATAGGTCTGCGTAGAAACCGTGAAACCCTCAGTGACTTGGCGCAACAGCCTGAAATTTACAGGATCATAAGCATGGCGCGTCATCAAGCCATTGCCGTAGGCCACCAACAGGCGCTGCCCCTTGGCGTTGTAGGCGATACGGGAAACGTAAGTCGTGCCTCCCAGTTCGATGGATTCCATCGCTCCTGCGCGGTTGTAGCCGGGCACGACCAGCTTCCGTCCACCATTCACGTCTGTTGGTAGCGTGACCTGGGTCGGTCTGCCGAGTGCATCGTAGGTCATATCTGTTTGGAAATCCGCATCCAAAATGCTCTCATTCAAACCCGTCCAATCGACGCGGTAGGGGCTTATCACCCAGTTGGTAGGTGCCGGGTCGAAGACATCAAGAATCTCATCGTCCTTGATCACCTTGCGCGACTTGCGCTGCGGCTGTCCCTTGAAGTCATATTCAAGGATTTCCACGAGGCCAGCCTCGTCGTAATTTTTCCAGGACTTTTTTTATCCCATTTCAATGAACGATACAAGGCCACTTGCAAGAGCCAGCAGATACCTTGACCCCTTGCCAGACTGAGATCAACTTTTTTGATGCCTCTGAGGCTCTGGATTTTGGGTCCAAGCCTCCTCGAATTCTTCTCTTGCTATAAATTCGTTCCCATCAAGTTCGAGATCTTCCAGCTTGCCATCGTACAACATCGGTCCTCCCTTTTTCCAATCCACTAGGGATAAGAACTTGGCCCCTTCTGGCGAAATCTCGATTTGCCTTTGTGCCCAACCGTCCTGGAAGTGCATGTAGAAGAGTATTTCACCCTCTTCCCAATATTTCTTTAAGAAAATCTCTGACATGATAACTTGTAATATGAAATATTCAGAAATATTAACCCATTTTTCATTTGGGCCAGTTTGGGTTCCTAATAGGGCTGTAACTTGCCTTTCCATGCCCAACCAATATTTCAGAAATGGGCAAAGATTCCGTAGTTGGCATCAAATAATTATATTCCTTATTGAAGATGAGATTCATATTTGAGACATCAACCTCAAAATAATGGGTAACTCGATTTGTACTCCAAGGAGTCGTAGTCAGCTGACGCGCCATTTGGTGAATCGACCCGGTAGAATTGGGAACCAAATCAGTAAAGTAGACACCTTCGCCGTAGAATGCATTGTTCCCAGGTCCAAGTGAAGGATTAATTTGCATGGTTTCGAGAATTCCATCGTATCCACCTTGAGACGTATAGTGAAACATGGTATTGCGTGATCCCGAAGCACTTGAAGACAAGGTAGCTCTTGCCTCTGATGATAGACCAATACTTGTTTCGGTCGCGACTCCGGCACCTTCAGCAAATCCCAAACCAACGCTTAATTCTGACAGCATCATCGTGTTGCATACCATACTAAACAGAAACGCCGAACATGTGCGTTCAGTCCCATTTAGGTCGGCAAACTTCTGCCCA
The DNA here is from genome assembly GCA_031415375.1 of Bacteroidota bacterium. Lineage (GTDB taxonomy): Bacteria > Bacteroidota > Bacteroidia > J057 > JADKCL01 > JADKCL01. The sequence continues at coordinate 4,923 of JANORP010000470.1, read as the reverse complement.
TTTTGATCATTGGGCAGGACTACCAAGCTCTTCGCGAACGTCGCCATAGTTTGGTAATCCTTTTCAGGATATACCATTCGGCCAACTGGTGCAGCATTAATTACGTCAATATTAATATAGGGGTCTGGCGTATTTATGTGGCCAAATTCAGCCTTTGGTAGTTTTGATTTTTGATCATTTGGGAGTTCGGCCATTGTTGCCTTAACCCCTGCGATTTTGCTGATCTTAGGACCAGCCGTGTTTTGTGTATAGCCAACAGCATAATTTTTTTGAGAAAAATTTACGATATTATCATTGGTGCTGCCTGAACCCCATTGATATCCACCCTGAGCGGTTGATTGAGAGGATGATGCATTGACACGATTCGTTCCTCCACCAGACCCGCCTGTGTCGGTTTTCGGGTCTTTCTCCAAACCATCCAAGTCTACAGAATTAACAGGCTGATTACCCGCATATTGATAAGGCGTATAAAACGGATACTTCCCCGCCAAAGGATCAATACTCACAAACCGACAACTCCAAGGAGCATAATACCGCGCCCCATAATAATACAACCCCGACTCCTCATCGCGCTCCTTCCCACAAAACCGATACCGCTTGATCAAATATCCTCCAAACGAAGTCTCCCCAAAAGGAAAATACTCTTCTCGTAATATCAAAGAACCATCCCCATTCATTGTAAACGAGGCGTTCCCAAGATGGTCTTCAAGATTGTACTTGATCTCGTCGGGCTGCCCCGACTCCACCTTGACCCGAGCGACCCTAGAACGCCCATCCATGACATGCACCTCATTGGTCTCGTCATGGACAGTATTCGTGCCGTCCAGTGTGTAAAGATATTCAAAACCTCCGTCAATGTAAACGGTTACTTCCTTCAAAGCAGCAGATTTCCGCACGACTTTTTTGACACGATTCCCGCTAGCGTCGTACATGTAAGCCGCCGTGGTCGTCCCCTCAGCAAAACCCCGCATCCGATCCCCATAATCCCACCCAAATGACCGCCCCGAGCCCTCAGTGAGCATATTGCCGTTGGCATCAAAGGTGTAGTTGACGACCGTCCCCGCATACTCAATGTCAGTCGCCAAGTTGCTCAGCTCAAACGGGTTGCTGGAACCAGAATTGAAAACCCGATGGAATTGATTCCCACTACCGCCGTGGTGGTACAATTCGAGCATATTGCCCAGCTTATCGTAGGAGTATGTGCGGTAATAACCTACGGTACCTCCCACGGAAGCATCAGGAGTCGGCTTGAAGTTGGGATCGGAGGAGGCCAGATGCGAGCCAGCCTCACGCCCAGTCGCCTTCACCAGCCTGTACAAGGCGTCATAGTCAAACCCTCGAGAAAACGGCCCCGATGCCCCGCCAACTCCAGCAGCGGGCGAGTCATCCTTCATCGCAACAATATTCCCCGCAAGGTCATAGACGTAGGCACAATCCTGCCGCGTAGAGCCAGATTGCGGCGTGAATGTAAGTCCAGTAGCCGCATAATCCTCCGTCTTCTGCCGCAAAAGCCTGAAATTCACGAGGTCATAAGCATACCGCGTCATAAACGGCGAGTTCAAATCGGGATGGTCATAAGTCACCAAAATCCGCTGTCCCTTGGCATTGTAGGCGATCCGCGAGACATATTCATCTCCATTCAATTTGATGGCCGTCATGGCCCCTGCGCGGTTGTAAACAGGCGTCACCTCTTTGCGCCCACTGTTCACATCCATCGGCAGCGTGATCGTGGTGGGCCGACCCAAGGCATCGTACGCCATGTCAGTGCGGTAGCTACCCGCAAGCAATGTACCCTCGTTCGTGCAAGAGGTACCAGAGGGCAACCAGTCTACCCGATAAACACTCGTCGGCATCGTGGACAAAATCTCACCATCCGCAAGCACCTGCCTGATCTTGTATTTGGGCTGCCCTTTGAAGTCGTATTCCCCAATCTCCACCATGACAGCCTCGTCGTAGTTCTTCCAAGTCGCCTTCTTTTATCTCATTTCAAAGAACGATACAAGGCCACTTGTAAGAGCCAGCAGATACTTTGACCCATTACCCCATTACCCAGCTTACCCATCACTTTCGATGAATTCCTTCATTGTCTTGCCAAGCAATGTGGGTATTTCATCATCGCTAGAGATATAGATCAATTCATGAATAGAGCCTGTTTCCAAATTGACTCCGATTGCAGCGTCACCTCCATTGTTCCCAAATATGAGATAATTGAGTGCAAACCCATCTTGGTGATACATTTCATTAATTTCAAAAATCCGATCAAGTGGGTAAAGATAAAAATATCTATTTTCATCAAATAGCTTTGCACCATTGGATTCTAGATAAAACTCGATGAAGTCAGATGGTAATTTCGATCTTACTGAATTCAAAAATAATTCAACTTCAATTGCAGTTGCCGGGATTTTCTTTATAATTTCCATTATTTTCTGTTGTTCTCAATGTTTCTTTGAAGCCGCGTCCAAAATGTGGTGTAAGGCCTATGAACTGCAGGATCTAGCGGTACCTTATTAGATAGATCTGTAGGGCTACCGTTAAATTTGACAGGATGGATTTCATGAATTTGGAGACCATCCCAATCAGGGTTTTGAAGATGTAAATCTCTATTTGCTTTATTCGCAGCATTTCTTGCATTGGTGTATTCGGTTCCTTCCAGCAATCTAAATGGGCCATTGGGTTTTGGGAGACCTTCTGGGTAACCAGTCCAATCTGCGACACTAAATGTACCTTCTGGGTAGGGAGAGGATACTGGAGCACCACCCTTCGTTGCCCTGCCCTTCGCAATGCGTTCCGTTAACAACACTGCGGCAGCATCCACAGCCCTGCCTCCGGCAGCATTCCCTACTTTTTCCCACTCTTCATCAATGATATTGTTCACGATCCCCCCACCTTGCTCGAATGCTGCAAATGGTGCAACAAGCGGTTCCAACGATTTGCCCACCGCATTGATCAAAGGATCAGCGTTGCCTTCAACAATGCTATTGTAGGTTCCCTTGATGACGACAATGGCTGGCACAAAATCGCCTGTGACAATAGACTCGCCGATTTGACCTGCCCTATCTACAGCCCCGACTACTGCCCCCCCTATGAACTTTGTGACTCCATTCGCCTTGCCAATTGAAGGAGCAAAGGAGTCGGTAACCTTCAATTCCGTATTCGCAACGCCCAGATTGTTGGCTTTTTGCGGACTTGAAGGCGTCGCTGATGGCTTTAATCCTGCTTTTTGGGCCATGATTTTGCCGATATTGGGATTGGAAACTCGTCTCGCAATAACGGACCCAGATGATTGGACACTGGTGTTATCTTGCCGCTCGACGCTGGACGTAGCCTGCGGCTGCACGCCTCCACCACCACCTCCACCCCCAGGCGCCAACCCATCCACATCCACCAAAACCACAGGATTGTTGGCCGCATAAGAATAAGGCGTAGCAAAAGGCATCGACCCAGCCAGCGGGTCTATCGAAACAAACCGACAAGTCCAAGCCGCATAGTACCTCGCCCCATAGTAGTAAAGCCCACTCTCCTCATCCCGCTCCTTCCCACAAAACCGATACCGCTTGATCAGATAGCTCCCAAACGAAGTCTCCCCAAACGGAAAATACTCCTCTCGATTTATCAAAGAACCAGCCTCGGTCAAGGTAAACGAGGCATTCCCAAGGTGATCCTCTAAGTTGTAGCGAACCTCATCAGGATCACCGACCTTTACCTTGACGCGAACCACCCGACTACGTCCATCCATGACGTGGATTTCACTCCATTCGTCAAGGACGGTATTCGAGCCGTCCAGTGTGTAAAGATATTCAAAACCTCCGTCAATGTAAACGGTTACTTCCTTCAGAGAGGCAGACTTTCGAACCACTTTTTTCACACGGTTCCCGCCACCGTCGTACAGGTAAGCCGCAGTGGTCGTCCCCTCAACGAAGCCCCGCATCCGATCCCCATAGTCCCATTCAAATGACCGCCCAGCACCCTCGGTGAGCATATTGCCATTGTCATCAAAGGTATAGTTGACGACCGTACCAGCATACTCAATGTCAGTCGCCAAGTTGCTTAGCTCGAAGGGGTTGCTCGATGCAGAGTTGAAAACCCGATGGAATTGATTCCCGGTACCGCCATGGTGGTGGAGGTCGAGCATTTTGCCCAGCTTGTCGTAGCTGTATTCGCGGTGATAGGCGACGGTGCCACCTGCGGAAGTGTCAGGAGTCGGTCTGAAATTGGGATCGGAAGTGCTCACATGCGAACCTGCCTCACGACCAGTTGCTTTCACCAGCCTATACAAGGCATCGTTCTTTCATTTTATCGCATTTCAAAGAACATTCTCAAAACCCCAGTTCCTGCAAACCAAGGCCACTTGTAAGAGCCAGCAGATACTTTGACCCGTTACCCAAGTGACTGAATTTCAGTGACGTTTCTTATATGGAACGCCGGTGTTTAGATTTTTCTAGGGTTTTGCTGGGGAGATTTCAATCACAGAAAATTGCACGCAAACAATAAAATATTCCTCCCCTTTCGAAACAATTTCATACACCTCCCAATTCGAAGTCGTCAAAGGATATGGCATACTTTTGAATACAATTTCCCTTGTCACCTTGTCTGCAACTCGAATTTCTATCCCTTCGAATTCATTGCAAAGCTTCATAAGTACTGGGATTAGAAATATTATCCTGTGGGTATCGGATTCTAACCAAACTACCGAGCGATCAAAAGACTGAATGCGTGTAATCCTGAACCATGCTTGCGAAGAAAAAGAGTTCATTTTTTCAATTTTTGGTGTAAGATATACAGAGTAGTAGGACGATGAATGATAAGCTTGTGCCGAAGATACTAAGGCTCGCGCCTGATCTCGATAGCATATGCTTTCACCCAATATTCCTTGCCATGTGAAACAAAAACAAACTCTCGTAGTCCCTTTGTGGGGGACGTCTC
>JANORP010000469.1:0-30651 GCA_031415375.1 Bacteroidota bacterium | reverse complement strand
AGGTCGCCGCCACTTTTTCATACACAGCCCGTCCACCCAAAAGGTGGGCGGGCTTGTCGTTTTGCACCCCGCGCGGCCAAGGGGATGCCGCGCTGCCCGCCAACGGGACGCCTGCACCGGCATCAGCATGCGGCGATTGCCTCGATCCTGCCATCGCGGCGAGGACCTGTTCATCCCCGTCCTCCCCTTTGGCCAGCACTGGTCACGGTCTTTGGCCAGCAACCATGAAGGCTGCACATCCAATCCGCCATGCGGGTCCTGGAGCCCATGGCTCCCGACTACAACGGAACCAAGAGCCGGTGCCCGGTCCCACGTGGGGAGCGGGAGCTCATGAACACAATGCCTGCCAATTTGGCCTCCCTGAACACGTTTGTCCCGCACCCTTTTCCGAGCATCGGGTTGGAAGGTGAAGATTGCCGATCTCAATTCAGCGATTCTACATCGACATTTCGCTGCTTATCACACAGTTTGAAGCGTATTTGCTCGTGCGTGATACCGAGAAGGATGCCTTGGTGTGTTGCTTATTTATATGAACTTGCAAACGGTTTCGGTCCTTATTGCAACAAGGTCCTGTTTGTTCCCAATTCTAGCTTAGTAACTAGTTATTCATGGAGGAGATCGGGGTGCAACTGTGCATGGCAATTGCGATGACAAGTTGCAAGGGAACGACCTTGATCCTGACCAATGCATAGATTTCCCTACACAAAACAGAGGATTTCCAGTTGTTGAGTGGGAGATGATGGAAGATGGTCAGGTTTGTTCGACAAAACCTGTGCTCCTGCAAACTACAAATCAAAAATTGTAAAGTTGTGATTGGTATAGATGCAGATGTCGGCAGCAATCCGCAAGGATTCCTCCACCATTTGCCTGGCATCCATATGCGGTGCGTGTCGCTTGAGGGCGAGTGCAGCCGATTGTGCATACATTGCGCCTGAGCCGATAGCCATTACATCATTGTCTGCAGAGAGTACGTCGCCAGATCCACTCACGATCAAGCCCTCTTCCTTGTTCATTACAATCAGCATGGCTTCCAATTTGCGCAGATAGCGATCAGTTCGCCAATCTTTGGCGAGCTCAATCGCGGCACGGCGCAGGTTGGAGCGATGCATATTGAGTTTTTCTTCAAAGCGTTCGATGAGTGTGAAAGCGTCTGAGGTGCTACCTGCAAAACCGACCAGGACATCGCCTTCTAGCTTGCGCACCTTTTTCACGTTGCTTTTGGCAATGGTGCTGCCCATGGTCGCTTGACCATCGGCACCAAGCGCCAGTTTGCCATTGTGAAATATTCCTAGTACAGTCGTGGAATGTATTTTCTCGATCACTTGCTTTGACGGTCACGCACGCTGTGCTGATTGTTATGCGTTTCAAATGCATAGACTTCGCCGAAATTGGCGTTGCGCTTCTTGCGCAGAAAATCCAAGCGGCCTTTCAAATCTTTGACTTCGATGAGCAATTTGCTCTTGTCAAAGATCGCTTCTGAACGTGTGCGGAAGTTGAAATCGTATTCGTCGCTCATCACGATGGCTTCTTCCGGACAGACGTCTTCGCAAAAACCACAATAGATGCACCGCAGCATGTTGATCTCAAAAGTTTCTGGATAGCGCTCCTTGGGATCCTCGGTCTCGGATGCCTGCATGCTGATCGCCAATGGAGGGCATGCCCGTGCACACAAGCCGCAGGCCACGCAGCGTTCCTGACCCAATTCCTTCACCAACACAGGGCGACCACGAAACTCGGCACCCAATACTGGGCGCTCCTCAGGGTACCTGATCGTGACTTTCTTGCGAAACATATGACCGAACGAGAAGGCCATTCCCTTGAAAATTTCAGGGAAGTACATCTTGTGCATGAAGTTGAGGTCACGTTCCCCCTGTTTTCCGCCTTGGATACCCATATTTCCGAACTAGCAATTATTAAGCGTTGCCGTACAAAGTAAAACAAAAAAACGAAGAAATTTGTTGGATGACAAGGCACATCTCGATTTTGATCTAGGTATTTTGCCCCATTGTTTGTGTAGTGCAGGAAAGGCGATGAAGGATCTGAAATACTTTTTTTTGCTTTCGCGGCCACTCAATGTCTTGATTACATTGATAGCCTTTGCTTTGGCCGCACACATCGCCCAAGGCGACCTGCGGATATGCTTGGAAGATCCGCAATTTTGGTACGGTTGCCTCTGTCTCACCGTCATTTCTGCCACTGGCTATTGGGTCAACGATGTATTCGATTTCAAGATTGATCGAGAAAATCGACCGCGCACCGTCATTGTCAATGCCCACCTCAGCGTCAAGAAGGTCTTTACAGCTTATCTAGCTTCGCTTTTTCTGGTCGCCGGCTTGTCTTTTTGGTTGCAAGGGATTACCCTGTTTGCCTTGAATATCGGCGCGATCGTCTTGCTGTTTCTCTATGCATGGCTCTTGAAGCGGAGCACCGTCGTCGGCAATATCGTGATCGCACTGCTCACCGCGTTGGTTGTCTATTATGCAGCTGTGATGTATGTGCCGCGCACGGCAATCATGTGGATGATCATGTTTGCCTTTGAGGTAACCTTTATCAGGGAAGTCGTCAAGGACATCGAAGATATCAAAGGTGACCTGAAGTTCAAATTACAAACCCTCCCGATCCGTATCGGGATTGAAGCGACCAAGCAAGTGCTCGCGGTTGCTTTTGTCGTGTTCATTTTGAGTTGCTATGCCCCAATACTGGAGGGCATTTTGCGCCACCAGCCGATCAACATGCTCTATTTGGCGGGATCGATACTTTGCGTGCAAATCCCGAGTATCGTGCTCATGTGGCGGCTGCGCAAGGCCGAGCACACCGCAGATTTCGCTTGGCAAAGCAAAATGCTCAAAGCCCTCATTTTTGCGGGCATGGTGACGATTTTTTTGCTCGGCTAGCCATTTTACCCTGGTTGAGCGGTGCCTGTGAGCACGTTCCTCAACGGAAGAGCCGTGCGACCATCGGTCCACACGGCTCCAACAAGTTGATTGATGTACAAAAGCATTCGGAGTGCTAATCACCACTGGTGGCTGTTGCCATGTTTTCATTTCCAAGCTTGCGCAGGATGAAATTCAAGGCAGCTGAGTAGCTAGACCGATAAATCTGATAGAACGATGACCAATTCCCTATTTGATCTAGGGAAGATGACCAATTGCTGACTGACTGAGTGTGAAGTTGGGATAAAGTTTTTTTATATGCAAGAAAAGTCTAGTAAATCATCAAAATAAATTACGATGTACCATTCTTTTTCAGTTGGAACTCTTTTCATTCCGTATCAATATGCCTTTTTGAGAGACTCTGGGCAGTTTCTGTGGTCTGCACGGAACATTTTGAAATTTGCCGCCACCTACATTTCCGTGTAAGGTTGTGAAATGATAGTGCTTATTTTTGATTGAGTTTCACATAGTTGATATCTGGATTCTCGACAAACAACTTCGAATTGAGTCCTCGCAGGTAGTAGCCTCGGCCATCCCATTGCCTACGGCGAGGGTTTTGCATGCAGACTTCTGAGCAGCAACCCTCCAAGCGATCAGCGCATGCTTCACAAATCAAGAAGTGTTCGTTGCATTCCGGGTTGGCGCAGTTTACATATTTCTCGGTCTCGGCTTCGCAGACCTTGCAGCGGGCGATCAGGTCAGGATTCACATTGTTCACAGGTACTACAACGCGTTGGTCAAAGACGTAGCATGACCCTTCGAAGTCTTCGCCGCCGACCTCATGGCCATAGCGCACGATCCCGCCATGCAATTGATAGACATTCTGAAAGCCCTCACGCAGCATCAACCGCGACACTTTTTCGCATTTGATCCCACCGGTGCAGTAGGTGTAGATCTTTTTGTCTTTGTAGGCGGCTAGTTCTGCGAGTTTTTCGGGTAGTTCCCTGAAATTATCGATGTCAAGCGTAAGGGCATTCTTGAATTTACCGACCTCATACTCGTAGCTAGATCGCGCATCGAGGATTACGATATCGGGGTCATCGGATTTCATGATCGCCCGCCATTCTTCAGGCTCGATATAGTTATCGACCTGCACTGTCATGTCCAGGTCCTCAACGCCTAGGTTCACGATTTCATTGCGCACGCGCACATGCAGCTTCATGAACGTGTGGTTGGGTACTGTATCTATTTTGAATTCTGTTGCATGAAACAGCGGGTGCTGCCCCATCCAATCAATGTATTCTTGCGTCGCATCCCAAGTGCCTGAGACCGTACCATTGAGTCCTTCAGGCGCAATCAGGATGCGGCCCAGAAGGCTCGTTGCAACACAAAAGGCTTCCATTTCGTCGCGCACTGCTTGCGGATCGACGAGTGGCACATAATTATAATAGAGCAGCACACGGTAGGGCCGCTCATCCAACTCAGGTGTGGAGGCATCTTCTCTCATCGTATGTAAAATTAGGCATTTTTCAGATTGAAGCCATGATGTTCATCAGCAACGGGGTGTAAGACAAATTCAGCAGTAGAAGCGGGAGCCTCTCAAGCGGAATCAATAGAAGAGGGAGCCTCTGAAGCGGAAGCAATAGAAGAGGGAGCAATAGAAGAGGGAGCAATAGAAGCGGGAGCAATAGAAGCGGGAGCCTCCGGCTCCCACGCTCAAGGAATCACGTGCCGTGCCTGTCCCGCACGGAGTGCGGGAGCTCGCGAATTGAATAGCTGCTAAATTAGCTGCACCCCCATCGGCAACAGATATGCGGCTAATTCAGCGGCTGCTTGTTGGCCCTCCCTCAGTAAGCAAGGCACACAAACAAGCCTGAGGGCCCATGTGCGCCGAGGCGCGGCCGCCAACAAACAAGCGATCTTCAGTGATAGCTAAATTGATCTTCCCTCTACACCATCGCGGACACGACTGAATTCCCCTCCTAAATTGCCACTTCCCAGCGCAGGGCTTCGAGTAGGGTGGCTGTGGTTTTCAAGCATGTGGAAATGAGAAGGAGGCAATGTTGAATTGAAGAAACGGGTGTTGATTGGCGCAATGCAGGCAATAAAATCCCTGTCAACCTCATTTGCATGCGAACAGATCTTCCGATGCATGAAGGCAAACCTCTCCCTTGCGCAAAAAATGCGCAGAGACTTCGTTCAAAAATGTTGGCTTGTTCTCTTCTCTATACAATTCGACGCTGCTGTGCGATCAGCTGAGCGCCTCCTAGTGGACCGTCGGTGCCGTTTAGGTGCTGCGAAAGGAAGATAGGTGTAGGTGCAGCCCTACTTGCAAACCGTCTTGGAGCATGCTCCTGGGCACGACCTCACTCTTGGATGGTTGAAGAACGTAAATTCCACACTGTAGTTACAATTTATTTTTTCACATCCCCCAATGCTGGACGGGTTTTGTCTCAGAGGATTCTGTTTCCGATGGCAAATGAAACCATCAATGTTATAACTTTGGGGCATGTACCAGCTTTCCTCCCAGCGCTTGCTAATTGCGCTTCACGTGTTGTATTTGATGATTTGGGCAGCCCTGCCATTGTCTGCTCAAGATAGTTTGCGACCGGCAGACACCATTGCAGCCGCCCAAATGGGGAATGGACAGCGTGATTTGTCAGACGCCCCACTGTATGCATTAGACTACATGGAGACCGGCAAGCACCTTTTTAGCCTCAATTCTCCATACGAAGCAGTATTGAGCCACCTCTATTTCTTGCGTGATGGCAGCTTTCATCCCGACTCGGCTGCGATGACCCTCAACATTCAGAATCCCGGCAGCACCGAATCTCAGGAGAAGGCTATTGCCCTCAAGCAGTTTTTGGATGGAGCAGGCTACTTCATCGACATCGATGCCTTGCCACATGACTCCAACTATGTCGATAGCGCCAGCAGGCAGCATCGCTTTGTCCTTCTTGGAGCTGAGCCAGAGATTTTCTTGTACAAAAAGGGTAGAGGTTGGGTCTATTCCTGGACTACTGTGCAGTCGATCGACAACCTGCACAAGCGCATTTACCCATTTGGGACCCTCAAGTGGTTGCCTAAATGGAGCCAAAAGCCGTTTCTTGGTATGAGGCTGTGGCAGGTCTTGGGAATCCTGGTTTTTGTCCTCTTTACCTATTTGCTTCACAAGCTGCTCACCAAGTTGATCGGCTCGGTGCTCAAATCATTTCTTGAGCGCGTTCTGAAGCATGAGCAAGCCATGGATTTCTTCACGCGGGTGGCACGCCCGATCAGCTTACTCATCCTTTTCATTTGCCTCAACGCAGTCTTTCCCGTTTTGCAATTCTCCTTGGAGATCAACCGTTGGGTCGTCACGGCATTTCAGGTGATGATCCCCGTCTATGGAACCCTCATTGCCCTCCAGGTCATCAATCTTGCGATGGCTTTTTGGGAAAGCAAAGCTTCCAATACCAAAAACACTGTAGATGATCAGCTTGTCCCCATGGTGCGCAACCTACTCAAGGGGGTCGTTCTTGTGATTGCGATTGTCTTTATTCTCAATCGTTTGCAGGTCGATATCACTGCGCTGATCGGCGGTGTAGCCTTTGGTACACTCGCCTTTGCGTTGGCTGCACAAGATACGATCAAGAACTTGTTTGGGTCTGTCGTTATCTTTTTGGATAGGCCATTTCAGATCGGTGACTGGGTAATCATTGGTGACAGCGAAGGCGTCGTCGAGGAAGTGAGCATTCGCTCGACACGCATCCGCACCTTTGCAAATTCCTTGATCTCTATCCCCAACGGAAACATCGCCGCTGCCGCCATCAACAACATGGGTGCGCGCGTCTTTCGGCGCTTCGTGACACGCCTGCGCTTGCACTATGGCACGCCGCCAGAGCTTATCGAACTCTACGTCGAAGGGCTCAGGGAAATCGTGCGCAGCCATCCAGGCACGCGCAAAGACGCCTTTGAAGTACATTTCGAGTCGATGGGAGAGGATGCGCTTGAGGTGCTCATCTATGTCTTCTTTGCGGCCCCCAATTGGACACAGGAACTTGAGGGACGGCAGGCGCTGTTGCTATCGGCCTTGGAACTGGCTAGGCGGCTAGGCATCAATTTTGTATTCCCCAACCAAGTCTTTAGCGTGCCACAGAGCGCAGACGAGGTTACCGAAGGCCACGACCAAAGCCAGCAATTGATACTCGCCAAGGCGACAATGCGCGCCTACCTGCAAGAATTGACCCAACGAAATGGGAAGTTAGGACGGCGCACCGAGGAAACCATTGCTGGCTCAGAGGTCAGTTCGGATGCTGGACAGTCCCGAAATTGATCCTCCCCCACCCAAAAGGCCCATCTGTTTATTCAACACCTGCATTTTGATCATGCAAGCGGGTAGTGTTGCGCTTTAACGAAAAGTAGTGCTGAACAACTTATTGAACGGCCTTCAACTTTTTTTTGTTGATATCGGGAAAAGTTCTATTTTTGAGCCAAGAAGATAGGGAAATTCATTTTTCCCGGCAGGTTTGACTCGTGCTTGCCAGACATTTTGGGAAAACTCCCAAACCGCATTTTTTGCGAAGCATACTCTCATGCATATTTTCTGTATTGAGCCAAAACCTTACATCGCTGATTTTTTTTCAAAACTGGTTTTCCTTCGATTTTTCCGGCAGGTCTTCCTTAGTTCTGCAAAATTACTTGCTAATCCTGTAGCCAATGGATTTTTGCCCAAGCCTGTGAAATCGTTGATTCGGCAACAAGTTAGAAGAATTGAGGCTGTGCCGATTCCCCAAAATTTCCCAATGATTTGGAATTGGCTTGCTAATTGACCAAGCCTCCTTGCCAGGACCTAGCAGCTTGGATGCCTTCAAAAAACGATCAAATTGTGGCAATTACTTACGTGATCCTTCAGCGCTGGGGAAAGTAAAACTTGTTTTTTCCGAAACCGTTTGCAGATATTTGCAGTAGAACTCGTGTATAGAACTCGGTAAATATTATTTGTTTGAATCGAAATCAAGAACTCATTGTTTGTGTGCTACGCACTTGCTTTGCTTGCTAGCGATATTCGTTTCCTTTGGACTTGTGTTTGTTTATTTTGATATAGAGAACTGTTAGGCTTTTTAAATTCGATCACTTCGTGCATCATATATTATGGTGTGCGGTAAAAGATTTGTGCTATGACTCAAAGAGAACTCGTACCATGCGCTGCGTGTGGCAGTGACAACTATGATTTGTATCCAGTGCATCTAAATGCTTGGTTACCACAAAATTATACTTACTCGAAATGCAATGATTGCGATTTCGTGTATGTGAATCCGCGACCATTGCCTGAGGAAGTTGAAGAAATCTATTCTGCGCACACCAATCCTTTTGACCAAGAAGAATATGAAGGACTGGACGTGGAGCGCGAAACGCTTGATCGATTGGTGTCACGCCTCAAAGATGTCATGCCAGAAGGTCATATGCTCGACATGGGCTGTGGTCGTGGTGATTTCTTGAGAATCGCTAAGGATCAGGGTTATACGGTAAAAGGTTCTGACCTTTCTACCGCGCCAAGTCCACATACGGACATTCCGATTTTTCAAGGTTTCCTCAAAGACGCCAATTTCGGAACGGCAGAGTTTGACATCATTGTCACCAGAAACACCCTTGAGCATATTTTTGATCCCAATGAGGATTTGCGCGAGCTCAACCGCATTTTAAAGCCAGGGGGCTTACTTTATGTCAAAGTTCCTCACGTGAGGTACGAAGAAGGATGGCGTTGCAAAGCGTTTTTTGGATTCAAATCCCTCTTTACGCCACCTGTGCACCTCAACCATTTCAGCACAGGAACACTCGGGGGGATCTTGGATCGCAATGGGTTTGAAGTAATCTCTTGGGAAAGCGAAAAGCCTTCAAAATCAAAGAGTAAGCTCAAAAATGCAGTGCTCAATACTGGCTATGCAGCTATCGATGCAATGAAAGTTGTGTCCTTTGGCAAAGCTTTTCCTAAGCCAGTGCTTTGCGTCTTGGTACGCAAAGTCGGCGAGCCAGCCTACGAAACTACGCTCAATGCGCCGCTGCATGAGCCGATCAACCATTCAGAAATTGAAGTGGTGATGAATCTCAAAAACGTCAAAGAGCAGCAATTAACTGCCTGACCAAAAATATATTAGGCATCGTTCTTTCGGGCAATTTGCCAATTGCTACAACTGGAAATCGCGCAACGATTTTTGGAATGGAATTGGAGTGATCGAATATTGGCAAATTGTACCACACGGGCGCCCTTCCAGCGAGCTTGCTCGCAGCCGGAGCGTGTGCCGCCCTCGGGGATGTTACGAGTTCTCTATATCTATACACGGATGAAACATAAGGTTCCCCGCCTTGGTTTCATCCTTTTTTTTGCCTGATTCCTCCGTTTTTTGAAACTCAAAAACACTGTTTGCAAAATGCGACACATCTGCGTGGGCTAAGGACTTACACCATGCAAGCCAATTTGATCGATATTCAGAAAGATCGTTTGATGGAAACTCAGAAGGATCATCTGATAGGATATCTCAAGAAATCCCACAAGCCCAAAGAAGCCCGAAGGGCTTCAATGTAAATAGCCCCGAGCGAAGCTCGGGGCTATCAGTGGCAACATGCTACAACCCCGAAAGGGGTTGAATGTATTGCATCCATATTAAAAACCCTTCAGGATTGGGAAATGGTGCTGCTAAAGCCGCAGGCGAATCCTACTACTAGTCACATAAAAGTCCTTCGGGCTTGCTGATACCACTGTCAAATGGTTTGGAAACCCCCTAAGTGCACCTCAAAAAACCCAAAAATTGGCAGCGAATCTGTTTGTCGCAAATGTTCATGCATCACACACCGAGGATCACCTACCGGCAGCATACCGCGCATAGTTCGCGGCAAAATCGGCGATCGTGCGGGAGATGCCTTCAGGCAAATCAATCGTGTGCTTGAATCCAAGCCCATGCAGCTTGGAGACATCCAACCATTTGCGGGGTGTACCATTCGGCTTGCTCGTGTCCCAATCGATCGTGCCTTTGTAGCCAATGGCAGTCGCGATCGTCTCCGCCAATTCCTTGATCGAGACATCTTTGCCTGTCCCGATGTTCACTACGCCAGCTTGGTCATAACGCTCCATGAGATACAGGCAAGCGGCTGCCATGTCATCCACATGCAAAAATTCTCGTTTGGGACTGCCGTCGCCCCAAAGCGTTACAGCCGGTGCATCGACCTTCTTCGCTTCCCAAAACTTGCGTATCATGGCCGGCAGGACGTGACTGCCTTGCAAGTCATAATTGTCCTGCGGCCCATAGAGATTGGTCGGCATGACCGAGATGAAATTGTCGCCATACTGTGCACGGTAGGCATCACACAACGTAATGCCCGCGATTTTGGCGATGGCATAAGGCTCATTGGTCGGCTCCAAGACGCCAGTGAGCAGGTATTCTTCTTTGATGGGTTGTGGCGCGAGCTTGGGGTAAATGCAGGATGAACCCAAAAACATCAGTTTTTTCACCCCAGCCACATGGCTCTGATGGATCACATTGTTCTGGATCATCAGATTTTCATAGATGAATTGGCCACGCAGCGTATTGTTGGCGAGGATGCCGCCCACCTTGGCCGCCGCCAAAAACACGTAATCCGGTTTTTCAGACTGAAAAAATGCCGCGACCGCAGCTTGATCGCACAAGTCCAATTCGGCATGTGTGCGCGTGACGAATTGGTCGTAGCCCGCCTGCTCTAGCTGCCTGATGAGCGCAGCGCCCACCATGCCACGATGGCCAGCCACATAAATCCTAGCCGATTTTTCCATGTTTGGCAAATTTTTCAGTTTCGATGAGGTCGTTGTGCATCATGATGCCGACCAGTTCCTCGATGCCCACCTTGGCTTCCCAACCAATTTCATTTCGGGCCCTACTCGCGTCACCGATCAGCAGATCGACCTCGGCGGGCCTGAAGTACCGTGGGTCAATGACCACAATCGTCTTGCCCGACTTGCGGTCGATGCCGACCTCATCGAGTCCTTCGCCTTCCCAGATGATCTGAAAACCAGCATGCACCGCTGCCAATTCCACAAAGTGGCGCACCGTATAGCACTTGCCCGTAGCAATCACATAGTCCTCCGCCCGGTCCTGCTGCAACATCAGCCACATCGCCTCCACATACTCCTTGGCATAGCCCCAGTCGCGCTTGGCATCCAGATTGCCCAGCTTCAAGACGTCACGCAGGCCATATTTGATCTGGCTGAGGCACATCGTGATCTTGCGGGTCACAAAGGTTTTGCCCCGGCGCTCAGACTCATGGTTGAAAAGGATGCCGTTGCAAGCATAGAGGCCGTATGCCTCGCGGAAGTTTTTGGTGATCCAATAGGCATAGATCTTGGCTGCCGCGTATGGACTCCTTGGATAAAAAGCTGTGGTTTCCGTCTGCGGGATTTCCTGCACCTTGCCATAGAGTTCAGACGTCGAGGCTTGATAAAACCGCGCCTCGGGGCAATGGTTCATCATCGCATCCAGAATGCGCAGCGTCCCGATCGCATCGACTTGCGCCGTGTATTCGGGTACCTCAAACGAGACCTGCACATGGCTTTGTGCCGCGAGGTTGTAGATCTCATCTGGCTTCAACATCGAAAGCAACTTGTTGAGATTCGCGCTGTCGGTCATATCGCCATGGTACAGCTTGAGGTGCTTGCCCGAGGTAATGTGATCGATGCGATCGGTATTAAAATTGGAGGCGCGGCGAATGAGCCCATGGACTTCGTAGCCTTTGTCCAGCAGCAGTTCCGTCAAAAACGAACCGTCTTGGCCAGTGATCCCAGTAAGAAATGCTTTCTTCATCGATAAATGAATGAATGCGCAAGTTACGCCCCACATACCAGACGCCCAAAACCAGTCTTGAAGCCTTGTGATCCCCCTAGAAACTCAGCCCGCAACGCACCACAGCCCGCAACGCACGAAAGCCCGTTCGTTGGGCCTCCCCACAACTCATGGGGAGGCCCGACGAACGGATTGCCCCTGCTTGTTGTGGGACGGTGCCCCCAAATTTTATAGTGAAGACCAGACGAACGGATGGCATCAGTATTCTCGATGCCTACTACCGACAAAATTCCTGCCCAAAAAATAAGGGCCTCAACCCTCTAGCTGTCAAACCCAAAAAACAAGCAAACCAAAGACAATTCACCACCAAAATGAATTCTAAGAATTCTGCAAATTCTGCTCAGCCAAATGTCCATGCAGAATTGCCCGTCCTCGATTACATTTGTAGTATGCGATTCCCAACATTTTTGAAATCTGGCGACAAAGTCGGCATCGTGAGCCCTGCACGCAAGATCAGTCCCGACGAAGTTGCGCCTGCCTTGGCGAGCCTGCAAGAGTGGGGTTTTGTACCCGTGTTGGGCACACATATATATAGTGTGTCTCACCAATATGCGGGGGCCGACGCCGACCGGGTTGCCGACCTGCAACGCATGATCGACGATCCCGAGATCAAGGCCATCTTGTGCAGCCGTGGGGGCTATGGCTGTCTGCGCATCGTGGACGCCATCGACTTTGGCGCGCTCAAGAAACATCCCAAGTGGCTGATCGGGTTCAGCGACTTGACTGCATTTTCCATGGCAGCTTACCGTGCAGGTTGCGCAACCATTCACGGCCCGATGGCGATTTCTTGGAATGGCAAAACGGCCGACGTGACCGCGCGCGGGCAGCTCCGCGCCTTGCTCATGGGTGAGCTGCCCACGAATTCCTATGCGCCCACAGCACCCGAGCGCTTGCGGACCGGCAGAGCCACAGGCCGACTCATCGGAGGCAACTTGAGCATCCTCAGTCAGCTCATCGGCACGCCCGATGACTTTGAGACCAAGGGTTGCATCCTTTTCATCGAGGACATCGATGAATACCTTTATCACATCGACCGCATGCTCGTGCATCTAAAGCGTGCTGGAAAATTCAAAAACCTAGCCGCCCTCATCGTCGGCGGATTCTCTGATCTCAAAGACAACGATATCCCATTTGGCAAGACCGTTGAGGAGATCGTGCTCGATGCCATCGGCGAAGCTGATTTTCCCATCTGTTTTGGATTCCCGACAGGTCATTGGCCGCAAAATTACCCCTTGGTTCATGGTGCCATGGCGACATTGAGCGTGAGTCACAGCGCTGTTGAGCTACAAATGGAGATGCGTTGATGGAGCGATATTTGGTTGAAACAGAAGACGGCTCCCATTCATTGTTTGTCCCAGCGCTTGATGAGCAATACCATAGCCGACACGGCGCCATCCAGGAAAGTCGGCATGTCTTTCTCCAAATGGGGTTTGCGCCAGCGATCATCGGCGAAACTCAGCTACGCATTTTGGAAATAGGACTCGGCACAGGTCTCAATGCCCTTTTGACCGCCGTGGAGGCGCATGCTCTACATGTCACGGTTCACTATTGCGCCATCGAAGCCTATCCATTGACAGCAGCCGAGGTCGGCAGTCTCAACTATCCCACCGAAATCGGAGCGGAAGAAACTCAATCGTATTGGGACCGCATCCACACAGCCCCTTGGGCAGCGTGGACAGTGATCCATCCGCAGTTTCATCTGCAGAAATTGGAGCAACGCTTGGAGGCAATGGTGGTGGAGGAGACGGTCGATTTGATCTATTTTGATGCTTTTGCACCAGATAAACAGCCAGAATTGTGGACAGAGGAAGTTTTTGGGCGGATGTATGGCTGCCTGAACCCCGGCGGGTTGCTCTTGACCTATTGCGCCAAAGGCGCAGTGCGTCGCGCCATGCAAGCTGCGGGATTCACGGTAGAGCGCATTCCCGGTCCCCCCGGCAAGCGTGAAATGATACGCGCCAGCAAACCCGCGTAGCCCTACGCAGGTTTGTGCTCGGCCATCAAATTGCCGCCAAGGAAGCTGATATTTTGACACGGCAATCTCCTTCATTCTATTTCTCCCTAACTTGCAGCCATGAGTAAGCCGCCGATCAATGATGCTGCCAGAAAGCAGGTGCGACAGTTTTTCAGCCAACTCACGCTGATCTTTGTCGCTTTTTTGCTTGGGATCATCCTCTTTATGATATCCGCATTGATCGTGAGCCAAGCGGGCGATCCCAAATCGCATGACTTGGACACCCTTCTCTTCATTACGGCTCCCATTTCGAGCATGGGTTTGTTGCTCATCGCGCACCGTTTGTTTCTAGGGCGTGTAAAGAGGGCCCAGGGCAATGAAAAACTCTACGAGAAAATGGATGCCTATCGGTCGGCTACCATGCTGCGTTTTATGCTGCTGGATGGCGCTGCGTTTTTGCAGCTTGGGGCCTATCTAATGACTGAAAACCGCATTTTTTTAGTCATTGCTATGGTCGTCGTCACCCTGTTCATGCTTTACCGCCCCACACTAGAGCGCTTCATCAAAGACATGGCCCTCACCGACGTCGAGGCCAATGTCATGCGTGACCACGCCCGCAAACCCATCTAGCAGAGCGCGAATCCGATTCCGCACTTGCCGCCTGTTGCGTTCCCATGAGCTGAAATCCACCCCGTGCAATTTGTTTGCAGGCCATAGCCATCGCCCGACTCCCAGATCCCCCAAGAAAAATTCAACCAAACACTGCGCGTTTTCGTATTTTTAATCGAATGAAAATCAAAGGCATCATCACACATATTCCGCTTTCAGGTGGATTTTGGGGCATCGTGGCCGACAATGGCCACAAATATCGTCCTGTTCAGCCGCTGGAAGCCGATTTTCAAGCCGCCGGCATGCAGATAGAGGCTGAAATCGCGCCAAGCTCAGGCTTTTCTATCTTTATGTGGGGCACCGATGTCGAGGTGATTTCCATGCGCAAAAGCACATCAAAACCATAGAGCACAACATGGAACTGAAACTCATACATATCCTCGGCCCCGTCTTTGCGACGGTGGCCATGTTTTTTTACGGCAAGGTCATGGTCGATCGCAGCCACGGTCGCCAGGTAAACGTGTTCCCGACCCTCATCCTGATCGCGGGTGCCTTGGTCTTTGCCTTCTTTACCGCAAGCGGAACGCTGCTCGATCGCATTTGTACCGTCTTGCTCGACATCGGCGTTGCGATGATCATCGACTCCACCTACCTCGCCCGCCACAAAGAGCATCCCAAAGTCTTTTGGGTACCCGGGTTGTTGGCGGTCATGCTTTCTCTAGGCATTTGGGGCACAGCATGGGCTTTTGGTTGGAAGATCTCGGGTGTTTCGGCCTTGTTCCAAGGTCCAACCACGCATTCTAATGCCGACATCAAGACGGGAGAGGTGCTCCTAGAGCTCGGCCCCGACGACAATATTTCAGAGCTCGAAGGGCTCATGGAGGAATATGGCGCTACCTACAAGCGGGCATTTCCAGATGTCTCGATGGAGGAAGATGGTGATCTTGCGCAGTTTTACCTCGTAGATGTTGCAGATGACAAGGTGGCCGCATTCCTTGCCGCCGCGCAAAAAGACACCGAAAACATAGACGACGCAGCAGGCAACCTTGCAGTGAGCTTGGAACCGAACCCCAAAAGCCGCGACATCCCCACCAATGACCTCGGTGGATTTGTGGCCAATGACCCTGCAATTGGTGAGCAATGGTGGATGGATGCAACATCCGCCAATCAGGCACACAATCTCTTGCGCGATGCCAAGCCCAAACGCAAAGCCATCGTCGCGATCATCGACACTGGTGTCGATGGGGGCCATGAGGATCTTAAATCCATTTTTGGCAAATCGCCTGGCAACAATGATCCCCATGGGCACGGCACACATTGCGCGGGCCTCGCAGGCGCGACCACCAACAATGGCCTTGGCATGGCCTCCTACAACTGGGAAGGCCGATTTGTCGAAATCAGAGGCTATCAAGCACTGGGCAAAAGTGGGCAAGGCACCGACTATACTGTCGCCGATGCCATGATACGCGCCGTAGAAGACGGCGCCGATGTGCTTTCGATGTCGCTGGGCAGCAACCGCCCTGCCCCCAAAGTCACCCGTGAAGCGGTCCAATATGCCTTGCGCAAAGGCTGTATCGTCGTCGCTGCTGCTGGCAACGACTTTGGCAGCGATGCCCGCAATCACAGCCCCGTCGGCATCGACGGTGTCATCGGTGTCGCTGCTGTCGGTCCAGATGGCCGCCGCACCGAGTTTAGCAACATCAATACTTCCCTCGGCATGCCGATTGCCGCGCCGGGATTGGATATTTATTCGACGGTGCCGGGTGGCAAATATTCCCCGATGAGTGGCACGAGTATGGCAACGCCCATCGTCGCGGGCTTGGTAGGTGTGATGCGTGCATTGAAGCCCGATTTGGATGCCTCGTCTGCTTGGAAAATTTTGCGGGATACTGGACGTGACGGTCCCTCGGTCGGCGAGACGGGCAAGATTATCGAGCCTGCCGCAGCCATTTCTCGGTTGCGCTGAGCATTCTAGATTTCATTTGCTTCATTAATTGCGGATATTTGCCCAAATATTTATCCGCGATGAATAGAATACTTCTTCTTCTGGCCTTCGTGACCGCATTGGCGGCCTGTGGCAAGCCAAGCGAAAGCCTGAAAACGCGTCTCTGGCATTCAGACAGGATCGAAATCGTTTATTATGGCTCGGCCAACGCCGCCACCAATCCTGTATTGCTGCTCAATTTATCTGATGTCGATGGCCTCTGTACCATGGTCACTGACAAGGAGGCCGATCCCAAGCAATGTGCCTACGAGGGGAAGATCACCTTTAAGAAAGCGGATTCGACGGTATTCATCGGCGATTTCAACCTTTCGCCCGACTGCGCCCATATTGCCTATGAAGATGGCGGCGAAAAATACTATCGCAAGCTCACCAATAGCTCGATCGTCGTGCTTGGTCAGCTCAAGATCGCCAATCAAGCCTCCAAACTCGATGATTTGGCCTGGTTTATCGGGCAATGGAAGCAAATCGAGGGGCCTGACCTCGTGAGTGTGGAGGAATGGAAACGTAACTCACCCACTTTGTACACAGGCAAAGCTTGGACAACGTACCAACTGGACACGGTCCATGTGGAAAGCATCGAATTGCGGTTGGAAGAAGGGGAGGTTTATTACATCCCAACGGTGATCGAAAACAAAGGACCCGTGCGCTTCAAAATGACCCATCTTGATGGGAAATCAGTCCTGTTTGAGAATCCCACGCATGATTTTCCCCAAAAGATTTCTTACGAGGCCCTCGGTGACACCATGCTGATGGCCAAGATTTCTGGTGTCATGAATGGCAAAGAAGCCATCAAGGAATTTCCTTTGCACAGGGTGATAAACTGATATTCGTCCTGTTTCCCGATGGTTCACCACCACATATTTGCCCAATTTTGTTTCTTCGCCTATAGTTTGATCTCAATGAAGCAGTTTCAAAAGTTGTTGTTTGCGCTTGCATGGATCGTTTGCAGTCTGCCGACGGGTCTCTGGGCCCAGTCAGATGTGGCCAATCGCATGAAGGAGCACATCGTATTCCTCGCCAGCGATGTGCTCGAGGGACGAGAAACAGGTCATCCAGGGGAGGCCAAGGCGAGCGAATACATCCAATCGCAGTTCAAGGCGATCGGTCTCCAGCCAAAGGGACTAGACGGCAGTTATGAGCAGCCTTTCAAGTTTATGAATCGCCTCATGCCGACCGACAATGTCGCGTTGAAAGTGAATGGCAAGGCGCTCATTTTGGGGCATGACTTTCAAATTTTTCCGCAAAGTGGTGACGGCACCATCAGTGGCATGCCCATCAAGGTGGGTTTTGGTATTCAAGCCCCGCAGCTCGGGCATGACGACTACAAAGACAAAGGCGACCTGAAGGGGAAACTCGTGCTCATCGAGCGTGGTACGCCCGATGGCAACGATCCACATGGGAAATTTGCTGACTATGCTGCCATCGACCTCAAGATCGAGACAGCCCTCAAAATGGGCGTCGGCGGCATCATTTTCATCAATCCCAGCAACCAAGATCTGGAGGAACCTGTCATCGACTACAGCCGCAAGGTCTCTCGCGGGCAGCTGCCGATCATCTATCTGACGACGGGCGTGACCAAGGGAAATGACATCAAGGAGGTTCAGGGCACGATTGGTCTCCATGAAGAAAATCTCACTGGCCACAATGTCGTGGGCCTTTTGGACTTTGGGCAGCCATTTACCATTGTGATCGGCGCCCACTATGACCACTTGGGATATGGCGACGAAGGCTCCTTGCACCGTGGCGAAAAAGCCATTCACAACGGTGCAGACGACAATGCATCCGGCACAGCCATGGTGATCGAACTCGCACGCACGATCAAGGGAAATGCCTCCATGCACAAATTCAATTACCTCTTCATGTCGTTTTCAGGTGAAGAAAAAGGTCTGCTCGGCTCCAATTATTTCGCCAAAAACCCCACGATCGACCTCTCCAAAGTAAGTTGCATGATCAATTTTGACATGGTAGGCCGCATCGATCCCGCCAAGAATACCTTGGGGATCAATGCCGTCGGTACCTCTCCATTTTGGAAAGAGGCGATGGCTGGCATACAGATCGATGATATGAAGGTCAAGACAGCAGAGAGCGGCGTCGGGCCGAGTGATCATACCAGCTTCTACCTCAAGGATTTGCCTGTATTGCACTTTTTCAGCGGCACACATAGCGATTACCACAAGCCCAGCGACGACGAGGCTCTGATCAACTATGACGGTGCCGATAAAATCTTGCGTTATGTGGATGCACTCCTCGTCAAGCTCAATGAAAACGGGCAGAAGCTGGCATTTTCACAGACCAAGAATGAAGAAGAAGGCGAGGCACCCCGTTGGAAAGTGAGTCTCGGCGTCGTGCCCGACTACCTCTTTGACGGTGAAGGCATGCGCATCGATGGGGTCACAGAAGGCAAACCGGCTTCTCGGGCGAAGTTATTGGCGGGCGATGTGGTGGTGAAAATGGGCGACCATGATGTGAAAGACATGATGAGTTATATGCGTGCCCTGAGCAAATATGAGAAGGGCGACACCGTCACCGTCGTCGTCTTACGCAAAGGCAAGGCCAAGAAGAAAAAAGTGACTTTCTGAGCCCGCGGCATCCTGCCGCAGGGCTATCGACCATTTGCCTCTGGCGCAAACAGCTCAATATCAACGACGATGAGCCGCAATTGCCAGAGGCAAACGCCTGTCCCGCAGAAGACAGGGGTCGAAGCTCCCCTAAGATGTTGCGCACTCAAATGATTTTGATCCTGAACGAATTCGTTTTCAGGCAATGCTCTGCACCAGCAAAATGATCCACGTCGCCAAAAAGGCCAAGTTCAGGAGCATGCCCACAAGTGCGGGTGTGCGTTGTTTGTCACGCTCAAAATAGCCCATGAGGCCCAGCAGTGTCCCAAACAGCGACAGCATCGGGGCGATCACAGTATTGAGCACCGGCATGACATTGCTGAAGTGTACCACAAACAGGATGGTGGTGACACCAGCGAAGATCAAAGAAAATTTGCCAAGGGGACTGCGTTTCATGCCCAGATGATTTTGCGCAAAGGAACAACCGACAAGGCAAACGCGCAAATCCGTTGTCTATTCGTTTGGAGATTCCGTTTTTTTTCTCCACTTTGGCCGGCCACTCCAATTTCACGCGTTTGCCGACCTTGAAGTGATTGACCTTTTCGCCGTTGACGGTGATCTCACTCTTTTCCTCAAGGATTTTGATGTCGGTGTTTTGATGTGTTGTTGGGACAAATTCCACCTTGGCGACGACGAGCCATCCACTCATTGACATGTTGCCCATTTTTTCCTCAAAATACTTGCTCATGTCGGCGACCGTGCCGTTTTGCGGATCGGTTGCATCTGAGCTTGTCATTTGGACCGTGACCACATTGCCCTTGCGGGCTATGATCGTGCCTTCCAGCGAGCCTGCTTGCGCGGCAAGTCGCTGTCCTGTGAGAAGCAAAACGATCAAGGCAGCGAAGAATAAGGGTATGCTTTTTTTCATGCGATGGATATGATTTGGGAGGTGTACGTGGGCTGGGGGCTTGAAGTTGGATGGGAAGGTTTCCGTACTTTCGCGAGTAGATATGATTGCATTTACCGAAGTATACAGCCGCAACAGCGGTACAGGGGGGCTGCAGGCATTGCGTAAAGCCACTGAAGCGGCTGCTTTGCAAGGTTGGCGCGTGGTTGCGATCCCCTCGGAGTTTGGCGAGGATGTTTCTGCCGCAGACGCCTTGGACGCGTTACCCTATTTTCCAGAGATTCAACCCGCAATATGGATCGGCTATATCCCCACGCCCGACCGCTACCTTGCTTTGCAAAATGCCGCCTTGGCCAAAAATATCCATTTGCTCAACGATTTGGATGCGCATCTTTTGGCCCAAGAATTCGATCGTTATTTCCCTTTTTTGGAAGGTTTGACGCCCAAAAGCGTGATCTTGCGATCTGCGGAAGAGGCCGCTGCAGCAGCTGAATGGCTGGGCTTCCCCATTTTTGTGCGGGGCACCGTGCAATCCCGCAAATACAAGGGGCTCGCCGCTTGCTTGGCCCAAAACCTCAGTGAATTTCACATCTTGATCGCCAAGCTATTGGAGACCGAAGACCGCAGCCGAGGTCGCGTGATCGCGCGGCAATTCGTTCCCTTGCGTCACGTGCAGGAATTTCAAGGCTTCCCGCAAGGCCGCGAATACCGCGTTTTTTTGCTCGATAGGCAGGTCATATCGCTCGGCTATTATTGGGAAAACCAAGATGCACTGAGGCGACTCAGCCCCGCAGAGGAAGCGGTCGTGCGCAATCTTGCGATGCAGTCTGCCGAGCGGATCACTTCCCGATGGGTCGCCATCGACATTGGGCAGGCCGAGACCGGAGACTGGTGGGTGATCGAAATGGGGGATGCCCAATTTTCAGGTTTTGGACAAATTTCTGCCTTGCAATTGCTCGGTGAATTGGGCCGAAGGCTCAAGGGATAACCCTCAGCTACCGCCAATCTTTGACGTCATCGAGCGGATAGATCGGCCGTGGGCAATCCACGTAATTCAATTGAAAGACATCGATGTTGGTGATACCGCTGGTGATCACGTTCACGGTGCGACGGTTGTATTTTGCGAGGCGATAACGGAATGGGAATAGGTTTTTGACGACGATGATATCGGCGCGCCAGAGGTTGAGGCCGAGTTTTGTAAAGTCTGTCGCAAAGTAGGAGGGGTTGGGCAACTCGGTGAGGATCACGTGAATGCCTTGGTGTTGCAGAATGGTGGTCTTGCCCCATTCGGTTTCCAGGCGCTGCCAGACCTTGGCCTCAAATATGACAATGGGATTGTGCTCAGCATCGATGGTGCCGCCGAGCTGCACCGTGATCGTCGCACCGCGCTCGGCATTCCATGCCTCAATTGCTGCAATCGGGTCGCGCACTGGGATATAGCTGCGCAGGTGCGGTGCCTTCGCAAGCAAGGCTTTGAGGATATTGGTATTGGCGCCAGAGGCACCGGCCCCGACGGTATCACTGATGTCGCAAAACACGACCGCTCCAAACAAGCGCCTGAACCGCGAACGCTTGGCGATCCCGATGGCCTCGTCGATTGATTTGGGTACGGGATGCTTGCGCTCTCGTATCTGCCAGCAGCGCTCTGCAAGCTCATCTGCAAGTTGCCCAGCCAGCACGGGGTCATTGTCGGTGCTGATGACCACGCTCCAACCCAGCTCGACGTCGTCCATCCAGAGATGCACCCAAAAATTGGAGGCGACAAGCACGCCAGGCATTTTTTCCATTTGCTTCATGCGGCGAATGATACCGCGCATGGGCTGCAAAAAATCGATGCCCCATCCTCCCCCCTTCAAAATAGGCAACTTGCGAAAGGCGGTGACAGGCTTGACCTCACCACGCGCCATCTGCATGAGCACTTGTCCTGCTTTGCGGCCCACGCGCCTGAAGTCGCGGTGTGGATTGGTATGGTAGCCCACGATATAGCTCGCGAGCGCGGCATTTTCCACCGTGACATTGGCATGGAGATCAAAGGAAACTGCGATGGGAAACTCTGGCCCCACCACCGCGCGCAAGGCGCGCAGCAAGATCGACTCGGGGTCGCGTACCCCTTGCACGCCCATGGCACCGTGTAGCGAAAAATAGATCCCGACGAGGCCATCGGCTTCACGGATCGCATCGACAGCCTTGTCCAGAAAATGCTGAAACACTTCTTGCTCTAGCGGGCCGCCAGACCAAGCCCAAGCTGTGTAAATCGGCAAAATTTCAAATTCGCTATTGCCCCATTTTTGTACAGCTTCTCTGAATCCGTAGGCTTGTGCCTTGTATTTGTCGGCATAAAACCAGACGTCCTCACCATAACCGAGCACGAAATTTTGAAATTCTCGCATGGAGGTGGTGAGGCTGCTGAAGGAGTTGGTCTCCTGATGCAGCTCGATGAAGGCTAGTTTTTTGGACATGGGCGAAAATAGACTTCTTGCAGTAGAGTTTTATGTTTTTAGGCAGATCGGATGCAGAATAATGCGCACCTTTTTGTTTCCTGCCATCGAATTGTGGAAATTGACCACCATGATCGTCTTTAATTCCTAGACTAATTGGAAAAGCGCAAGGTCAGTTCAGGAAGTTATTTCCGCATGTTAATGATCCTTTTTGGGGCCATGTTGATGTCTCAGGTGGGCACAGCGGTGATTTTTGTTTACCTCGCCATTTCCCAAAAAATCGCCGAGGATCCCGAATTGATGACAGCTATGGTCTATGTTGTGGCCGCCATCGCTTGCAGCATGATCGGCTTGAGTTTCTTGATCTTTTCAAAAATGGTGAATGCGGCCTCCGAAAAAAGCGCGCTCTCAGACAAGCTGAGAGGTTTTCAGACGGCGATGATCATTCGCATGGCACTCTTGGAGGCTCCTGCGATCTTGGCAGCTGTCGCGATTTTTTTGACCGGCTCCTTCTACTTTCTGGTGGTGAATGCCGTCACGCTCGTCATGTTTGCGATGATGATCCCCCGCAAAGACAAAGTGATCGCGTTGCTGCGGCTTTCTGCTCCAGAGATCCACCTCGTCAACGATCCAGGGTCCATCGTCATGGAGTATGAAGTGGGTTCTGCGGACTGATGGCAACGAATACATGCAGAACATCCTTTGTTTCATTGAACGAATATAGTCGATGGCATACAGTGAAATTTTCGCAGAGCGCATCCGTGAGATGCTGGTGCAAGAGCTCGACGTTGTAGAAAAGAAGATGATGGGCGGGCTTTGCTTTATGGTGAACGGAAAGATGTGCGTGGGTATCGTGGGCGACGATCTCATGGCGCGCATCGCACCCGAAGCCCATCCGCAGGCACTCACCCGAAGAGGCTGCCGCGAGATGGATTTTAATGGGCGACCGATGAAAGGCTTTGTATTTGTGAGCCCTGAGGGCATCGAGCACAACGAGGATCTGCGTTTTTGGATCGATCTCGCATTGGCATTCAACCCCTTCGCCAAGGCAAGTAAGAAAAAATCTTAGTGCCCTTTTTGCTGCTCAAGGTAGCTCTGCGTGCGCAAGATTGCATTTTCACGCACATCGACCCAAAACAGGTTGTAGTCAGCAATGTGGAAATTATTACTGCGAATG
This sequence comes from Bacteroidota bacterium, assembly GCA_031415375.1. Classification (GTDB taxonomy): domain Bacteria; phylum Bacteroidota; class Bacteroidia; order J057; family JADKCL01; genus JADKCL01. The sequence continues at coordinate 7,281 of JANORP010000469.1, read as the reverse complement.
ATGCTCGTACCCTTGACTTTGGGACGCGAGACCCAGAGGTAGCCGCCGTGCACTTGTGTCTTGAGCGCCTCTGGAAAGGTGCGGTCATAGCTGCCCATGACAGTTCCCTTGTGCATGGACATTTCAGAAGGCAAGGTGTCGGTGCGCCAAGTAATGGGATTGACGACCACGGCGCGGTCATACCATTGCGGATGCTTGGGAGCCGTGCCCCATTCAAAACTGCACCATGTGGCGTAACAGCCCGTTTCGCCGGGGTTTTCACAAGGTTTCAGCACCTGAAACGTATCGGCAGGCACTGGCCAACCTGCGAGATAGGCTGCCACAAGTTGTGATTGCAAGGGCTGCCCGTCGAAATAGTCTCTCAATAGATGGATGGCATGAGCGGAGCCTTGGCTATGCGCGACAATCATCACAGGGCGACCCTGATTCAGATGCGCCATATAGTATTCAAAGCTGGCTTTGAGATCGCAATACGCAGTGTGAAAAGCCTTGGCATTGGACACGCGGTCATCCTTGTCAAAAAAAGCGCCGAGTACCATCTGGCGATAGCGTGGGGCATAAATGCGACCCGCGCCGTTGAATATACTTGCCTGATGCTTGATCGTGGTGCGCTCAGTGCGACCATTGAGCTTCTCATCGGTCACATCGCCATTCCACTCTTTTTGTCCAAAGAGGGTGGTAGGATGCAGGAAAAAAATATCGATTGCGGCATCTTTTTGGCCGTCTTTGAAGCTTTCGATTGGCGTCTTGTCTGCAAAGTCGGCCTTGTCTGGATGTGCAGCCCAGTTTTCGAGCTTGCTATAGTCAGGCGGTATGGGACAAGATGCTTCGGACCAAGCCTTTTGGGGCGCTTTGGTGAAACTGCAGGCACTGAGTAGGATCGAGAAGGCGCCGCCGAGCAGCGCGAGGACGTAGAATTGGGCTTTGACTTTCATTGAGCCGCAAAATTATCCAAAAGGATCGACTTATAGCAAAGAAAAAAGGGTCAGGAACTGGCGTCCCTGGACCCTCAAGAATTATAATACGGAATTAATGTCCTTTTTTCAACGGACGCCCTTGATCGAAGGGCTGTCTCTCAAATACAAAGGCAATTTCAGCGGTTTTTTTTGCCCCACCATCATACCTTTTGCCCAAGTTGTTCTGAATAAAAGTGAAAATGTATGCTAAAGTGAACACTTTTGTGTGATGGGGTGTGTGGTAAAAAGGGCATTTTTTTGGTTGACGCTTACAAGAAAATGCCCAACAGTTCGATTTTTGGCGTATTTTTGAGCGAATTCAGCCAGCGTTTCAGCACTCATTTTGCGCATGCATCAGCATTCAGCTTCCTTACGGTCACTGTTGTATTGTCTGATACCCCTGTCACTTTGGTTGGGTTGCAAGAGCTATGACTCAGCCTTGCTCGTGGCCATTCGCAATCAAGAATTGGGAAATGTACAACGGTTGCTCGATGGCGGCGCACAAGCCGATATCGTGCCTGCGGGTGAGACGATGTTTCCGCTGGAAGCTGCCGCCAAAGGGGGAAATGCAGAAATTGTGCGCATGCTGCTTGCCAAGGGCGCGCACCCCGACTCGGCCCGTGGTGCAGACTCGCCATTGTGGCTCACCTTGCAACAAGACAAGGAGGCCGCTGCAATCCTGTTGGTGGATGCAGGCGCGCATTTCGAGGGGCCTATGCGCAAGGGCATGACGCCATTCTACTGCGCTGTGATGCTCAACCATACTGAACTCGTGTCCAAAATGGTCGCGCATGGTGCAGACCTCTATGCGTCTGGGCCACAAGGATCCGCCCTGCATGAAGCTGCTGAAAATGGCAATCTGGCGCTCTTGAAATTGCTGGTCAGCAATGGGGCCGACATCAATCGCATCAATGACCTCGGTGAAACACCCTTGTTTTTGGCCGCGCAGCAGCGTCAATGGGAGGCGCTAGCCTGGATCGTGGCCCACGATGGAAATGCCGATGCGGCTAACAAATTGGGCAATACAGTCCTCCATGAGATGGCGAAGAAAGACGACAGTTTGGGGATCCGCGAAATCTGTAAAGTGCAAGCCAATCCCAATCTGCAAAACCTGATCGGGGAGACTCCGTTGCACGTCGCTGCAGCCCATGGCAATGCAGGTGCTGCCATCGCACTTATTGAGGGCTGCCAAGCCGACCTGAACTTGCGCGACCACCATGACTTGAGTCCGGCAGGGCTAGCCTACCGCGAAGGAGAAACCGATATGGTAGATCTCTTGACAGCGCTTGGCGGCAGATTGCGGTGATATCTGCCCTTCCCGATAGACGGGCAATCACTTCGCTCACCCACCCTTCAAAAACTCGGAAAACCAAAGCCCTGAATCTTTGATGCGGCGTTGTTGCGTGGCATAATCGACATGTACCAATCCAAATCGCGGGAAATAACCCTCGGCCCATTCAAAATTGTCGAGGTAACTCCAGATAAAATAACCCCCTACATTGACACCTTCGTTTTTGGCTTTGAGGATCTGCTCCAGATAGTCCTTGAGAAACTGGATGCGGCGCACATCGTGGATGTGCTCGCCTTCGACTTGGTCGGGAAAGGCTGCACCATTTTCTGTGACGATGATTTTTTTCACGGTCGGCATTGCGGCAAAACGCTTCAGCAGGGTATAGATGCCCTCGGGATAGACTTCCCAACCCATGTCTGTGATTTCCTCGGGCGGGATGCCAAATTTGCTAGGTTTGATCACATTGGCGTGAACAAATGGGATCATCGAGTTCTTGACGATCTGCCGCGTGTAGTATTGCAAGCCGATGAAGTCAAACTCAAAGGCTAGTTTCTCGGCATCGCCAGGCGCCATGTGTTTGTCGATGCTGCGAATGAGCGGCAGGTCGGCGGTGGGATAGCCAAGCCCGCATGCTGGGTCGATGAAGATGCGGTTGATCAAGGCATCGGCGCGCTTGGCTGCTGCAACATGCTTGGGACGGTCGTCTTTGGGGTGGATAGGGCTTGCACTGATCGTCGTGCCCACATTTGCTTGGGGCACGTTGGCGCGAATGATGCGCCCGCCTTCGGCTTGGCACATGGTCGCATGGTGGGCTGCGCGCACAAAGGCGCGTATGCTCCTGCGTCCAGGGGCATGCAGGCCGAGCAGGTAACCGAGGCTGGTGAAGGCCATGGGTTCGTTGAGTACCATCCAATCTTTGACACGGTCGCCCAAGGCGCGCGTCACGACATCTGTATAATTGTTGAAATGTCCCAAGATATCGCGATTCACCCATCCGCCAGCATCTTCCAAAGCTTGGGGCAGGTCCCAGTGATAGACGGTGACCCATGGGCGCACGCCTTGCTCCAAGCACTTGTCGATCACGCGCTTGTAATAGTCCAATCCCTGTTGATTGACTTGCCCCTTGCCCTCGGGCAATATTCGTGACCATGCCAGCGAAAACCTAAAATGCTGGATGCCCATTTGGTTCAGCAAGGCAATGTCTTCGGGATAACGGTGGTAAAAATCGCAGGCCATATCGCCATTCTCATGCGTCTTGACCTTTCCCTTCTTGTGGGTGAATGTATCCCAGATAGACGGTCCCTTGCCATCCAGCGTATGGCCGCCTTCAATCTGATATGCTGCCGTGGCGACACCCCATAGGAAGTCATCCCCGAAGTCTGCACGCCGCAAGGCATCTTCTTGCATCCAATTCAATGCCTTGGCGTTGCCAGCAAGCATGCCCGCGCCTAGGACTCCCATGATTTTGAGCCATTCTTTCCGATCCATAGGCCCAAAATAGGAACTTTTTGCTGCGAAAACGGCAGTTCTACCCTCGGAAAAGAAATTTTGGACAACAAGCGTTCCTTGGCGTCAAATTCCACGCTTGTAAATGGTCGATGTGCAGACGATCGACAATGGGCACTGGAATCAGTGTTTTCCCAAAGCTTCGGCCTTCACCTTTGCCTCATGTTCCTCTTTGAAAAGGCTATGCTTCTCGTAGTGTTTGGCGATGTGCTCGGGCACACCCTCAGATTCATAGTCCTTAAGGGTGCGACGTGGGACCGTCAAGGTGACTTTTTTGCCATTGGGAGCCATGCCACGCACGCGCAGACGATCACCGTCTTCCATGATGGCACGCACATAGACTTTGGAATCCCTGCGCAGACCACGTGCATTTTTGGCTCGGGCGATGATCCCATAGGCCGAAATGACGATCGGTTCGCCGGTCGTAGGCGCATTGCCACGAGCGGGACCATTCTTGCTGACCGGTTTGGAGCTGTCCGGTTTGTCTTCGGACTTGAAAAGAAAGGGAAAAAGCTTTTTAAGAAACGACATTCTAAGTATTGTTGATGTTTGAAAACGGGTCGCCCCGCTTTGTATCATTGATCTCATGTCGTCGCAGCATTGTTGGTAGGATCAGCCACTCAATGATCCATCGAAAAACGAAAACCAAGGTCATCTGCGAGACGACGTTGGCAAAATTATACAAAATCGGTTCAGGAAAAAAATTGCGGGGCCGATCACCTTGGATGAATCCATGGGCGGGTCGTCTAGGAAGGCAAAAAGAAAATGTTTTGGGAATAACTTACCTGGCTGCTGCCTGATTTTTTCCTAGGACAATCAGGGGAAAATGATGTGAATATTACCACATGAAAGAACTTCAGGCAGCAGCCGGACAAGGCCTCGGCGCAATAGGGCTTAGTCTAGTGCCCGCAATGCTGTGAGGTACTCATCAAATCGCGTTTGCTCCATCGTGACTTGCACGATGCGATCACCATCGTCTTTGGGGAGGCGCAACATGCCGAGGTAGGGCATGGAATATTTGAAGCCCACGACGATGATCCAGGCATCGACGTTTTCTGGCACCTTGGGAAACCGATGCAACTGACCGGTGGTCGGCTTGCCTTGCAAGATCGCATTCACTTGTGTAAAGGCGAGGAAGGCGCGGGTATTCTCATAGGCAATGTTGCCAGTGAGGCGCACTTTAATTTCGCGATTTTTTCCGCTGGCGATTTCGCTGCCAGCCACTTTACTCAAGGTGGTCCAGCCCAGTTGTTGGATGAAATAGCCCGCCACGAGTTCAGAGCCAGCTCTTTGGAATTTCCCTTTGCGCACACCTTGGAATACTTTGGCCTTGCCATTGGAACCCAAAATGAGTCGGCTCTCTACGATTTCTTGGAAATATTGGCGCAGCTTGCCGATGCGCAGCAACTGCTCAGTTTCTTCCTTGCTCACATCGCGGTACAACAACTGCCGACGCGCATCTGGACGGGTAAGATCGACCCCATAATCTTCAAATCGCTCAGTTGCGCCTAGCATTTGCCTTGCAAACTGATGAAAGTAGTCCATTTCCGCATCTTGGCTCTTGCGGCCCTTGGCATCCTCCAACAGGCGCTCGGCGACGATTTGATCGGCTTTCCAAAGGTCCTTTTGGGTGTTGTCGAGATAGACTTGCAGGCCGCTCTCGTAGTAGCCCATGTCGCGCAATACTTGTAAACGCTGCCGAAACTCGCGTGTCGCGATGTAGGTATTCTTGAAATCGGGGTGCCAGAGTTGCAGCAATTGCTGGTTCCAGAGCTTGTCGGCCCCGCAATCGCACCAAAACTCATCGTAATAGAGGTTTTCCTGTGGCAATGGCACCATTTTGGTGGATTTGCCATTGGCAGGGGAGAGGTTGATCTCGCCTTTTTCATTGAAGGCGCCGCGGTAGAGTTGCATATCTTGCGTCTCTACCCCTTTGGACGAGGCAAATTCAATGTAAATGTCTTTTTCTTTGGCCAGCTTGAGCCGACGGCCTGCTGCTGTTGCGTCGATATAGACCGTTCCCCCAGTCACCAAGGGTTGCCCGTTGGAAACGGTGGAGAGATTGGAGTTGATGTAGTCTGATTTGTTGTAGAGCTCTTTGAGCTCTATCTGCACCATCTGTGTAGCCGACTCGCCGCTGGTGGCATCAACAAAGGCATTCTTGGGAATATGCAACAAGGTGCCCTTGTTGCAGACGATCAAGTGATCGGTATTGGGATCGATTTGGTAATACGCACTTTGGGTTGCGGTCTGCGCATAAAGTTCGCGGAGGGGATAAGGATCCATCTCCCGAGTGGGCGTCTCAAAAAATGGCTGATCAATGATCACAGGTGGTCCAAACGTGGAGCCGGCGCGGGAATCAGGGCGCACTTGCCCCCTGATCGAAACCCGAGGACCCTTGACCCAATGATGGTTCACATGTCCCTGATTCCCGTTGCCTGTGCCTATCTCGGCTGGGCGCTCGAGATTTGATTCAGTGTTACCTGCTCCGTTTTGCAGACTAGAAAGCCTTTCTACATCCATGGGGGCATGGCCCGCATAGTCATGGACGTCGCCAGCAAGGACATTTTGGTCATCGCCAGATATATAAGTAGTGACGTTGGCCGTAGGCCGAGCGTCGTTGTTGCCAAAGGGATTGAAGAAAAACAGCATGGCGATGCTCACCAAAGCGAGTGCACCGATCGCGAAAATGCCATATTTGAGGGGAATACCCACACTGGTAGGGCCAGGTTGCGGACCCTCGGGGAACTGCGCCTGCAGTCTGGCGAGCATCTCGGCCTCCTTGGCGGCCGATGGCTTGAGGGTCGCAGGTTGGGAGAGCACACTGTCTGCGGCCATCTCCATGAGGCCTTCACCCTCTGGAGTAGCAGCGTCGCGCTCCAGGAGATACCTTTTCAGGATCTCATTGAGTGCGTCTTGTGCGTCTTTTTTTCCTTGGAATTCCATTTTGCGTTTTATTCCTGGCCGATGGAGGTGAGTGCCTCCTCTACCAGCTTTTCCAATTTTGTTTTAGCACGCTGGTGATAGACTTTGAGCTGCTCGGCCGGCTTGTGCACGTACCTTGCGATCTCTGTGTAGGGCATGTCTTGACACCGCAACAGGAGCAATATGCGCTCCCAATCAGGTAATTTTGCAAGACAGGCGTCCAAAATCTGCATCAGCGTGTCGCTGCCAGCCTCAGGCTCACGAAAGGCATCGACCGAGGCCTCTACCATCAACTCCTGCACCTTGCGCTCGGTAAACATGCTCGGGTCGTTTTTGCTGGCTTCAAAATTCAACTCGTTGAATGGGCTGAAGCTCAGTTTTTCTTCCCTTTTTTTGGTGTCCCGATAGTGGCGGCGCAGGTTGTTGCAAAAGATCGTGAACAAAAAGCTGCCAAATTTTTTCTCTGAGTTGAATTCGTAGCTGTCGATCTTCTCTACGGTCTTGTACAGCGTCTCGTAGATCAGCTCCCAGGATGTGTCTTCGTCCAAGTGCCACGATGTCACGGCATAGCTGTAAAGCTTCTTGCCATACCGCTCGTACAGC
>JANORP010000468.1:0-21884 GCA_031415375.1 Bacteroidota bacterium | reverse complement strand
ATCTTGTCGGCCTTCTTCGACAGCCGATTTGCCTTTTTTGGAAATCTCATCATCGCGGTGCTCGCTGGCGCGATCATCCCCAATGGCTTCGAGTATTTTTTCATTCAACTTTGTGCAGGGACTGCCGCCGTGTACAGCGTGAATAAGTTGCGCAATCGAGGCGATTTTTTCATTTCATTGTCCTTGATCCTGATGACCTATGTATTTTCCTACTTGGGTTACAAATTCTATACACGGGGTAGCCTAGCGTCGATCGAGTACTCCAACTTGCTGCTGTTTGGGATGAATGTGATGCTCACCTTCATCACATATCCTATCATCTATGTCTTTGAGCGCATCTTTGGCATCACCTCAGACCTCACTTACATAGAGCTACTTGATACCAATCATCCACTGCTCAAGGAGTTGTCGGTGCGAGCGCCAGGCACCTTCCAGCACAGTATCCAAGTCGCCAATCTCACCGAGGCGGTGCTCAACAAGATCGGCGGCAATAGCCTCCAAGCCAAGGTCGGGGCCTTGTTTCATGATGTCGGCAAAATGCTCAATCCGTTGTTTTTCATCGAAAATCTTGGGGATCAGCAAAATCCACATGATGCGGTGAGCTACCATGAGAGTGCCGACATCATCATCCGTCACGTATCAGACGGTGCACGTCTAGCCCAAGAACACAATTTGCCCGCTGAGGTCATTGATTTTATCAAGACGCACCATGGCACGACACGGGCAGAGTATTTCTACCGCAAGCATGTCGAGGAGCATCCTGGCGAGGAGGTCGATATGATCGAATTCCAATATCCCGGACCTTTGCCCTTCACGCGTGAAATGGCCGTGCTCATGATTGCTGACTCCTGCGAGGCGGCAGCCCGGGCACAAAAAGAGCATACCGCTGAGAAGCTACATGCATTGGTGGAGGGAATCGTGGACAACAAGGTGCGCCAAAGGCAATTTGACAAGGCCAATCTGACTTTTAAGGACTTGGAAGACGCCAAGCAGGTGATCCTTTCGATGTTGTCGAGCATGTACCATGCCCGCATTGAATACCCAGAGCCGCCCGAGGCAGAGGTAGAGGCGCAAGAGGGAGGCAATCTGCAGGGACTGCAGCAACCGATCACGGGAGTTTCTGAATAATTCATTATTTTTGATGATCTACCTTCTATAGTTTACATGGATATGAGATTGACTATCGTTTTGGCTTGTGTAATGACTGCTTTTGTAGGGCAATTTCTTCAAGCGCAAACAGCGCCAGAAGGGCAGATGGAGCCAGGGCCTCATTTGATCCAATTCAAGGAGATAACCCATGATTTTGGCACACTCGACCAGGGAGCACCCACCGAAACGGTGTTTAAATTCAAAAATATTTCCAAGGAAATTGTCAAACTCTCCAACGTCAAGGCTGCCTGCGGCTGCACGACGCCCGACTGGAGCAAGGCGGAGATCGCGCCTGGAGAGAGTGGGGAAATCAAAGTTTCCTACAATTCGCAACGCGTAGGCGTCTTTAACAAATCTGTCGCGGTGAGCTACAACGACCGCACCGATCCCATCACGATCTACATCAAGGGGCAAGTCAATTCCAAGGAAGGTGTGGCGACCGGCGAGCAAAATATCACGGCACCGACACCGACCACCGTCGTCAATCCACCGATCAACTACAGCGTGATTCGTGGTGCACTGGCTTTTGAAAAGGTCATTGAGAATCTCAAATCTTTCACCTCAGAGGAGTCTATGGAGGCAGAATTTCGGTTTCGCAACACCTCCTCGCTGCCCATCAAGATCATGAAGGAGCAGACCGCGTCAGATCCCGAAATCACCGTGATATTCAAGGACGAAGTCGTGAAAGCTGGGCAAGAATCTGCGGTGAAAGTCAAGATCAGTGGTCAAAAAATGAAGGAAGGCGGGCAAGTGGATGGCTACATCGCCAAAAATATCGCCTTTTTTACCGACGAGGCAGGCATCAACAAAAAGGAACTCACGCTCAATGGCAATTTCAAGCGGGTCTTCAGTGAGACTGAAAAAGCGAATTCACCCCACATCGAATTTGAAAAAGTGAGTGTGGAAGGGGAAAAGATCATCGAGGGCGAGAATTACGTCTATGACTTCAAGTTCAAAAACACTGGAAATGCGCCGCTGACGATCATTTCGGCCAAGGCGAGCTGTGGCTGTACCGCCATCGCACCGATCGTGTCGAGCATAGCTCCAGGCGATACGGGTGCGATCACGGCGACCTTCAATTCCAAGGGTCGTCCTGGCATGCAAAGTAAGAGCATCACCGTCACGACCAATGATATCATGAATCCCACATTGGGGCTGAGATTTACCGTTGAGGTCGTAAAGGATCCATTTCACGCAAGCGGCGTCGTCGAGCAGCAATAATTGCGTATCTTTGTAGCCTGAATCAAAAAAGCCATTGCGCTGAGGGATGATTTCCTGCGGCGGCATTGGATAGCACGCAACGTACCACTAGGGTCTCGCGTATAAAAACACAGTTGCCGCCTTGCGCGACAGCGGTTCTTTGAAAGACGGAAACATAGTTTTTTGTCTCACCAAAGCACCACCAATGGGGGTGAATGGAATCGACGGGTAGCGTTGAGGTGAGTAAGCATGCAGCGCGTTGTGGAAGTAGCGCTTTAAAGCGAATCCTCAAACAATATTTGGCAACACTTCGTTCGCTCTCGCAGCCTAATTAGATTAGGACTGTAAGACGTCTCTCGGTATGGCTTGCCTGCCATCTGTATCTATGAGGCGCTCGCAAAAAGACAGGATCGGGACGCCACGCCCTTAAGCGGCCCTAAGAGTTAAGGGATTTATCCTTGGTCAACGCCCTGCCAATCGGGTAGGCTAAGGAAAAATTAAAGATTAGGCTAAGCATGTAGAAAGCTCATTGATGCCTTCTCCGGACCCGGGTTCGAATCCCGGCACCTCCACACTTCTTTTTGAACGCATCTCGTGATGCGTTCTTTTTAGAAAGAATTGCCAGCAGTTTTCTGGGTTTCCCAGACGCCTGCTGGCTTTTTTGTGCTTGTCACACAAACAATAACAGGATTTTTATTTCGATTGCTGCAGGTGCAGATCTACTTGCAATGCGGCGAGTGCCAAGATTGTTTTGACGATTCGCACAATCGTTTTTGGAAATCTGTCGGCAACCTATTATATTTTCATTCACGAATCATCCATTGGAGGATTCGCCGTCGTAGGTAGCTGCAGTTTTGCAATTGGAATGAGAAATAGATTTGCCCGTATCGTTTGGTTGTGCCTGTTTTTGGTGCCAACAACTAGTTTTTGTCTTCATGGACAAGGATGTACTTTGGCGCTCAATGCCGTCGTCACAGACGAGACCTGCCCAGGATTCTTTGATGGCACCATCGACCTCACTGCTACCGGCCCATCGGGGTTGGTGACCTATGTCTGGAGCAATGGCGCGACCACCGAGGACTTGGCCTCAGTCAACACTGGAACTTACACGGTGACTGCGACCGATGCCAGTGTCTGCATTGTCATCGATACATTTGTCGTGACAGATGCACATGGCCTTACGGTGAGCCTTGGCAATGATACAACACTGTGTGAGATTACCAATTACCTCCTGTCTCCCGTGACCATGGGAGCCACTTTCTATTATTGGCAAAGTGGCGCACAGACCACGACTTTTCTTGCGCAGACCCCTGGCTCATACAATGTCTATGTCCAAAACTCCTTTGGATGTTTTGCAACCGATACCATTGAACTGAGCGAATTCCCTGCTTTGAATGTGGCATTGGCAACGACGCAGCCTGGCTGCGGGAGTGCGCTCGGTGCACTCGATCTCAGCGTGACAGGTGGCGCGCCGCCCTATGATTACGTCTGGTCCACGGGCAGCACCAACCAAGACCTCAACAATTTACCCACTGGTTTTTACGATGTCGCCATCACCGACGCCAACAACTGCCTTCTTAACACCAATGGTATGATTTTGCCAACCGTTGTCTTAAGTGATTTTTCAGCCAATTCCTCATTGGTCTGCGATACGGATTCCATTCGCTTTCTGGCACATGACTATGCGTTTTTGGTGGATGGGATCGATGATTATTTTGAGGTTCCCGATACCATAGTCATTCAGCCAGATTCCAATTACACGCTCGAAGCTTGGATACGCCCGCTATCGGGTGCAGGTGCCCCACAAGTGGTCGTGGAAAAACGCATCCTTTCCAATGATGGGGTCTCTCTTGTATTTAATCCCTTGACAAGACAGATACATGCGCGTATCCAAAATGGTTCCGATTTTGTGCTCCTTTCATCCAATGCGGTCCTCAATCTAGGCGTCTGGACGCATGTGTCGCTGGTGGTAGATGAGACCTACACAAGTTTGTATATCAATGGGGTCTTGGACACTGTGGCCAATTACACGCGTGGCACCAATGTCGTCGCTGGCACCCCGTGGCGCGTGGGCGGCGGGCCGGCACGCCTCAGCTTCAACGGCACCATCGACGAGGTGCGGCTTTGGAACGTCGCGCTCACGCCGTCCCAAGTTGCCGAATTCAGCCAAAGACCCATCCCAAATGGTTTTTCAAAGCTCTCCTTGTACCTGCCATTTGACCAAGCACCTGGCGCCCAGCTTGTCACCGAGCAATCGCCCAATGCACGCATCGGCTTTTTTGTCAATGCAAATTTGCAGACGGCTTGGCAGTCCGCAAATCCCATGGGGCTCACCTTCTTCTGGGATTTTGGGGACGGCGGAGTCAACAATAGCCAGACCCCTACACACGTATTTCCAAATAATCTCTGGATCAATGCCAATGTCGTACTGTCGGTGACCAACAGTCAAGGCTGCGCCTCACGTGACACGCTGGTGCTGCCCGTGCACACACCCGCAAATCCAATGATCTCGCAGACGAGCGAAGCGCCCTTTTGTCTCGGTGACTCGACCTTCCTTTTCGCCCAAAACAACTACACCAGTTACCTGTGGTCCAACGGGAGCACCAATGATACAATTTTGGTGAATTCCACAGGGACCTATAGCATCGTTGCAAACGACGGTGCTGGATGCATCCATGCCGACAGTTTGCGCCTCATCTTTTACCCCAACAGCGTCCCACTGCCGGTGCTCACGCCACAGGGCACGACCACCATTTGTCTTGGAGACTCGGTGACCCTCGATGTCGGGTTGGGATATGCTGCCTATGTCTGGTCCAATGGTGCATCGACCTCCTCCATTGTCGTGACCCAGCCAGGTTCCTATATGGTCACGGTCGCCAATGGATTTGGCTGTGTGCGCATCTCAGACACTTCAAAGGTCATCGTGCTGCCAGTACCCACAGCCACCATCTCCAACAATGGAGGTACGCTCTTTGCGAGTGTGGGCGCGAGCTACCAATGGTTTCTCAATGGACAGCCGATCTTGGGGGCCATCAGCATTAGTTATGTGCCGATCGTGAATGGCTCCTATGTCGTCCATGTCGGCAACCCCAACGGTTGTGATGCCATTTCGCAGCCCTACTCGTTTTTGGTTGGTCTCTCTGAAGCAGACTTTGCAGCTGATTTTGCACTCTTCCCCAACCCTGCGGTAGGGGACGTCCAAATCAGGTTTTGGTCACGGCGACCCACCACGGTCGGCCTCAGCATTCTGGATTTGCAGGGGAGGGTATTGTCGATGCAGCAAATGCGCATCGATCAAGGTGAGAACCTATTGGCGCTGCCGACTACGTCGCTCCCAGCCGGCACATATATGGTGTGCGTGCAAGGGCACGACCAGCGGCTCGTGCGCTTGCTCTCAAAGTTGTAAAACAACACCCTTGTTTTCCCCTATTGCTTCACAAACCGTGCATTCCGCACCAAGAACTTCCCTTGGTGATCGACCAATCGCACTTGATAGACGCCAGCTGCCAGACCGTCCAATGGCAGCGAAATGCTGTTTTTGCCGGCCTGCCAAGTTGCGGGCACCGATGTGCTCGTCTGTCCCAAGGCCAGCTCCAGCAACAAGCGGCCACTACCAGCGGTCGGTGCTATAAATTCCAATGCTGCTGCGTCCCTTGCGACAGTGGGCACGACAGCAACTGTCGGGTCTGACTGGGCACATGACTCAATCGTCGCGATGCCCGAATAGGTTTCATTGCCATCGCCATCGATCATCTTGAGGCGATAGTACCAGGGATGATCGGCGCTTGGGAGCGGGGTCTGCTCACGAAACTGATAGGTGATGGGTACGCCGCTCGTGCCGGCGCCCGATACGCGCCCGCGTTGCTCCCATTGCATCCCATCTTGCGTGCGCTCTACAAAATAGGCCAAGTTGTTGTTTTCTTGTAGGCTCTGCCAATTGATCTCTGCGATATCTGCATGGCAGGTTGCTGTGACATAGCCCATTTCCACGGGCAAAATCACGCAGGAGATCACCTTGGGTGCGCAGGGGGCCAGGGTGGTATTGGATATCACGAGCGCATTGCCGCCTGCGATGAGTGTACCGGCAGCTGGGATCACCAAGTCATAGATCGCGCCAGTGGTGGCCACCGATCCGAGCAATGCCAGGTTGGCATCATATTTATAAATGGCATTGGTGGAGCCGACAAATACATTGTTGCAGGCATCGATCACCATGCCTGAGTTGGTCGCGCCTGTGCCGAAAAAGCCACCTGTGAAGCCGCCGCCTGGAATGGCGATCGAGGTCACGATCGCGCCAGTGCCGATGTCGCGCTTTTGCAAGGTCGATCCTGCGTTGATGTAGATATGGGTCGTATTGGCGTCGATGCTGTTTTGGCCTTGCACGTTTTTGGCGAGAAATGCGGGACTGTTGTAGGGGTGCGATGTGCCGCTCGCGATGCTGTAAAGGATGCCAAACGCTTGGTTCACAGCGATGAGATTGTCATTGCTGAGCATGTAATAGTTGCCATTGCCAGCTGTGCAGAGCGCCCTGATCTCCTTCATACCGACTGGCGATACATTGTAGGGACTTCCGGCGATTTGATTGCCATTGGTGAGGTTGAGGTCGAAGATGTGACCTTGCGGTGAAACAAGGCCGATGAGGCGGGTGCCACCCGATACGAGCTTGGCGCCATTGCAACTCAGCGTCAGGGTCCAGTATTCATCATTGTTGAAAAAAGGGCCATTGTTGGTGAAGGTCACCGCCCCGGCGGTCGTGAGCCGTCTGATCTTGGCGACTGAGCCGCTGGTGATGAAACAATCCCCGGCCGGCAGTGTGAGCAATTCCCCAAACCATGCATTGGAGGTATCCCAAGGTGATACATGGGTCCATTGCAGGGTGCCCGCGCTGTTGTATTTCTTGAGGTTGTAGCCCATGCCGCCGCCAAAGACATATACATTGCCCGCAGCATCAAAATCGACCTCAAAAGCGCGGTTGAAGGGAGCTGGTAGGCTTGGGTTGATGGTCCAGGGATCAATGGTAATCGCCCTTTGCGCATTGTATGGTGCGAGTGCAAAGTGTAATTCATTGCCTTGCAATACAAAGCGCACGGGGATTTTGTCAGCAGGTGCATCTGTGTACCAAGCGGTAGGGTGGCGATCGATCAATTCGCCCAAGACAGCTGGCAAATGCAGGTCCCCCTCGGCATCTAGGGAAGGGGTGCTACCTTGCCACGCGATGCGTATGGCGCGCGGATCGGCACCAGGTTGTATTTGGAAACTGTATTTCACGCCGCCATCGGCGGGTGCCTCCAACGTGGCGTCGATGCCTGCATACAGCCCGTCGATGTGTAGCCTGGCATAGCTGGGCACATGATCGAGATTGCGGTAGTCATTTCCCACAGGGTAGCTGTAGGTATAGTAGTCGTTGGTGAGCTCTTCGGAGGTAAGGGATCGGGTAGGGGAGGCCCCTGCGAATGTCATGCTGATTTTGCTTTGGAGAATCTCCGAATGGCTCTCCTCAGGGCCATGGGCTTCCTCGGCCTCGTCAGCGGTTGCAAGCACGCGTTGCACAAGGTACTGCAGCCCTTGATCGGTCGCCATCACCTGCCATCCAAAACCATGGTCGATCACATACCGCGGCCGCTCAGGAAAACCCTGCGCCATCGCATCGTATTGGCCTTGGTTTTCAATGAATCCCTGCGGATTCTGGAGGGGAACCGTCCAATCTTGCTGGGCATGGCTCAGTGAGAAGGCCAAGAAGCAGACAACAAAAGCGGCAATGAGGGCAAATTGACGAACAAGCATGAGACGGTAAAGTTGATTTCCAGCACAGGATGCCGACTCCCGATCGGCTCAAAACGATACAATTTACAATTATTTAGGCGAAATGTTGTTTGCTATTGCGGCAGGTGTGTACGACAAATTCAGCAATTGAAGCGGGAGCCTCTGAAGCGGGAGGAATTGAAGCGGGAGCCTCCGGCTCCCACGCTCACGGAATCACGAGCCGTGCCTGTCCCGCACGGAGTGCGGGAGCTCGCGAACGGAATAGCTGCTCAATTTGTCGTACACCCTCGCATCAAGTTCCCCGGGAATGGCGACAAGCGGATCCATCCGCCATCCTTGGACCCCACAAATGCTTCAAGCTTGCCCGCAAGCAACGCATCCCCACAACCCAAATTCACCAAAATGCCCAAGCCTGAAAATGCACCGTTGGCGTGTATTTGCCTCGCGTTTGCATGTGGGTTTTCCCTAGCTTTGTTCTACACTTGGTTAGCTCCCTACATCGACAACACTGGCGAACGATTGCCGTTTTTGTGGCCATTTTATTGGCTGAGATCGGCTTTTGCATGCACTTCGACCTCGGAATCCAAGATGCAGGGATTGTTGAGTGTACCGACACGCTCCCCACAGATACCCTGCCCAACCTTGCAGTACCCGTGGACCCAGTCTCGCCTGCCCGGCTGCACGACAGCATTTGGGCGCGCATCGACGCCCATGCCCTTCCTGCACCAGCCGATGTCGAAGACAGTGCACACACGCTCGCCCGCTACCTCTGTGCACCCGCAAAGAATGATCGTGAAAAGGCAAGGGCCATCTATCGCTGGATCGCAGACCGCATTGGCTACGATGACGCCGCCTACAACCGGGGTCGCTATGGGCTGGCGGATGTGACCACGATTTTCAAAAGCCATCTGGGCGTCTGCGAGGACTATGCCAATTTGTTTGATTTGCTCTGCACCCAAGTGGGCATCCCCAGCAAAAAAATCATCGGCTTTTCCAAAGGCTTCAGTACGCTGGTTTCCAAAAATTCCCTCGAACCCGATCATGCTTGGAATGCCGTCTATCTCGACAGCGCTTGGCATGTGCTCGACGTGACTTGGGCTGCCGGCTATGGTCAGATGCGCAATGGTTTGTTGCATACGACCAAGCGCTTTGAAGGCTATTGGTTTTGCACACCGCCCGAGGAGTTTGTCTGCCTGCACTTGCCGAGTGAGCGTCGCTGGCAATTGCTTGACCAGCCATTGAGCTTGGGTGACTTTGAATGTCTGCCCCAGGTCGCGCCAGAATATTTCAAGCTCGGCTACCCCGTCGCAGATCTGCTCGCCGAGATGCGTGCAGGTCGGTCGCATGAAGTGGCCCGTGTCTTTACGCACCCCTTCGACGTGCAAGTCGTAGCCGCGCCTGCAGCCCAGCACCTCGACCTCGGCGACAGCCTACAATTACAATTTGTTTGCCACGACTGTCAAGCCATGACCGCGCAGACCGCAGGGCGACTCATCGATTTCGAGCGCCAAGACTCCTTGTTTTGCCTAGACATCCAGCCCAAGAAAGGCCCCTTGCGGGTGTTTGCGCGCAAGCGCAAGACGTCGAGGCGCTACGATGGGATTTTAGAGTGGGTGGTGCGGTGACAACATTGACAATTGCGATTCCAGCATACAAAAGGTGTAATTATTCACCAATGGATTTGACCTGTGAGCTGATTAATAAGAATTGTGAATTTAATTGAAATGATATATTTGTTTCCAATTGCTTGGTCTTATTTTGAGGTAAATGCAAGCTTCAATATACAGAATGCCAAATTGTCCGTGATGAATTTCTACTGCATTTAAGATCGATATTATATGCTGTGTCATCGCAATATTTGAATCTTGCTACATGCTGAGAAAGATCACGAAGACCCAAAGTGGGCTTTGCAAACCTTTGCGGTTTTCAATTGCCTTTATTCGAAACTTTTCACGCAAAACGGATGAAGACTTTTGCATCTTAATGATCAATAATTTGACAATCAATTTTGCAAAAGGCAATCAGCACCCAACAAGGCCCAGCCTCAAACCTCACTGTCCACCTCCGCAAGCAGACTACCGAGCATGCACGTGACTCCCAAAAACTTCAACTTGCATTCGACCTCAAATCCATTATATTTGTGATCGTCTGCCGCCTATATCACGGCACCCCAAAATATCAATGGCATCTTCCATCCAATTCAGCAAGAGTCTCGCGACGCTGCAACTGTCTCCCATTGTGTCCATCTCAGAACGCGCCCGGTCGCTTGCCCCTGAGTTCATTGCACGCACTGGCGAGGACTTCATCTACTTCCAACGCGGCGAAATCAACTTTCCAACCCCAGACTATATCACCGCTGCTTGCGGTAAGGCGCTCGCACAGGGGCTCACAAAATATCCCAAATCGGGTGGCGAGACGGTCTTCAAGGAAGCAATTGTACGTAAGATGGCTCGCGTCAACGGCGCGCAAGGTCTCAAGGCAGACGATGTGATTGTTACCTATGGCGGCCAAGAAGCCCTTGAGCTGACCTTCAAATTGTTTGAAGGGCAGCGCGGCGCTGGCTTTGCACCCTGCTGGAGCTGCGTGATCGAAAATTTTGTGCCCTATTGCCAGATTGATTTTGAGGAGGTGCCCCTCAATGCCGACTTCTCCGTCAACTATGAAGCCCTCGACGCAGTTCTCGCAAACGTCGCCTTCTTTTACCTGAATACACCGCAAAACCCCACTGGCAAAGTCTTCACCAAAGAAGAAATCACTGCCATCGCCGACCTCTGTGAAAAACACGGTGTCTATTTGATCTCCGACGAAGCCTACGAGCGCATTGTGTTTGATGGCATCGATTATTTTAGCCCGATGGCCCTCAACCGTGATTTTATCATCGGTTGTTACACACTGAGCAAGACCTATGCGATGACCGGATGGCGCCTAGGGTATATTGTATGCCGTGATCCCAAGATTGCAAAAATGCTGCGTTTGGGTGATTATAGCCAAACGGCGGGTGTCGTCACCTTCCTGCAATATGCAGGCGCCGAGGCGCTCGACAATACGGTCGCCGAGGAAGCCTTCCTTGCGCCAATCTTGATCGAATATGAAAAACGCCGCGACTACCTCTATGCCGAGTTGTGCAAGATCGAGGGCCTCAAAGTGAATCGTCCACAGGGCGCATTCTATTTCTTCCCCGACTTCTCAGGCTTCGTGCCCGAGCATGTTCCCGCGACCACACGCACGCAATATGTCTTCCAAAAGATGATGGACGAGGGTGTGGCAACGGTCTTTGGCCTAGCCTTTGGACGGCACTTCAGCGGCAGTCTGCGCCTCTCATTTTCCTGCACCGACATCGACGATATTACGCGTGGCATCGCCCGCATGAAAGTGGCCTTGGAGAAATGCAAAGCCACCCCGACGGCAATGTGATCTCGTAAGCCCTGAACCAAAATCGTCCAAGTTGCAGATGGCAGCTTGGACGATTTTTGATTTATGGGGTGGCATCACACGCGAGCGCATTCCTAGCGCAAAAAAACACCACCAAGTCCCGACGAAACAGCAGCGCCTGAACGTATCCTGAAAATTGAATTCCCTACGGGATAGTCGACACAATCATATGACAACAATGGCATCCCTCGGCAAGACAATTCACAAAACGAAATTCCGTACCGCCTTCCTTGAGTACTTGGTGGCTTACACAATCACAAAAAAACATTTCTACTTGACGTGAATCAGACCTCAAAAACTGTAAAACAGGCCACCATTTACCCGTGGTAGATTGTGGCCCTGCTGTCCATTGAGCGATTGCACCAATGGCATTTGCGCAGTGAGATTCACGGAAAACCGACCGAAATAAACCTCCATGCCCACCGAAGCAAAGGCTGCGATGCCGCCCGTATTGCGCTCACGCACCGAGTGGGTTTGGTCCTTGCGCGCATATTCAGCATACATCCCAGCAAATGGCAACAAGGCAAATTCGCCCTTTTTCCATTGGTAATAAAGGTTGGTGGAGAAGTTGTGGCGATCTGCGAATCGGTAACCGAGTGCGTTGGTCGTGGAGATGCGATAATTGTAGTCCAATCCCAATCCCCAGCGACTTTTGCGCAGCATATAGCTGAGTGCAGCCATGCCTGACCAAGCACCCGTGCCAGGCATGATCAAAGGCTCGTAATCGCTCACGACCTTGGGCCTCCATTTCCCAGATGGTACACCGAGGCCACCACCCACAAAGAGGCGGTGTTGCCAACCGCTGGGATTGCTATCGACATGCTGCACCACTTGGTAATAGGCAAGTGCTGAGGCATCGCCGAGGCCACGGATTCGCTGGTCAATGTCGCCATCGTTGTAAGCCGTGTTTTGCGCCAGGGGCAGCAGCATTTGGATTCGCAATTTTGGATTTGGGCACCATCGTGTCCACAGCTCCGTCGTGAGATAGGTCTCACGGTCAGCGCCATGCGTCTGTCCATCAGTATGCGTGTGGTGGCCCACAAAGTCGCGGTACCTGAAGCGCAAGCCAATCTGGTTTTGGTTAAAGTTGGGATTGAGTCCCACATTGTAACCGCACAGATCGCAGGCCCATGCAGATGCTGTCGTTGCGATCGCAACCACAGCCGTCAATAGTATTCTCTTCATCGCCCTCGCTAGCCTCATCGCCTCGGTCGGCCATGAGGCAGGTATCAATTGCCACTCAATTGATGTGCAAGTGAGCGTGTTCATCGTAGGTATTGCCAGCCTCATCGGTGGCCTCGATGTGTACCTCTATATTGATGCCCGACGCCACGGCCACCACATAGCTGCCTGTCACCGCGGCCGATGTGCCTGTGACCGCGATCGTTTTGGTGTAGAGCACAGCATCTGTGCTTGCATTGGTCACCTCGATGACCGCTTCTTTCAAAGCAGTTTCATCTGTGACCGTGCCACTGATGTCGATGGTGGCACCCACGTCGAAACTCGCCCCATCCAAAGGTGCAATCACCGTAACCTTGGGAGCGGTTTTATCCTCTTTTTTACAAGCGGTAAATGTTGTCAAGGTAACAAGCGCCAATATAGCCAACACAGTATGTTGAAGTTTCATCTTCGTATTAACTTTAATAGAATGCGTAAAAATGATCAAAACAGAGCAAGCAGAGTTAAGCTTGCATTGTCGGTGGATGCCAGATCACGCGTTCATTTCCTGTGCGGAGAGTTGAGCCAAAATCCTGTGGAAAGGTCTGCCGGCTGCACAACTGCGACGAGGCAGCGTCGGAGGTTGGCAGCACCACCAAGGGTATTTCCTCCGCAAAAAACCTTGAAATCGGATTCGCAGGGTCAGTCTGCGTAGCCTCGCGGGCCATACGCCCGATTTGGCAACTGCCCTTGCAGCAATTGCGCGGCTGTTCACGTAGGCGGCAAAGCTCGCTCGCGAAATAGTCTTGCTGCGTGTAGTAGGAAATGGTCGGTACCGATGGACGCAACACCACCAACAGGTAGAGTACGATCATCAAATAGGCCCAAGCATTTCGCATCCGGCAAATGACTTGCATAAAGCCGAAAAAATCAATTGCTCGATGGATTTATTTTGAAAAATGTTGGCAAATGTCGCTCAGTTAGCGCGTCATGCCTGCCATAGCCCCTCTGCTACTTTTTGTGGGAATCTTGGATGGCTAATAGCCGCGATGCTGATTACCTTTGCACCATGGTCGAGCAACAGTCATATACGGTAGGTAAATTGACCCGCTACATCAAGCAACGGCTTGAAGGAGACCCCGTTTTGCAAGACGTTTGGGTCTCAGGCGAAGTGTCGAACCTGACTCAGCATGGCTCAGGACACGTTTATTTCAGCCTAAAAGACGATGAGGCGCAGATCAGTTGTGCCATGTTCAAGCCTGTCGCGATGCATTACCTGCGCCGCATGCCCAAGCATGGCGCGAAGCTATTGGTGCGTGGGGAACTGAGCATTTATCCCCCGCGAGGCAGCTATCAACTGATTGTGCGCGAGTTGCAGATTGCGGGCGAGGGTGATTTGCACCAGCGATTTCTGGCCTTGCGCGATAAATTGTTGGCCGAGGGGCTGTTTGAAGCCATCCACAAGAAGCCGATACCGCGTTACCCACGCGTGATCGGGGTTGCGACCTCGCCCACAGGTGCCGTCATCAGAGACATCATCGATACGATCCGCCGCAGGTACCCCCACGTGCAGATCGTGCTCGCACCTACCGTCGTGCAAGGCGATGCAGGTGCCGATGTAATCGTGCGGAGTCTCGGGTGGCTCAACCAGCTGCCGGGCGTCGATGTGATCCTTTTGGCGCGTGGTGGGGGATCGTTGGAAGACCTTTGGTGTTTCAATGAAGAGCGCGTTGCTCGGGCAATCTTTGCGTCCAAGGTGCCCGTGATTGCAGGTGTGGGGCATGAGACCGACACCACCATCGCCGACTTTGTCGCCGATTTGCGCGCGGCGACGCCCACTGCAGCAGCAGAGTTGGCGGTGCCGATGGCAGCTGACCTGCGCGCAGGACTCTCTCAGGCTGAGCAGCAGATGGGGAGGCACCTGCGCCACTTCATTGAAGTGCGACAGCAGCTCCTCGACGACTGTTCACGGCAGCTAGAAAGCAGCCTTCTCAACCAATTGGCGCGCATCAGGCAGCAGGTAGAACACTTGGAGCGCCAGCTGCAAAGCCAGATTCAAAGCAGCATTGTCCTCAAGCGACAGCAGCTCGAGGACAATCACCATCGGCTCGGGCAAGTGGCCCTTCAGATGATCAGTACACATCGCAATGCGCTGGATATGATGGAACTGCAATTGACAAGTTTTGATTTCCGCAGCGTTTTGAGCCGCGGTTTTAGCCTCACGACCCACGCCGGCCAACTGGTGACCGATGCTGCCACTTTACACCCCGGCGACAAGATCATCACTCATTACCATCAAGGAAAGACAACTTCACGTATAGAAAATGGCAAAGAAGAAAACGATTGAGCCAGCGGATTTTTCCCTGGAAGACAAATTGAGGGAGGTGCGCGAAATCCTTCAAAAAATGCAAGTCGGCGCCAATGACTTCGATGAAAACATCAAGTTGTTCACACAGGGTACTGCCCTGATCGACCTTTGTCGGAAATACCTAGACACGGCTGAAGTTTCCGTAAAGCAGTTAATAAACCGTCAAGACGGTTTGACAACAGAGGAATTTGACTAAACTTTTCCCCATCTGCCGTTACTTTTGGGGATTTTTTTCCATTGACAGGGTTGGCGGAGTCCTTACCTTTGTACTGTTCTAGATTTTGAAACTACCTAATTTGTTTTGACCCATGGTTATTGAAGGAAAATTGCATACGAAGTTTGAGACCACACAGATCTCTGACTCATTCAAGAAGCGCGACTTCATCGTTGAATACGTGGACAACCCACTCTATCCACAATACGTTTCGTTTCAATTGGTTCAGGACCGTTGTACCCTCATGGACAACTTCGCAGCGGGAGAGAAGATCGAGGTGACCTTCAATCTCCGTGGCCGTGAATGGACCACACCACAAGGCGAAAAGAAATATTTCAATACGTTGGAAGCTTGGCGCATCCAAAAGATCGACAGCGCTGCCGGCAATCCTGCTGCTGCCGAAGGTCAGCCAGTGTACAACATGGCCGATATCGCCAGCGAATCAGCCGACGACCTCCCATTCTGATCCAGAATATCGAGTAGGCAATATCGTTCAAGATTGGTCTTGAATTGGTTCGCCATTGTAATCGCATTCAAAAGCCGCTTCTCACAGAGGCGGCTTTCTGATTTTATTGGAAAACCATTGCCCATACCTGTCAACTTTGTGAATGGGGGCACGACCTACGTGTTCTGCGAAGCCTAATCCGGCAACCATTGGCCAGCCCACAAACAGAGCTTTGGGGCCGTGTGCGCCCACGAACAATTGGTCCAGTCTTGCCGAATTTGTCTTGCACTCAAAAATGAGCATCAATCCGCATATTCCTGCATAGCCTCCAAGCCAGCCGCAATTTTGAGTTGCCACTCTTTTTGTGCGCGATAGTTTTGACCGTGGTTGGTGGCGGCGTCATATTCGTTTTGCAATGCATAGCTGGCATTGATGATGTTGCCAGCCGCCTTGTCGATGCCCGCGCGACCGAGTTTGCAAGGGTCGTCATGCTCGGCAAAATACTTGCGCAATTTGCGGGCATGAATTTCTGTGATGTCAAAATGAGCTTGCTCATGGGCCAGCAAGGTGCTGCTCGGGTCCTTGACCCAAGAACCCGTCGGCACAAAGATCGCATAAGCCGTGAGTTGAAATCCCCTCCAATCGCAGCTCCAACTGAAGGTGATGCCAGATTCCGTGAGCGCATCCATATTGCTGGCGCGATCGGGCTTGCCCTTGAAATGTGTCCATTGCAGCCTGAAGTCAGATTGCCACTTGATCTCGTCCCCGACGAGATCGCCGCCATCAACCGATGGACGCCCACCTATGGCTAGCATTGGGAGCACAAACGCCAAGAGCAGGACGCTACGTATCAACTTGGAGAAACCAGACATTTCCATCGACTCACGCTTTGGAGTGTTAAACTACAAAATCGATGCCGAGGTTTCAAGAAGTTTTCAAATCGCTCATTTTGCATCCACAAGGGGCGATCTCGCAGGATGGCTGATGGTTGAACCCAGGTGATCCTGGTCACAATCCTCACACCTCACGGCCGCCTCTTGGTGACAGCACCATCATCATCTTATCTTGTCCGTGGATCGCACCGACGGTCCTGTGGCTGGCGGACCATTCGTGGCGATCTCGCGCGACACAGGCGGCGGGCAGTTGCGGTCGTCCATGACCAAGTGCCGCACGCGAGTCTCCCCATTGGCGACCGTGATCTCGGCAGTGTCTCGGCATAGGACTTCTTGGCGGTCGTTGGTCGCTGTGAGGAAGAGCGGCAAGCCCGCATATTGTTCTAGGGCGCGCGCGTCGGTGATTAGGAGCTTGAAGATGCCACTTGCGTCGGTGCAGGCATAGCCGAGTTCGCGTACCCATGTTTGGTCCTTTGCAAAGAGCGAAACCGTAATGCCAGCCTTGGGTTTGCCTTCCTTGTTCATCGCAATGCCCTGGATCAGGCAGGTACCCGCAGCGGCAGGCAGCACGGGATTGTCGGCGCGCACTTGTTGCATTTGTATGGCTTTAGCAAGCTTGGAGCTGTGTGCAATCGCCCCAGTGATACGTTGCACCGTAGGGTGTTGCGCGCCATATTTTTGGGAGAGGCGATCCAATTCGCGGCGCTGTAGCGCGGTTTTGGTCGCATGCAATTCCAAGCTAGTGACATAGCCTGCTTTGCGCAGATCCTCAGCCTTGCCAAGACCCTGCAAGAGGGTCTTGGTATGTTTTGTGATTGTAGGACTAAATTCTTCCATGATTGTACTTCAATTGAGAAACTTACAAAAACGCAATCCAGATTCGGGTGAATGCGTTCAAGACCCGTAAAGCAGACCCGTGCTACGACCAAGCAACCCGCGGTTCCGCTGGCATTCGTCATCATCCAGCAGGCTTTCAATATTGTTGGCAAAGTAGTCGCGGGTACCAAATGCGTTTAAGCACTTGCTGCTTTGGTTGCCCGTCGTGGTATTTGCATAGGCCGCCGAGACCAGCGACCAAGTCGTGCCCGTGAAACCCTCTTGGAAACGATTGTCGGCGGTGCGCACCGTCATACCGACCAAGAGCGCATCAGTCACCACAAAATCCGCAGTGAGCACGATCCCAAGTTCCGCGTCGATCAATGTTCCCAATCCCAAGCACTCTAATTGGTTGGCACAAAAGGAGATGTCATCGCTCGTGATGATCGACACAGAAGAAAGTGTGCTGTCAATTTCGACGTTGCGTTGGTCAAAGGTCACCTGATTGTTGTTGAACATCACCTGGCCGCTCGGGAGATACAGGAATCCTTCCAATATGAGGCCGACCGTATAGACAGGATTGTTGGCCGTGAGCATGCCCGACGGGAGATGGGAGAGCTGAGACAAGGTCGGCTCAAAATTTACGCGCATTTGATCATTGCTCACGCCAAGGTTCAGGATATAGACCGTGGCCGCATTGATCGACAATTCATTCGTGATGTCTTGGTCTTGCGTCGTGAAGTTGTTCCCCAAAACTGAGACTGGCCCCAAGGCGATCAGAAACAAGGCTTGACCGAGTGGTTGTACCACAATATTGTCTTGGATTTTGGCTGCTGGGAGGCCATTTCGGATCCCCTCGCTCAGGAATACATCCAAAATGTCGGCTTTGGTAAGACTCGCGATGAATATGCCGCCACGGGTGCCTAGTCGTGTGGGATAGGGATTGAACGAGCCGGGGGCCAAGCCCAGATTTTCAGAGGGCCCATTGTTCAGTATCCGATTGCGCGAAATCTCCAATTTGTCGCCACTCATAATATAGATGCCACAGATCGGCTCCGCCGAACGTTTGCCGCAATCTTGGATCAGATTGTCGAGTATCGCGCCACGCTCTAGCACGGCCATCACAACCCCGCCGTAACCCACAAACATACTGTTGCGGGTAATCGAGGGAATCTGCTGTGCACAATGCACAATTTTGTTGTCGCGCAGCTGCAGATCGTTCACGATCACCACGATGTCTTGCAAGACCGTTGTTTGCTGAAAAAAACAAATCGTGCCGACGCCAGCCAAACCCATGTCACGAATCTCGTTGCGCTCGATCGTGATGCCATACAAGGCAGGCTTGAAGTGCCCGAGCAAAGGACCCAATTCGCCGAGTACCAGTGTACCCAGATCAAAGTCGCCCGTGGTCATGGCTGTTCGGTGAAATTCTTCCCAGCGTGGGTGCGGCACCAAGGCCAAGCCGATCGTGTCCAGGTCACTCGGCATGTGTCCTAGCGTAATGCCATTACTTGCGCCGCCTACAATCGTGTTTTCGATAAGACGCACACGCTCAGAGCTGCCGCCGATTTGGATGCCACCTAGCGCGAGGTAGGGATTCACATAATCCCAGCCGAATAGGTTATGAATCAAGTCCCAGATCGTCCAGAAATAGACAATGTCTAGATCCTCCTCTTCCTGCGATGTCTGGTCGCAAGGATTGGGCTCCGGTACTGGATCGCCATTGTCGTCCTCCTCTGCGAGCATGTCGTCTTGTGGATCAGGAACTACCAAGACACGGTTGTGCTCGATGAGTACACCATCTGCCAAGCAAAATATGCCTACCCCTGCAGTATCCACATTGGGAATCGCAATCTCATTGTATCCAATATAGATATTGTTGTCGCCTGCCACATCGCTCTGCGTATGGATATAGATGGCAGTGCCCCCTGCAACAAAATAGTTGCGACGAATGATGATCGTGTTGGACGCAATATCCAGCTCTGCCTCCATGTCAGACAAATAGATTGCGCGGTTGCGGCGTGCGACAAAGCTCAGTCCCTCGATCGTAATATTGTCTGAATGGCGGATGGTGATCGTCGGGTCGGCGGCACGGCCCTCCTCGGTAAAGAGGATGCTTTGGTCACCACAGCCGCAGATTGTAATATGCGATTTGTAGGCAATCTCGACATTGGCGTAGTGGCGGCCGGGGAGCATGCAAATTTTACCACCTGCATCGGGCAAATTGGCGAGGGCTTCGGCTAGGCTATTGAAGTCGCCAAAACTATGTTTGCCGTCGCCCACATGAAACGTGCAGCAGGTTTCCAGATCGGTGAGTGGCCTGAAGGTCTTGCGGCAATCGTGGATGATCTCGCCGATTATATTCTCAGAGGCAAACGGCAAAGTCCACTTCACCACAGCAAGTGGCGCGAAGTAACGGCGGTGCCCAAACGGTTTCATCCCATTGGTACGCAAGCGCCAAGGCAGCACTTCCTGAGGCGTCTCTGGGCGCGCTGCGATGATCCAAAAATCACCTGGCACGCGGTCGTTGCCCGTAAATCGCAATTCCAAACCTGTATCGCCGAGCACATTGGCGCCCACTTGTATGAGCACGCTCGCGTCTGATATTGTGTCGCTGCCACGGTCCCAGACACGCATGTAGAAATGCGTGTCGGCACCTGCTTGGTCTAGAAAAGCCTGATCTGCCCTTGCTTCATAGTTTTGGTTGAATTGCAGCAGATCGATGTTGGGACTGAATGTAAGTTGATGCGTTTGGGGGTTGTAGGATCCTTGCACCTTGGCGAGGTGGCCTAGGATCTCAGCGACCTTTTCTCCGCTAGGGAGCACGGCCGACCACTCCAAGAACTCCACGACCGTGCCACCCAACATCCAGTGATGTTGGTCCTTGGGAAGGTCGAGCAACTCCACCGTATGCGCATCAATCGCCTTGACGCGGTAGTAGGGCGATGAATTGTCAAAGCCCCAGGTGTAGTGCGTCGCATCGACGAGTTGCACCCTGATCGCCTGGTTTTCGGCACCTAGATAGCCGCCACCCACGAGGGGAGTGCAGAGGTCACCACCGGTGCCCTCGGCTGTAAAGCCCACGGTGAGCGTGGTATCGACGATGCGCTCAAACTCATCGTTGATTTTGCCCAAGCCAGCCGCTTGCCATTGGGCGCACGCTGCTGCAAATGCAGCTGTGCAATCTGCCGCGCCTACATCTTGCAAGACGTGTACGCGTCTCATATTGCGCATGCGGGTGCTCGTGTCGGGACCTGCGAGGGCGGGCTCAAACAGCTCATGGTCTTCCACCGCACTCACGCCTTGCTGCCAAGCCTCCACATAGACCAAGTCATACCGTGGGCCTATGAAATTCAGGATTGAGGGCGCTGCAAAATCGAGCGGTGGCTTGTTGAGCCAGTCCCGCTGCAAGCGATAGGTTTCCCGGTTGCTGGGGGCAGCGCTCGGCAAGTAGTCCATCTCCAGCCGCAGCCCGCCGAGGTACAAGACGCCAGGCTCGATGGTGAAATCGGCCGTCGCACCAGACCAGCTGAGATTTTGGATCTTGAAGCCCTTGTCTGGACTGCCAAATGGCCCCACGACATCGGTGAGCAAGCGGCGACGATCTTCGTTTTCGATGCGCTCGTTTTCGTTCCAATCGTCGTCGGTCATTACCCGGCCCTGCTGCATGCGCACGCTGGTAAAATGCTTGGCAGGGTTAAATGCGTTTCGTGAAATATCAAATGCACCCATGGTGTCAGGTAGATTAAGTTTCGAAAATGAACAATGGAATGAGCCCAAAGGGCATATATTCAGCCACTTTTATGTGGAGGCTATCGAGCTTGATGGGATTGAGCAAGGAGGCATATGCGCCGATCTCGGAGCCGTTTTCGGCACCGCGCGCGATCTCCATTGGTGCGGCTGCACTCAGCTGCCCATAGCCGGGCTGCCCAAATTCCATGCTGGTAAACCATTCCTCGGCCCGTGCAAAATCTTGGAGGGCATAGGGAAAGGCACGCGGCACGCGGCTGCCCAGCGGGGCAGCACTGTACCGGAAGCAACCCTGTTGGGTATCGGTAATCGTGGTGATGCCTGTCATGAGCACCTCCATGGCTTGTAGCGTGTGCAGGACGGTGTCGCCCAGCACAGTCACGCGTTCCAGACAACCTGCGGTCGTCTCCAAATCGATCGCCGGGGCTGCCACCCGACATTGCACGATGGTGTCGGTGACCATCAGTTGCTCCACCAGAGCTCCTGGATCGACCCCGATAGGCCCGATGATGCAATGATCGATCATCAATTGCTCCACATGGCCCTCCACACGAATGCGCAAAGTGCCGATCGCCGCCCCTGTGATGTCTTGATCCCCACCAGGATCAAGCGTGCAATTGCGGATGATCACGCTTTCATAATCACCCCGCAATACAATCGCAGCATTGGCAGTGGCGCCGATCCAGAGGCCATCAG
>JANORP010000467.1:0-8434 GCA_031415375.1 Bacteroidota bacterium | reverse complement strand
CAGGACTCCCAGGCGGATTTAGAGGCACTCTCGGAAGCTATGAATCGCTAGGTGATGCAGGGTATTGGTGGGCCTCGAGTGAGCGCAATTCTACCCAAGGCGATTACACCAAATTGGACAATTCGTTGGCTTCGTCGGCCGCCAACGGTGCCACCAAACAATTCGGGATGTCGGTGCGCTGCGTAAAAAACTAAGCAATGGGTTATGGGCCGTAGATTCCTGCGACCTCTGCCAAACTAGAAATTGCCTTGCATGGCATCTGATTTTAGAAGGGGCTGCTCGTGAGAGCGGCCCTTTTGGGTAGTATCAAGCGCATCGCAAGCTTGAAAGATGCCCATTGGAGTGCATTCCAGCAAGGTTTTGCGGATTCCAGCAACGACCATGGGTCACCTAGAGTTTTTTGAGTTCACGCTCGATTTGCCCCCAAGGCATCGGCACCATCGCAGGCTTTGGTTCAATCGCACTCTCAATCACGATGTCGAGTATGCCCAGGCAAGGTCCCAAGAGTTCATCGTAAGCAATCACCACGAGCTTGGCAGTTGCTTTTTCCGGCAATCCTGCCCAAAGCCAATAAGTTGTTCCCGAAGTGATAGGGCCCGCTTTTTCATCCACAATGCCATGATCGGGAACAAGGACGAATATTTTTGCGTCGGAATAATTTTGTTCAAATGTCAACCGCATTGCGCCGCCGAGCGTCGTCTGACCTTGTTCTTTACCAAAAGCAATCCAACCGATACGATCGACAATCAAGCCGCGTTCCCGTAGTTCTTTTGACTTGGAAGTGCCAACCGAGGCTTCCAAGTAATGAACCATTTTTCCCCATCGAACGATGTGGGGTCCGTGTGACAAGTCAAAACGTTCTAAATCAATACCAGAGCCTGCCCTAATATCGGGAGGCAACCTACTGATGCGACTGGCATCGAGCACGAGCGTGTCTTGCAATTTCCAATTCGTGACATCCCATTGGATTTGTCGAGTAGCCACCTCTAGCGCACGACACTCAATGGGGCGATCGTTTTCAAATACCATGACCTCGCGCGCCAGCCCATCGGCTCCCAAAAGCACTTTGACGATGCGAAAAATATCTGAAGATTCATCCTCCACGAGCGCGTGAGGATCCAAATCTCGGAGATCGGTCCATGTTTGCTTGGTCCTTGGTTTGGAAGCTTGGTCCCACATGGCGAATTCTACAGCAGCTTGAACGGACTGGCCATCGGCAAATCGTAGGCTCAATGGATTGCCAAGGCCCGATTTTGTATAGAAGGGCAATCGCCTTGGAAGCGGTTGCTCTGCAAAAAAATCTTGGTGGTTGTCCTCTACGTAGTCAGTCCAGATATTGCTCCACCTCATGCATCGACGTTTATCATAATCGCCATACAGCGTCGTGGTGCCTTCCAAAAAGTCGCCAGGTAGCAAAACGATCATTCCTTTCTCCGGAGCAAACTTCAACTTTTTGCCGTGGCTCGTTGCTTTGATGCGTAGGGCGGAAGAAAACCCGTAAAGATCATAGGTAGAATTGGTATTGAGGGCGGCGAGCATCATGGACTTGGCATCCAGCAACTCCATGACTGAGAATTGGATATTGTCGATCGGCTGAATGTCAACAGGGTCTGAAATATGGAGGCCGTAGTTGTTTGGAAGGGCGCTGTCTAGTCGATAATCGAATTGGAGGCCTGCTAAATCAAGAATGGTGTCCTCGTTTTCCGCATAGACAAAGGCATTTGCAGGAATGAATATCTCTGTGCCTCCCTTGCAATGAATCAACGAAGAACGATCGTTGCAAACCGTGAATTGCTGTGGCTTGGGACGAAGGCCTTTCAAGAAGTTGGCACAAGGGAATTTGTCGAATGAAGGATCAGATTGGGCATACAGGTTACAAACCCAGAGCAGCGGCAATATCAACAAGGCCGATTGGAAAAAAAAGGCACTTCGAGAGTGCTGAAAATGTTTGGGATATGTGAATCTAATTTTCAAGTGTTTCGAATTTACATCATTGTAACGTCTGCAGACGAATTTGTTACAATCTAAATGGGAGCGTGGCAATGGTCACTGAAAGCCGAAAGGCGGTCATTCCCAAAAATCCTGATGGAAAATGGGCATCGTATTCGACAACGGCTTTTGTTGTGAACGGTTTTTTGTTTGGGCGTATGATCACGGTACATTCGTAAAATCAAAGGCTGGAAAAATGGTCTCAATCGACAACCAACACCCCTACTGGGACGCAGTAGCCCCCAAAAAGACCTTTACCCATCCGCTCGACCTGCAGCTGCTGGAGAAATTCATCCCCCAAAAGGACGCCCAGATCCTCGACTTCGGATGCGGCTATGGCAGGCTTGTGCAGGAATTGCAGGAGCGTGGCTACACACAGGTCACAGGCTACGACACCTCGGCGGCCTTGATCGCCCGCGGTCGCGCCACGGGCTTGCACGCCATCCACCACATCGCGACGCCAGCCGAGCTGCCCGTTGCCGACGGCAGCGTCGATGCCATTCTCCTCTTCGCAGTCCTCACCTGCATCCCCTCCAATGCTGGGCAGCGCGACCTCATCTCCTTGCTGCGGCGCAAATTGCGGCCGGGCGGCCTCCTTTACCTGAGCGATTATTACCTGCAAGCCGAGCGCATGCAGGCCGGTGCCTACACTTGCCTCGAAGGCGACCCGCAAAACGACGGCGTCTTCACGCTCCCCGAGGGCGTGACCCTGCGCCACCACAGCCGAGCCTGGATTGCTGCGCTCCTGCAGGACCTTGAGATCGTGCACGAGGGCATCGTGGAGGTGATGACGATGAATGGCAATCGCTCGGAGGCTTTTCAGATCATTGCGCGGAAATGAGGGGCATCGCGCTGTGCTTGGATGCATGGTAGATTCCATCGTGATGGGTGAGGCGATGATTTTTTTTCCTTCCTTGTGATTTTCCAGCACCTTGTGCGAATCATAGGGAAAGTCAAATGCATGGATGCAAAAGGTATAACGCGCATGTTTGAAGCGGTCATCGATTCGCACAAGGGGATCGTGTACAAAGTGGCCAATGCCTATTGCAAGGATGTGGAAGATCGCAAGGACCTCGTGCAGGAAATTCTTGTGCAATTGTGGCGATCATTTTCCCGCTACGACGATCGTTATCAATACTCTACTTGGATTTACCGCATTGCCCTGAATGTCGCGATTTCCTTCTACCGCAAGGAAAGTCGCCGCCGTGAGATGGCACATCCCTTGACCGCAGGCCTGCTCAACTTCGCAGACGATGCCTCCTTTGAAACGGATCCCAACCTGCTGGTATTGCAGCAATTCATCATGGATTTGAGGGAACTGGACAAGGCAATCATGTTACTGTACTTGGAGGAAAAGAGCTACAAAGAGATCGCTTACATCATGGGCATCACGGAGACCAATGTGGCGACCAAGATCGGACGCATCAAGGCCGCGCTGATAACACGCTTCGAAAACATCAAAAATCAATGAATATGGAAGATCGAAGCATCATCAACCTCTGGAAATCTTATGATCAACGATTGGAAGCGAGCCTATCGCTCAACCACAAAAACTTCGCCGAAATTACGGGCATGAAGGTGCAGACCTTGCTCGGATCAATGAAGCCGATCAAAATCTTTACGATTTTGGTGGGGTTGATTTGGGTGGGCTTTGTTGATTTCATCTTGCTGAACTCCTGGGAGATCGCGAGCCCATTTTTTCTCGTCTCGGCTGGCATTCAAGTGCTCCTCACAAAAGTTGCAATCATTATTTATGTTTATCAGCTCATCTTGCTCGACCGTGTCGATCTCACGGAGCCTGTGTGCGAGGTACAGGCAACGATCGCACGCTTGAAGTCATCCACGCTTTGGGTCACGCGCTTGCTTTTGCTGCAACTTCCAGTCTGGACCACGTTTTATTGGCATGAAAGCATGTTCCAAAATGGCAATACACTCCTCTGGGCTGTTCAGATACTGGTGACGGCGGCCTTCATCGGCATGGCGATCTGGCTTTTCCTGAATATCAAAATGGAAAACCATACCCGGAAATGGTTCAATCTGATTTTTAAAGGCAAAGAGTGGACGCCCTTGCTCAAATCGCTTGCTTTGTTGGAGCAGGTCGCGGAGTATAAGGATGGTGGTTCTGGGGTGGAATGAGATCAGATCGAGCTTGTTGCTTGTACATTGCAATCAGCAATCACCACACGCACATGAAAGCTTTGCAGTTGAGCGCGATGGTACTGACTTGTACAAGGCTTTGTTGTCGCTGCATAGCGCAGCCGCCGCCTGACTCTCAGCCGATTCCTGAGCCTGAAATAGACTTTGGGCTGATGCAAGAACTTGACGAACAGATTTCCAAAGAGCAGTGGCTGGGGCGACGCGCGCGACACAGCTTGGCAGGCCGAGCGGGCTTTTCAGGACGATACAACCTGTATATGAAATTGATCGCTTTGCACCGCGATTCCAGACCATCCTCATCGCCACCATTGCAAATTCCATCAAAACCCACGACCTTCGCTCCCGATGCAAAAAGGCAAAAAATATCTCATTTTCTTTCTGATCATCGTCCTCGGCGTGGGCCTCGATCAATATACCAAGCACTTGGCCAATGTAAATTTGGGCTCGACCTGCAATCGGGAATATCCTGGATTCGACTACACCTCTAGCGAACCTTGCCCCTTTGACCAGGATGCGCTGTTTACGTGGACGCATATCTACAATGATGGTGCTTTTCTGAGCATGGGCTCTGAATGGCCGCCTTTGCTCAGGCTGCTGGCCCTCACGATTTTACCGGGCTTATTGCTCATCGGGGTGATGATCTATATGTTGCGATCAGAAAATGTGCGCATGTTGGAGGCTGTCACTTTTGCGTTGATCGCTGCTGGCGGTCTGGGGAATATCATCGACCGCATCTTGGCAGGCAAGGTGGTCGATTTCATGTTTATGAACCTCGATATTTTCAACCAAGGTTGGGGTTGGGCGAAGACGGGCATCTTCAATGTCGCAGACTTGTACATCGTGATCGGCGTTGTGCTGTATATCGTGGCGGCGGGCAGGGCTTGGTTGCGCTCGCGCAAGGAGCCTGCGGCTGGTGCGGCGGCTTGATTCTTGAATTGGAAATGTTGTGAATGGTCTTGTGGAGACGCCATTTATGTCATCTCTACAAGACTATTCACAGAAATCCCATCACTTCGTTTCTACGACGATTTCATCAGCGAAGATCCATGCTTGACCGCCTGCACCTAGGTGCCAAGGTGGGCAGTTGCCGTAGTTGGTGGCGCGCACGCGGATGTAGCGACTGTACACGGGCCTGAAATTGGCGTAGGTAAAGTCGCTGATTTGGGCTTGGGAGGCGGTGTCGGCGACGGTGTTGCTGATGCTGTGGGGAAGGAGATAGTTTTTGCCGTCTTGTGAAAAGGAGAATTCGACTTGCCTCGGCATCCAAATCCAGGAGCCGATGTCTTGCAAAAAGCCCGCTTTTATTTTTGTGACATTGATGGACTTGCCAAGGTCGATCACGACTTCCATGTCGCGCTGGTAACCTTGCCAGCGACCGGTCCTGAAATTGGGGCCGCCACGCAGGCCGTCGATGAGGGCAAGATCGCCGCCAGCGGCATACTGGTTTTCATATTTTGTAAGGAGCTTAAGCTTGCGGTTGGGGTCGATTTGGAAAAATTCGGCGCGGGCTACAGGGCTTTGTTGGCCATCTGCGGCGACGCTGATGGCTAGCAAAACTGTGTTGGCGCTGACCATGATCGGATTTTGATAGGCTGGCGAGGCGGCTGTCGGGAGACTGCCGTCACGCGTGTAGTG
The DNA here is from genome assembly GCA_031415375.1 of Bacteroidota bacterium. Taxonomy (GTDB): domain Bacteria; phylum Bacteroidota; class Bacteroidia; order J057; family JADKCL01; genus JADKCL01. Next base: position 2,653 of record JANORP010000467.1, on the reverse strand, counting down.
GATGCGTGGGCCTGCCTCCACTTGCGCGATGCGCACGGTGAGCGTGTCGGTAAAGGTCTGTGCACGGGCGACAAAAAAGGGCACGGTGGCGAGTTTGGGGGCCTCGATTTTGCTCACCGGGCGACGTGGATTGCTGCCGGCGAATGCAATCACGGTACGGTCGGGGAGTGGCGCCTCGCCCATTTCAAACTCCAGCTTGCCGCCCGCGAGGATGGTTGCATGGTCGATCACGAGGCTTTCGAGGCGCTTTCCATTAAGCTTGGCGGAGTGTGGATAGGACTTGCCATTGTCGGTGCCTGGGGCGATGATCTCAAAAGATTTCCCATTCTCCAGGTTGATTTTGATGTGTGGGAACAAGGGTGCGCAGAGGTGGTACTCGGGCCGACCGGGTGTGACGGCATAGAGTCCCAATGCGCTCATGACGTACCATGCGCTCATTTGGCCGCAGTCCTCGTTGCCACTCAAGCCGTCGGGCTTAGCGTGGTACATTTCCGTGAGGATCTGTCTGATGCGCTGCTGCGCCTTCCAAGGTGCGTCGGTGAAATTGTAGAGCCACGCCATGTGGTGGCTGGGCTCGTTGCCGTGGGCATATTGCCCGATGAGGCCTGTGATGTCGGCCTGTTCACGGCCCGTGGTGCTTTTGTCGGCGATGAAGAGTTTGTCGAGGTGGTCTTCCAAGCCTTTTTTGCCACCCATCAATGCCATCAGGCCCTCGATGTCTTGGGGCACCGCGAGGCTGTATTGCCAGGCATTGGCCTCGGTGAAGTTAAAGTTGACCTCGCGGGGGTCAAAGGGCTCCTGCCAGCTGCCATTGATCTTGGCGCGGAAAAAGCCTGTTGCTGGGTCGAAGAGGTTTTTGTAAAACTGCGCCCGCTGGTAAAAACGGGCGGCGATGCTGTCGCGTCCCATGGCACGGGCCATCTCGGCGATGCACCAGTCGTCATAGGCATATTCCAGGGTCTTGGAGACGCTCTCTGCCTCGTCGCCCGCCCCGATATGGCCTTGGGCCTTGTAAAACGCCAATCCGAAGTGGTCGAGGTCGGCGCTATGTACCATCGCTTTCAAAGCGAGGTCTGCGTCAAAGTCGCGCTGCCCTTTCATGTAGGCATCCGCAATCACCGAGACACTGTGGTAGCCGATCATGCATTCGGTTTCATTGCCGGCGAGTTCCCAGACGGGCAGACGGCCACCCTCTTGGTACATCCTGAGAAAGCTGCGAATGAAGGCGCTGTTGCGTTTGGACTCGATGAGGGTATAGAGCGGATGCGCGGCGCGGTAGGTATCCCAGAGCGAGAAAACGGTGTATTGCTGGTCTTTGCCAGCACTGTGCGGCAGGCCGTCCATACCCCTATATTGGCCATCGGCGTCGCTGAAGAGGTTGGGGACGATGCTCGTGTGGTAGAGCGCGGTATAGAAGATCTTTTGCTGCTCGGGGGTGCCGCCGCCGATCTCGATCTTGCGGAGCTGTTGGTTCCAAGAGCCGATCGTTTTTTGTTTGACGCCATCAAAATCCCAGTCGGGGATCTCGGCTTGCAGGTTTTTGCGGGCGCCTTCGATGCTCACTGCGCTCAGACCGACCTTGACGAGAAGGGTGTCTTGTCCAGGCTTTTCGAAGGAAAAAATGATGCGGTCCTTGCGGCCTGTAACCAGGGTGTCACCCTCCAATTCGAAGGGGGCGACTTCCCAACGCTTGTAGGCAATGGGTTGGGAAAATTCCAATGCGAAGTAGAGCCGTTGGTCCTTGGCCCAAGCGGATGAAAAACGGTAGCCTTCGACTTGGCGATCGCCCACCACCTTGATGCCCGAGGCCGTGACTGGGTCGCGGTATCCGAGATCCAGGCTCACCTGATGCTCCGAGTTAGGCAGGTAGCTATAGCGATGCATGCCGCAGTGTGCCGTTGCCGTGAGTTCGATGGTGGTTTCATCTTCCCTTAATTTGACCTTGTACCAGCCCGCCCCTGCCGATTCATCCTGCTTGCGAAAGGCACCGTAGTTGAGGTATTTGCCTTGCTTCTCCAATTTGCCTTCGTATTCCGGCCGATAACTGCGTGGCATCAGCAAAATGTCTGCATAGTCGCTCACGCCAGTCCCGCTCAAGTGCGTGTGCGAAAAGCCAAAAATCACGCTGTCGCTGAAGTGGTAGCCCGAGCAGCCATCCCAGCCCTCCTTGCGCGTATCTGGGCTCAGCTGCACCATCCCAAAGGGCGCCGTCGCCCCTGGAAAGGTATGCCCATGCCCGCCCGTACCGATGAAGGGATCGACCATGTCGGCAGGATTTGCGGGAAATTGTTGCGCTGAGCGGGAAGTTGGGTCCGCACAAGCATCAAGGAGCAGCAGCGCCGCAAGCGTGCACAGCATCCAACGGAGAGTAGGCGACATCGTAGGCATAATACAAAGATGCTGGATTTGAAGGGAATGGCAAGGTGGTTGTTTTTTGGGGGATGAGTAAGAGTTCGCGGCCCTCGGCCGCTGTTCACGGCGGCGAATATCGAATATCGAAATGAATTGAGTATGTAACAATCTGGGGGAGACCAACAAAAATCGCTGAGTCCGAGGCCTCTGGCCGAAGGACGATCGACCGTTTGCCTCCGGCCTAAAACGCTCAAAATCGGCGATTTCAGTTGATTCCGCCGGAGGCAAACGGTCTAAGCCC
>JANORP010000466.1:0-12414 GCA_031415375.1 Bacteroidota bacterium | reverse complement strand
GCAAGCAGCCATGCCCAGGTCAATCGGCACGTTTGCCGAAGGGCGGCGTCCAAGTCTTCTTTTCCATGATTTGCCTGATCTGCTGAAAGCTGATCGGTGTGTAGCCATGGCAATCGACGCCCACATCGATGGACAGGGCATTTGGGTCGTCGGGGAGCGAACCGTGGCTATGGCCATACAATTGCCAAGCGCCGTGGTGAGACGCATTCCACACCCGCATCGCATAATGGCAGAGCACGATCATCTGTTTGCCCGCCTTGAGCTGCGGATCGGGATGGTACATTTCATGGTAATCCTTGACCCATTCGAAGCGGCCGCTGCAAGCCAGCGCCGTCTTCTCATGGTTGCCCTTGATCAGGTAAATCTTCCCATTCAACCGGTCCATGATGCGCTTGCAAGGCTCGACATTGCACAGCGCAAAGTCCCCCAAGTGATACACCTCATCGTCAGGTCCCACCACCGCATTCCAATTGGCGATCAGGATTTCGTCCATGTGATTGGCGGTCTCGAATGGGCGGTTGGTGTATTGGATGATGTTGGCGTGGCCGAAGTGGGTGTCGGCGGTGAAGTAGGTTGTGGGGGTGTGGGGTTGTTTCATGTCTTTTGCCTTATTTGGACTGCGAAAATAGGTTGCCTTTTGGGAATTCGGCAAAGATTTCGTTTGGATGGTTGGGATTTGGGGATGAACGGGGAAATTGGAGGGGCTGATGGGAGGATTCTTGCGGCGGTGTGTTGGGTTTGGGAATTCCGTTTGCCAAACCCAAAATTTTGTGGTTAGAGGGTTGGCAAACAGAATTCGGTTGGTTGGAGTTTGTGGGTGGAGCGGATGTAGATCGCTTGGAAGGTCGTTGGTGACTGGTACAGACGAGGACTCGGTATGTGCGTACTGAGGGGACGGTTGAGGTCTGATTTGGGATTGGGACGGGCGGTTTTTGGATTTTCTTTGGTTTGCAATGGATGATGGAACGTTTTTGTAGGAGATATCACGAAAAAATCCCTCCATAGCTTCGGCCATGAAGGGAAAAAAATTAGTATTGAAGCGTTTGACCTATGTAAATGCTGATCTCAGAATCGATCAGCCTATTGAAGACGGAAATTATGAGTTGCAAAATTGGGTCAAGGCAGGAATATTCCCCCTTGAATAAAAATGGCTTGATTTTAGGTCTTTCCTTGAGACATTTCTGCGACAGTTTCACCGCCACCTACTGCACCAACCTGTTGTGCCATGCCGCGGAGTTTGGCAACCGTGTCTGCAAATGCCGCGATGAGTCCTTCAGCTATGGAGTTGGAGGTGGTAGCAATGGTGGAAGGGCCCAAATGGAGTGTTGTCGCTACGCCATCCTTCTCTCGTTCACCATCAGGGTTGGGGTTTTTCTTGTAGAACTCTAGTCCTGGTCGAATCAGTTGCGAAATACTTGAGGCATCAAGTTGTTTTTTGTTAGAGCCTGGATTTGCTCTCAAATCGATCGTTCTACCCAGTATTCTATTCGACAGATTTCCCTCAACCGTCGAAATCGTCCACGTGGATTCATCAAAGGCCTCGACGGTAATCGTATGGCCATACTTCTTTCCTTCGGACCAGTTAGGAATACTAATGATGTCGCCCGGCTGGGGCTTTATCCTGCCTTTGAAAAATGCAACCATTATATTGGTTAAAGCTGCATTCTTGTCCTCTTCGGTTTTGAACTTCAATTTATAGTGTTCCTTCAAGGGCTTGATAAGGTTTTCCCAGTCACCTGGCTTGATCTTCGTACCCGAATAGATTCCATCCCCAGAGTAGTTTTTGTAATCTGCGGGCGTGGAAAAATCCCCTTTTGCATCGGCCGTTCTCTTGCTGTGTTGGTGCCAATTGTTCAAGCGAGAATTGCTCCACATCGGCCCACCCTTCAAAACGCTGTCCCTGAAGCCAACTACTGAATGAAGGTAAGCAGCAAACATTGTACACCATGCATCTGGGGAATTCCAATATCCCACGGTTGATCGATACTTTGCCTCAAAAGGCCCAAAATCCTCAAAGGCTTTGCCTTTGTGATACATGGTTCCAAGAAGGTATTCTGCTTGACCTACGAGGGCAATTATTCGACCCAATAGTTGCAATTTGAATTCATTGGTGACATCGGTACTTGCAAGAAAAGTTTGAATGCGGTCCTTTGACGGCAGCTTGCTATGGACCGACGTAGCAAGAGCCTGGATTCGAGCAGGACTCCAATTCTTATATTCACCCTCTTCGATGATGGTGTCAACTCTCCAATTGCCGACCACACTGAAATTGTTATCAATCCATTTGGATGCTTCGGGATCATTTTTGAGGATTGCACGATTGTCTTGAATGAATTTCCAGAGTGCGCTGTTATCTGGGTTTTGCCTGAGCCTTATGATTTGGGTAATGTTTGCGTTGGAGGTTTCAACAACTTTGCTTGGTGCTTGGCTGCGTTGCACCACGTTGCTTGCTGTGAGTCCAAAGGCTGGTGGAATCTTGCTATTGCCCAACTCTGCCATACCATCTTCCAATTCTTGGCCCAACTGTTTGTTTTGAGGAATCTTATTTTCTGTAGTTTTCATTTCACAGGATTAACAGATGGATTCTTACGGATTTTGATAATGTCTATTTTGCGTTGATTGCAACGCTGTTGAAGCATATCCTGAAGTCAGCAATGTTAATTGCCGGTGGATGATGGTGTCCCCATGGATTGTGCAGTTCGATCGTCTTGTTGTTTTCGTCAACGGAAAGTACGACGTAAGCATGGTGTTCGTATACCTGAAGAGATTTGGATTTGGCTTTCCTCTCGTCGCCTTCTTCAAATAGGATGGATGACGCTGTAATTGGTTTCCCATTGGTGGTTGCAACCTTGATGATGGATATGAGATCCATGTCGCTGGTTGTAGCCGTCAAGAAGGTAGTGGTGGATTCGCCAGTAAGAATTTGCATGGCGTTGCCTGAATTACCAAATTCTATTTTGTCGTAACCTCCCTTGTATTGTGCATAGGCTTTTTCAATCAACATTGGCCATAGTTCCTTTTCATTGCCGTACTTGGAGTACGCGAGTTCGGGGTTCTCTATGGTTCCTTTATTTGGGAAGTTTCCAGTAACTGTGACTGTCTCTTCCGATCCGGTCAAGAATGAAAAAAAGCCTTGGTGGAGATGTAATGTGACGTCGTAGGTACCGTCGCCATTGTCCTTGATCATATCTTGGATCGCTTTCGGGTTGTTGTTGGCAACAGCGCCCATAGCAGCCACAAAATAACAATCGTTCAGGCCACCTTGATTTGCATCGTCCAGTTCCACTGTGGGCTCTCCATCCTTTCCCGTAGGTGATGCGTAGACGTCGCCAGTCCATGTATTGCTAGAATAGGATTGTCCATTTGGAAGTGGTAGGTCTGCTCCTACAGACCGTCGTTGAATTGGGCCTGCCGAAAGTCCAAACGGTGGTGGCACGGCACTTTTTTTCATTCTCGACGCATCGAAATCGCGCGAACTTGATTGGGCGCCATCCGAACTTCTGACTTGAATTTCTTTCATTGTATCGACGGTTATTGTGAGGACTCGATTGAATACAAAGTGATCTCCGTACGCCGATTGATCCGATGCAGCTCCTCTGGGCATGGGTGGCTGTCATCGCAATCATTGAGCAGATTTCTTTCTCCCAAGCCTTCGGGCTTGAGGCGTTCGGAAGGGATGCCTGTACGACTCAGTATGTAGTTGGCAACGTAGCTAGCCCTGAGTGCCGAGAGCTTGTCGTTATAGAAGTTACTGCCTCTTGAATCAGTGAAGGAGATAACCTGGAGCACAGCGCTGCTGTCGAAGAGCATGAGCTGGGCGATGCGTTCTAGGTTACGGGCAGAAATGATTGAGGTATCTTGGATAGACATGTTGTAAGGATGGAAAATCGTGATCGGATGAAACCGCAAATCCTGTAGGCTGGTCAGTTGTATCTCTTCTGGGGCAGATTCGCGTGCGAGGTTGTATACTTCTGGAACGAATCCTTTTTGGGCCACAACGAGCGTGCAAGGAGCCATTCTTGAGGTAGGGATCGCAATGCGTAGGCGACCAGTTGAGTCGCCTTGTTCGTGCCCGATCAGCTTGGGTTGCCCAGTGGAAGTATTGTACCATACAAGATTTGCAACCGGACGTTCTTGCGTGGAAGAGGGTTGGGCGTACGCCGTTTTGAAGACTGCAATGCTATCAATGAGTGGAGTGAGCACCATCGGCAACTGGATTGTATCATGGTGTTGTGTTTTGTCAGGGACAAAATGCCAAGTGTTTTTGCTTCCGTCTGAAAGGGAAACATCTAAGTAATAACTTCCTGTAACTGGCATGGTCACCTGAAAAGACTGAGATTTTGACGTGACAATCGTGTTTTTTGGGGTTTGTTGGTCGCAGCAAATTAATACGTTGGGATCATCATGAATCGGCATTCCATCTGGGTTCTCGATGGTTCCCTCAACCGTGAATTGCTTTTTGGAGATGGGCACCAGGGCGATTGGATCAAGATTTTTGTCCTTCCCTTGCCCCAAATAATAGGTGTCAAAATGAAGGGTATCATGTCTGGCATAGCGCTGTGCCGCGACTGCGAGCTTGAAATTCTGGCTTGGTTTGATTGGGATAGAGAATAGGCCCAATGAGTCGGTTTGGAAGTACTGTCTATGATTGTCGGGGGTTAGCAGAACAAGATCAGCAAATGGAATGGGGACAGCGTCTTGCGTAGAAACGACGGAGCCGATTAGGTCGGGTGACCGAAGTTGGAATCGAAAAATTTCGACTTCCTTACCGTTTGACCGATTGGAGGAGAAGTAGCCAGATTGGCGATTCCCTCCTCGATCCTGATTCCAAACGGCGCCAAAGTCGTCGGCTGGGGAATTGATGCCTTGCGGGAGATGAATTGCCCTTTTCCATTTCCCGTCGGCTGCCTTGCCGTATATTTTGTCAATGTCAAGTTCGGCTTTGAAGATGTCATGGTTCCCGAATCCGCCGCGACCATTCGAGGCAAAGTAAAGCTCGCCCTCACTGGTGAAACTGGGTAGAATTTCGTCTCCGAGGGAGTTGATCATAGAGTCGAAAGGCTCTGGAACTGACCATAAGTCGCCTTCTTTGATTGAGTAGAAGAGGTTTAGGCCTCCTATGGTCTTTGGATCGAAGGGATTGGTGGTGTCACTGAAAGGGGGCCTATTGGATACAAACACAAACATTTTTCCGTTGGGATGAAGGGCTGGCTGGCAAGATTTGTAGTAGCCTCGGGGATTGATAACATTATTAAAATCTGGAAGTGCCTCGGGGGAAACGCCAGTGATTGCAGTGATTTTTGCAACATTAGTGAATCCTTTCTCCCCCAATTGAGGGCTGGCATTGAGCGGAATCGCCTCCGTGATCAGTGCCAAATGCTTGCTTTCGTCGGCGGTATAGCCGACTGACAATAGCTCATCCCCAAAATGGCTGGGGATTCTCTTGATTCTAGGGTTGTTCCAATCAAATTTCCTTTTTGTGACTTTGTAAAGTCGATAGTTGTCGTGCGTACTTCCTTTGGGAAGGGCTTTGCCCAATTGGGATCGCTTCGCCTTTGAGATAAGATAGATTTCGTTTCCGAAATCCATCGAAACAAAGGCGCTCGACGGGGATTGGAGGAAATCTTCGCGGTATATTTCATACTTGGTGCTAGCCTGAATGGGTTGGGAGGCTAAGGACTGTTGTGACTGGGTACTGATTGGAATTATGGCCACCACAATGCTTAGGAATATCACAAGCCACGGCAGACGATGTTGGATGCTCAGGTCATACAATCCTCTAGGCCATTTAGCTACATTTGTAGGGGTACCATTCTTCGGAAGCCAAGACGATGTTGCCATCGAATATGAGTTACTTGTCCTCCTAAAAGTCTTCTTCCCTACACTTTTGGCTGCTATCGATGGTATTCTATCGATAGCAACCATGTGAGCGCATTCTTGTGGGCGAACATTAGCTAAATTTTTCATTGCGATTGGAAATTGTGAGTTCGAAGTCCCGATGAAGCGAATATCCGTCTAATGGTTCCTCAATGACGCGGAATGGAATGACAATATTGTCCATGTGCCCATCGTAGGCAATGATCTCTGCGGGATCGATGAACAGTGAGTAACTAAATTCGTTGGCCGAGATCTTGAAGTTTTGATGGTCGGTAGCCAAAACAGCTCCACTCATGTTGGTTCCAAGTAGGAGCATATGGGCTTCGTTTTTGATTCGGAGTTGCTGAGGGAGTTCCGATTTGTGCACCATGATACGAAGGCTATAATATTCCGTATCGAAACGTTGCAGAGGGAGGATACTGGCGTACAATCTTCGAAAGAATTTGCAGTAGCCCTTTGCAACAGGAAGTGGAATCGATGCTCTCACGCTGGCTATCCTCGACAAGTTTTCATGGATGACAAAAAGCTCTGGGCGACCGTTAAAATTCAATGTCAATTGGATGAGATCCTTTTCTTTCCTTAGTATTTCGTTCATGTGAATAGGTTCCACCTTGATGTGCCTAATTTGCTGGTTTTGCGTAGCACGTGCACTTAGAAAGGGTCTGTATTCCGCCTCGCGTAGGTACTTCAGCGAGGAGACCTTGCTGCGGGCAACAAAGTAGCCAGCCACAAAGAAGAAAGCTGTGATTGTCAGCACCCCGATGACGCTCGTCATTAGAATCCTAGGAGTTCGGGCAGTATGGTAAAATCCTCCTTTCGATTTTCCCAAAAAAAATTGATCATGCTTGAGGTATGCTGGAAGACTCTCGACGATGCATTCCGCCTTGAACTGTACTTTCACAAAGAAGGATACTGGACTGGAAACGCTGTTTGCCACTACAGAGGGGATCGACATTCGAACTTTGCCTCCATCAACATCAGCATAGTATGTTCTTGGTATGAAGTAGCGGTACTCCGAAACCTCGAGCCAGGCAGAATCGGCAATCAACCGTATGCTTGGGTCAGACAATAGGAGGACAGGATCAATGAGGAGGTCGGCGACATAGATGCTGTCTAGCATTCGAAATTGGACGCTGTCGATGGTGAAGAGGTTTCGTTTTTGGTGTAGGTCAAAAAACAACTGGAGGCGTTTGCTCGCATCGCTTTCGGCCACCGCCACCGTGCTATGGGATTGATGGGTTGAGACCTTTGCGTCTAAATCCTCCATCATCGTATTCCTTTCTGGATGACGCACCGATTTTGGAGTTTTGTTGGTATCCCGCCAACCAGATTGGGTGCTAGGCTTTGAATACCGATTTGTCGGGGTGGCATGGACATACAGCGAAGAATTGGAATGCCCGTCAGCAGGAGCATGCGTCGTAAATTGTTTTGGTCCTGATCGCAGAGATTTTGGTTTGGTGGCCGACGGCACCGGTTTCGCAGCCCCTTTTAGAAAGTGTTGCCATGACGGGTCAGCTCCCGGGTAGCTAGGCGAATTGGCGGTGGAGGCTGCTTTTTCCTCTATCAAATTCGATTGAGCGCTCTGTGCAACAAGAGAGGAAAACAGAAACAGGAGTATTCCGAATCCTAAAAGCCGGCGCTGGTACAGGATAGGCTCCGATCCAATATTGCACCGGGATTCAATTTTTTGATGAGATTCGGGAGTAAGCATAGTGATTGTACTTTTATTCAAATTTGGGGCAGTGTGGGGAAGTACATCTTCGACAGGTAGAATCGAGCTGGAGCTGTGAAAGAAAGCGTAACAAAAAAACCTTTTAAATAGCCTTGGCCAATAGAATGGCCGTTTGCATATTTCAAAGCATGCAGGTATCAGCCATTTGGATTTTGTTGAAATATATCTTGCAATAACCTCCTTTTTTTATGTACTTTGAGTTCTTAGTGGACCGATACAAAGGTGAATAGGGTAGTGTAAAGCATCAAGTCGCGTTTCTAAACGATTAGCCGCAAGGCCGCTCTTTAAGGCGCAAAATGCGGGATTCTGATTCTGTTTTGACACTTTTTGATTACTCGGTTCTTGCATAAAATGAAGGTTAAAGAAGCGATACAACTGCTAGCTATCGATGAGCAAAAGGCGTTAGGCCACGCGCTCAAGAAACTTCGGTATGGAAATCAGCCTTCCTTGCACGGTTGGTACATGGCCTGCCTCAAGCTATCGGCAAAGCAAGTCCAGTGGGGTGAAGCAGACTTGATGCGTGAGATTGGAGGCGATGCAGAGAACGAAGTGAATCGAGGATCCTTGCGCCAACGCACGACACAATTGGTCAAGTGCATCGAGCACTTCTTGGTGGACAAGCATCTGGCCATGCACCCTGCTGTCCATGCACAATTTCTCATCGAGGAATTGCGCCTGCGAAACTGTGGCCCTTTGTACCTCGCTGCTTTCAGGAAGGCCATCCAAAGTCTTGAAGCCACTCCCTTCAAATCATTTGTGCACCACGGCTCCATGCTTGCGATCCAGGATGAGTTCTTGCATTCGCCGCTCGCAAGCGGAACCTACGATTTCACAAGCCCCCTTTTCCAGCAATCCCTGGACGCACTAGACCGGGCCTATGCCCTGAAGAAGCTCAGCCTCGCCTGCAAGGCCATGAGCCAGGATCGCGATCGCAGCACCCATCACCACCTGACGTTCATGGATGAATTGCTCGCATGGACGCAATCTCTGGATCCACAAAATGAGCCCCTGATCTACCTCTATTCCCAGCTCTATGCGCTCATTTCTGACGCACATGCATCCGCGCCTGCCACCTATGCACGCGCGAAGGAAAGCCTCATGGCTTGCGAGCGGGCCTTGAAGGAGGCTCGCATCGGGGAACTGGAAGATGTTTGCACATACTTGATCAACTATTGCGTACTGGCTCTAAAAAATGGGCGACTGGAGTTTCGAGACGAATTGGTCGCCATCTATGACTGGGTACTGCGCGAAGGTGTTTTGGAAACACAAGGCAAAATCAAGACCGGAAATTTCAGAAATGCCTTTTTGATTCTTTCCAAGGCTGAAAATCAGGCAGCCCTGGATAGGCTTGTTTCTCAATATGGGGACCGTGTCGAGGGCGAGACGGCAAAGGCGACCGTGCAACTGTGCCGCGGTCTCAATGCCTTGAGTTGCGCACAGTATGAATCGGCCGAGACTTGCTTTGAAAGTGCAATCGTTCATATCCCGTTTCGCGCAGACGATCGTCTAGAGGCCGAGACAAGAGGTTTGTCTGCCTACGCTGCTTTTGCACGCGGTGGGGAACGCGAGGCAAAAGAACGCTTACAAGGGCTTGGAAAACTATTGGGCAAGGGACGGCTAGCTGGCACGTTTGCATTGCAGCTTCAGTCATTCAGCAACTACCTGCGCCAATTAGTGGATTTAGGGCAGCTGCCAGTTGCAAGTCGCGAAGACCATCTCCTCCAATTGGACCACAACCTTCGTGCAGACCCCGAAAAGATATTTGGGAAAAAGTGGCTCTTGAAAGGACTCGCCGCCCTCATGCGAAAAAAACGTTAGCCCGGGAGCATTGCTCCCAGGGCCAACGCCGACTCAATATTGTGCGCTATGTATTACTCGATATCCAGGATTACGACCTCTACGATGCCGCCTTCGGCGCTACGCAGCGCCCAAAGCGACACAAGCGTTCCGTTTTCATCCACGACTTTGATTGTGCCGAGCCGCACGCCCACCTCAGCAGGAATGCAACCCTCGGCATCCACCAGAGGGATCGCATCACAATCGCTGACATGGACATTTACGTACAGGCAATTTTCGAATGCCGTAGCTGGAAAAAAGGTCGCGCCGCATGCCAGCTTGCCTAGGCCCATTTGGGGCACCTCTGCGCCTTGCTTGAATGAGAGCTGTGATGCGGGCTTGGAAACGCCGCTAAAATTGAACCCGAGTTGGAGTAGGGACACGAGGATCCATGCCTTTCTACCGAAAGTTTTTGTGTACATCTTTCAATTGGTAATAGATCAAAAAGTAGCCGAACTCGGGGGGCTCGTGCCAGTGACCCAGATAGGGATACCCGAGTACCGCCTATCTGAAAGCAAAGATGAGGACCGCCCCAAAACTTGCGAAACGAGGTTCTGGAGAGGTTTGGGAGGAGATTTGCCGGAGATTGGGAGAACTTTTGCTGGACTTGCAAGCAGGTCTTTTTTGCACAGCAGGGGAGATTTTACCCTAGCTCTCTCGCAATTTTCGTGGACACCGACTAGACAGAAAGGCGAGCCATCCCGCCCGACTCCGCCTACGCCAGCTTCGAGATCGCGCAAGTCTGCCTCGCTGCACCCAGATTTCCCAGACCACGTGCCCGGCCGAGGACCACAGCACCATTCGACCTAAAATAGAATCACAATCCATGGATAGAAAACTCACGCTGGAATTGTTGCGCCTAGCCGTCACCCAACTGCTACTAGGCGACTATGCCTCTAAGTGGAAGGCCGCCCATTGGGACCGGTTAGAGGGTTATTTCGAGTCTGCTGTCATTGCACAAAAGACCAAGCTGCGTAGCGACAAAGACAGCGATGGCAGACCCATCGTGGCTCCCGACATCAAAACGGCCAAGGATTTCCTCCAGGTCCCCGAAGACAAAATCAGATGGATCCGCGATCACAAGAGCGACCGCATCGGCATACCATCCATCAATACCCAAGACTTCTTGGTGCGCATATTGGGCTTTCCCCTTGACAAGTTGCGAGATTTTGAAGCCTGCATGGAGGCATTGCAGCTCCATCCCGATCAAGTCAGGGCTCAAAACATCGATCTCTTGGCCCGCATCACAGACTATTTTGCTGCCACCAAAGGAGACTCAGACATGCTCGGCGGGGCGGCACACAATGAAACAGAATTGGACGCTGCCATGGAGCAAGATACCGTTGAGAAAACGCAACGTGGCAAAGAGACTAGTTCGTACCCCTTCGACGTGGACATTCCCGATGGGCCTGAAGAATCTGCCCGTCAAGTCAAAGAAGAAGACGCTGCTAATTCTACCTTGATGCGCGCCCGTAAATTATGGAAAGCCGTAGCCCTGCTTGGCGTGTCGCTGAGCTTGATCGCAGGAATGTTTTTTGCCGCGCGGTCTGTATGGGGTTGGCCATCATCACCACCCGCCATCCAGCCGCAGCCCAAGCCCTTGATCGACATGCACACCCATGGCGACAACAGCCCGATCATTCACAACCGAGATGGCGACGTGACCTATATCGTAGATCCTGCCACCTCCAAAAGCGGAGACACACTTGCAGATACCCTGAAACAATGAAAAATAGATTGGCTATGAAAACCATCCTTTCCATCGGGCTCTTGGTATTGAGCCTCGCCAGCTTGGGAGTCGCGCAATTGCCCACGACCACAGGAGACTATAGTCCGGCAGTGGTAGCCAGAGACTTCCAAGCGACCTATGGCATACGCACCGATGCCGTGCAAGCAATTTTGGCCGTCTATCAGCAACAAGGGCTCACCGAGGCCGAGCGAAAGTCCAAGACCGAAGATTTGATCAAAGCCTACCGCTCCGTCGCCCCCAAAACCAAAGGCGTCTCATCCTTGGGCACCGAGGCCCAGCAGCGGTTGGGAATCATAGCGCAACCAGGCTTGGTGGCAGCCCTCAACTGGGACATGTTTGCCCAGCAGTACTATCTCAGCACCTCGGGAGCCAATAGCCCAGCCATCGTCGCCGCAGGCGACGTGTCCATCTGGTATGGCATCCCAGAGCCCGCATTGCGCACCCTCGCAGGCCGCTTGGAAGCCAATGCCGTGGAACTGGGTGAATTTGGCACACAATTGCAGGAGCTGGCAGAGAAGTACGAGGCCTTGAAAAAGGAATTTGAGATCTATGGCCCCGGGGATCCCGTAGTGAGGCAAGCGGAGAAGCTCTTGGACGAAGGCCGATTGGAGGAGGCCGAAGCTTTGTTGGAATCTGACTATCGGGTTTCTAAAAAGCGGCTGGCTTATAAGGCTTATTTGTTTGGGAAAACGAAGGAGTTGTTGCTGAAGTATGAGGAGGCTGCGGAGGGGTATCGGGATGCTGTGGGGTTGGATGGTGGGAATGTGGAGTATTTGATTGCCCATGGGAACAACGAGAGGATTTTGGCCCATTATGATTCAGCGATCCACATTTTTGAGGCGGGATTGAATCAGCCCGCATTATCCCAACTACTGACAAAGGCGCAAAGATCAGATCTTTTGGGTGGGATAGGTTCTTGCTTATACTCAATGGCCAAATATGATCAAGCGATCGAAATATTGGAACAAGCAATGTCTAGCGATTCAATTGCATCCGCTTCTGAACGGTCCAGAGATGCAAAATACCTGAATAACATTGGCTTAGCTTGGAATTCAAAAGGTGCATTCGACAAGGCATTGGAGTTTTATGAGCAGGCACTTCTGATTTCTCAAACGGTTCAAGGGATCGAAAACTCGCAAGCAGCCGAATATCTCAATAATATTGGTGAGGCCTTGAGTTCGAAAGGCGAATATGATAAGGCAATCGGCTATTATGAAAA
>JANORP010000465.1:0-1729 GCA_031415375.1 Bacteroidota bacterium | reverse complement strand
CAGGCAAGGACATCATCTCGCTGTCGGTCGGCGAGCCGGATTTCGATACGCCTGACAACATCAAGGAAGCGGCCATCGCCGCCATCCGCCGCGGCGAAACCAAATATCCGCCGGTCTCCGGCATTCCGCAGCTGCGCGAAGCCATTGCCGCCAAGTTCAGCCGAGAGAACGGCCTCGACTATAAGCCCAGCCAAACCATCGTCGGCACCGGCGGCAAGCAGGTGCTGTACAATGCGCTTCTTGCCACGCTGAACCCCGGCGATGAGGTCGTCATCCCCGCGCCATACTGGGTGAGCTATCCGGAGATGGTGGCGCTCAACTATGGCACGCCGGTCTTTGTCGCCACGACGCTTGAGAACAATTTCAAGCTGCAGGCGCAAGACCTTGACCGCGCGATCACGCCCAAGACCAAGTGGGTCATCCTCAACTCGCCGTCCAACCCGTCCGGCGCGGCCTACAGCCATGCCGAGATGAAGGCGCTGACCGACGTTCTCGTGCGCCATCCGCATGTCTGGATCCTCACCGACGACATGTACGAGCATCTCGTTTACGGCGACTTCCAGTTCGTCACCCCGGCGCAGGTCGAGCCGTCGCTGTATGAGCGCACGCTCACCATGAACGGCGTTTCCAAATCCTACGCCATGACCGGCTGGCGCATCGGCTATGCCGCCGGTCCAGAGCATCTCATCAAGGCCATGGACATGGTGCAGGGCCAGCAAACCTCCGGTGCCTCCACCATCTCGCAGTGGGCCGCAGTGGAAGCGCTGAACGGCACCCAAGCCCACCTCCCCATCTTCCGCGCCGCCTTCGAAAAACGCCGCGACCTCGTCGTCTCCATGCTTAACCAGGCCACAGGCCTCGTCTGTCCCAAGCCCGAGGGCGCGTTTTATGTGTATCCATCCGTCGCCGGATTGATGGGCAAGAAGACCGAGAGCGGCAAGGTGTTGGAAACGGACGAGGATTTCGTGATTGCGCTGCTGGAGCAAGAAGGCGTGGCGGCAGTGCATGGGTCAGCGTTCGGATTGGGGCCGAATTTTCGGATCAGCTACGCGACCAGCGATGCGTTGCTGGAAGAGGCTTGCAAGCGGGTGCAGCGGTTTGCGGCGGGGCTGCGGTGATTTTTGAAGCCTAGAAGACCCCTCTCCGTCGGCTTCGCCGACACCTCTCCCCGCATGCGGGGCGAGGTTGAACCGCTTGGATTTTTTGCCCTTTTCTTAAGCTTTGAAATTGATGCGCCAATGACGGTGCGTTCAACCTCGCCCCATTCATGGGGCGAGGTGTCGCGGGCGAAGCCCGTGACGGAGAGGGCCTGCGCTGAAAGCAAAAACCAATTGCATCAAACCCACAACCAGAGTTCAATCCAAAATTGAACCTTTAGACGCTCGCCATGCACCCCAAGCCCGACGCCATTCAATTCGCCCGCCAGCTTCGCCAAGCTGACAATGACGCCGAGGCGCTGTTGTGGGTTGAGCTGAAAGCCAGGCGGCTCGGCGGCTTCAAGTTTGTGCGGCATTTTCCGGTTGGTCCGTATTTTGCGGATTTCCTTTGCCGAAGCGAAAGGCTGGTTGTTGAACTCGACGGGGATGACGTGCGAGGTCGTGTAGCCGGCTGAGTCGGTGAGGCGCACGGTGATCGTATGCGGGCCGTTGCTCAGCTGTAGCGTCTGGTACTCGTAGCTCCAGTCGTTTGTGCCGTAGGCTTGGACGAAGGGGCCCGCGTCGATGCGCAC